>NZ_JBFUJJ010000037.1:0-25467 GCF_056401435.1 Arthrobacter sp. P4_F10
GAGGTTGGTGCCAGACAGGCTTAGCCATGCGTCGGCTCTTCTGGCGGGGCAGCCGTAGGTACCGGGGCAGCGGGCACCTGTGGAGAGGGGACTTGCAAGGCTCGAAGTGCGGCAGCATTGTTGCCCTGCCGTCTTTGAGCCTGACTGAGAAGACCACCGATTGAGGACAGCACTGCGGGGAGGGGTTTTCATCTCTGCTCGGCGGTGAACAGGCCAACGCCTCCAGACCATACAGGGGCGCCGTCCAATACGGACTGCATTGCTTCGTCGCTGACGCGTGCCGAGGACAGCCCTAACTCCAGCAGGCGGATCACGCCCCGCCGGCCGGAGCGATCTATTGAAACCGGGCCCGTTGCCACAGACAAACAGTGACCTGATGCATCGGTAACACCGGGGTAACGCCTCTGTGAGACCGTAAGTCCAGCATGTTCCGACGCCGCTGACGCAGGAGAGGCAAGCGTCGACTTTGACCTTGCCCTGAAGCTTAGACTCACCATTTGCGCCTGCCCGCCGGCGCGCCACATCCGCCGCGGCATCACAGATTGGAGCGTTGAAAATGGTCCGCTACGAGGACTTTGGTGCCCATGACGTGGGCGGCCGGATCCAGTTCAGTGTGTTTATCCCCGACGCCGGGCAGTACCTCCCTGAGTATGGTGGAGAGGCCCACATCGCCTCGATAGACGCCTACGGTACATTCCAAGGGCATCTCACGGGCGAGCCGTGGGAGTTGGCCAATGCTTTGCGGCTGGAGCCAGAGTCCTCGGAGGGCGGGACCCTGTACAGAGCGACGACCGGACCCATTCCCGACGACTTCTACGAGTACAAATACCGGGTATCGTTCGAGGGCACCGCTGTCGAGCCGCGGATTCTCACCGATCCGTGTGCGCGCTACGGTGTTGGCGAGAACGAGAACTCCGGTGTAGTGGTGGGCGGTAGCCACCCGGCGGATAACGTCGTCACCGCGCTGGCGAAGCGGCTGCCGCCGACCGACCTCGTCATTTACGAGCTGTTCCTCGAAGACTTCACCAAGGAGTACCGCGGTGACCGTCCGCCCGTACAGGCTGTCATTGAAAAGCTGGACCGCATCGCCAGTCTCGGTTTTACCGCGGTAGAGTTCATGCCTTGGACCGCCTGGGTCGGGGGCGGCTTCAACTGGGGCTACCTGCCTTACCAGTACTACTCGGTGGAACACGCCTACGTGGCCGATCCGGACGATCCTCTTGAGCAGTTGTCGGCATTGAAGCGCCTGATTGGCGCCTGCCACGAGCGTGGACTGCATGTGCTTATGGATGCCGTCTTCAACCACGTGGAGATCGACCAGGCGCAGCAGCTGGGGTTCGCATACCACTGGCTATGGAGGGACCCGGCCGACAGCCCCTTCACCGGTCAGTACGGGGAAGGCGGATTCGGTACCGAGCTGGACTATCACAACCGGTGCACCGAAGAGTTCGTTGTGGGCACCTGCCGGTACTGGATCGACACGTTCGGTATCGACGGGCTGCGTCTGGACTTCACCAAGGGCTACTACAGCGGCTCCGCGGARCACGGCCTCCCCAAGGTCATCGACGGCGTCCGCAGCCATCTCGCGCAGACCGGCGACGCAGATCGAAAGGACAAGTTCCCGATCATCATCGAGCACCTCGCCGGCTGGGATGCCATTGACATTGCCAATCGCGTCGATGCCACCGGCTGCTGGATCGACGACGGCTTCTGGCGGACGAAGGACTACCTGCGCGGTGGCCTCGGACCCGGGATCATGCGGTGGCTTGACTCCGCGTTGTGCTTCGCGCCCGGCCGCCTGCCCGTCATGTATATCGGCAATCACGACCACGAGACGCCGACCTACGTCGCCGGCGGCCGTGCCACATGGCACCGCCTCCAGCCGTACCTCATCGCCCTCTACACCAGCTACGGCATGCCCATGTTCTACGAGACCGAGGATGGCGGACAGGACGAGTGGATGCCGGAGGAAGACACGCACACACAAGTGAAGCGTGTGTCACCACGGCCGAAGCGATGGGCCCTGACCGAAGACGGGCTAGGGCGCTGGACCGGGGAGCTCCTGACCAGACTGGCACGGATGCGCCGGGAACACCCCGTACTCCGGCTGCCCGGCATGTACCCGGGCAGCTGGCCGTGGGATCGGCGCATCCCATGCGACAACGGCTACGGCATCGACGCCGACCGCCAGATCGTCGTTTATCACCGCTGGGGGCACGACGAAGCCGGAAGGTTCCACCGGTACGTCATTGCGCTGAACTTCGGAGACTCGTCCCAGAAAATTTCAGTGCCGTTCCCGGACGGCGGCAACTGGACCGACATCCTTGGCGGCCGAGAGGTCGCCGCCGGGACCGCCGACCGGCTAGAGCAGACCATCGATGGGCGCTGGGGGTACGTTTTCCACCGAACCGACTAGGAACATCGACTGGTCCGGTACCGCGGGTCCGGGCGTGTAGGCGGCGTCGACGGTCCCGCAGCGGGGGTTGTCGTGGAGCGAGCGGCGGCTAGATCGGCGCAGGTGCACGTCACCATCCGCGAACAGAACGTCGTCGGCTTGATTCCACCAGACCTTGGCCCCTAAGGAACCCTCTGCCCTGATGGGTTTGCAGCACCGATTCTACCGGGACAACGAAAAGGCGAAAAGGTGCTCTGACAAGGGTGCCTTAGCCAATAATCCCGGTCGTGAAGGAGCACCTTTTCGATGCAGCACTCCATCCCTGTTTTTCCGTCAGTCCCCGTCACTTTCACCGGCCAGTCGCTGATCTCCCATGCCGGCGTCACGGTCCTCACGGGCTTCGTGGACGCCCTCGGATTCGGCCGGCTGTGCGAAGAGCGGCTCGGCCAGTTTGTTCGCTCCGGCGCACGGCATCGTTCCGGCAAACTGTTCGGATCCCTGGCTGCGATGCTCGCCGCCGGAGGCGAACATGCCCCGGATCTGGACATCCTGCGTTCCTCACCCGGCGCCTTCGGTCAGTTGCCCTCGAACGCGACCGTTTCACGGTTCTTCGGACGCGCCGTGACGAACCCGGAGCTGTTCGGCTACGGATTTGAGACCCTCACCCGGGAAATGCGCACCCGGGCCTGGGGGCCGCCATGCCTGCTGTCAGGCCAAGCCAGCCTCACAAACCAATAGCGAAGAGCCCGTAACGCCCGAGTAACGCTACATGCATAAGCTAAACCAGTGAGGGAACCGCCGGTCTTAGCAAGCGAAATAAGAAGTGGCCGGCGCGTCCGCATAGCATGCCCAGGCCGCGATCCGGCCGCGGTACTTGCCCGCGGCGACCCGGCCGAGGGTGCGCTTCATGGTCGCATAACTGGCCGGGACACAGCCAGGGCCCGCAGGACTCTGCCGGCATCCCAGCAGTGAGGTCGGTTCCACGACCCGGGCGATCACCAGGTCCCGGAACACCGCGTCGCTGAGCCTGTCGAATCCCAACGCCGTGAACACCCAGGCCAACGCATCGAACAGGACCCGCGAGTCCGTTCCCACCACGCGTCCTGAACCATCACGGGCGGCTGGCCCGACCAGCTCGGCCGCATCAAACAAGCCCGGCCCGCGGGCAGGTTCAACCAGGCTCTACACCTGGGGTGTCGGCTCGGCGCCGAGGTCAAGGACACCCTGTGCAGGGTCTTCAAGCAGCTCACGGGCGCGCTCCAGCAGCACGCCGAGCTCGACCTCGGTATGCGCCGAGCCGACATGCTCCACGATCCGCTGACGACCGCGCACATACTCGGCGATCTGGACCGCCGGCGCTCCCGAGGCCGTCCGCGCCTGCCTGATAAACACCACATCCGCGACATTAGGCCAAACCGCGTGAAAAGCCACCGGTCAGAACGCATCACCGCAGGTTACGGCCCTAGCCGGCCATAAATAAACGACGCGTGAGCCAAGTCATGCCCAGGCACTGGGCCGTCGGCTGGCAATGAACTTCGAGCAAGGAGTTCAGTACATGCCCCGGGCGGAGGTTTATTCACACAAGCCGCTGGGTATCGGGTCGGACGCCGTCAAAGAGGTGAAAGTGAGTAGCGGGGGCACAGCGCTCTACCGGTACGACGGTCTGCGCCTGCTGGTGCTCAGTGGCGGACGTTTCTTCTTCCTGCATGACGGCTGGACGCCGAGGGACGGAACGGTGATAGTGCTCCCGGACGACAATTCGGTCCGAATCGAGTTCAAGAGATGGCTCTGGTCCGGGCATAGGCGCTGCCGTAGGGCCGCACTGGCGGTCACTAGGGTCTAATGGCGGTCACTGTTGTGCACGATCTGCCAGGGTGCCCCGCTCAACCTACTTCTCTTCACAAAACCGCCAGATGACGCAGGCCATTGACATCACACTCCGAACTGCGGAAAGTCGTTGCTACATAGGATTCCAGCTCTTCAGACCCACGCTGGACTTGGGGGTACCCATGGGCAATGACGGCTATGGTTTTCAGTTGAGCCTGCTTCAAACGTGGCAACTTCGCCGGGACACCGACGTCGTGCCCGTTGCAGGGCGTCAACAACGGCTGATTGCTGCGCTGGCGATCAACGGTCCACGTCCCCGAAGTTACCTTGTCGGTCTGTTATGGCCTGAGTGTCGCGAGTCCAGGGCCCTGGAAAGCCTGCGGGTGAGCATCCACCTGGTCTCGCGGCAGGTCCCAGGCCTGTTGGTCAACGGGGGAGCCGTGCTGTCCCTCAGCGAATTGGTGGATGTCGACTTGCACAGGGTCCGGGCTCAGATCCGGGAGCTGAGCCGAGTGGGGCTCAATGGAAATGCGGCCTCATGTCTGCGCCAGTTACGGGACGCCGAATTGCTCCCGGGCTGGTATGAGGACTGGGTGCTCTTTGAACAGAGCAGGTTACGGCAGGACCGGCTCCACGCTTTCCACATCATTGCTCGCGAGTCGCTGGCGCGCTGTGACTATGAGTCTGCTTTGGAGGCCTCGGAGGCAGCAATAGAACTCGAACCGCTTTATGAAAGTGCGGTTGGACTTCTCATTCAGGCTGAACGGCACCAGGGCAACATTGCCGCCGCGCTTCGGGCCTTCGAAAAGTATCAAGCGAAACTGAAGCAGGAGATGGGCCTTGTCCCTTCGGAGGCCATTCGGCGCCTCGTTGCGGACATTTGGTCGCAGCCAAGCCGCAATCGAATGAGAGATATCTAGACGTCGCTGGGAGGGACAGGCTGGGCGGAGAGCCACTGGCGCACAACGCTTAGGACTTTGTCTGGATCAGCAGTGGAGACAGTGCTCGGCTCATCGCCCGGGGCCCGGCTGTAGGTTATCCTGGCGCGAAAGCCCGGAGTCTGGCCTGGCTCGTGCCAGGTGCGGATGACTAGAGTGCCCATGGACGGCATGGCCGGGTCTGACTCGTCTTCGTCCGAGATTCCCGACGGACGATCATCGTTGGTCATGGCATTTCACCTTGCTCTCTGTCAGCGGCCCCCACGTGGTGGATGATCGCGGACTTCCCACTTCCGAGTCCGCCTCGGTTGTCAGCCGCAACCAGCTGCCCGCGTGTCGGCCATGGAAGGCACCCGAGAACCGGCAGCCCCCGGTTGCTTTGATCCTGCTGCACAGGATTCAGGATTCAATCCTACGTTTGCTCAAGGTTTGCTCAAGTTTGCACGGTGAGCAACACGACGCCCACGAACATTCATTGCAAATGGCAGCCGTCGAAACACCCCACAAGTCGAAACACCCGACAAGTCGAAACACCCGACAATGAGTGTCGGGCTGGCATCACACGCCCCCTTTAAGAGGGGTGTGTACAAAGTACACACTTTGGGCGCCGGATCGGGTCGTACTGGGGCCGGACCGGGCCGGATTCCGCATGTTGCCGGGAGTTCCCAGTGTTCGCAAGGGCTGGAATGCAGTTCGAGTCCCACCTCGGGCACGGCATACCCCCTCGTCAGAGGGGGTTTTTGCTTTAACGTGTGTACATTCTGGTTGGTCAGGTCCCTCTGACATTTGCCGCGGGGTGTGCCTGGCGCCGCGGGTCGCCTGTTTGGCTTTGGGGGAGCGGGTTCAGGGTCTTGGCGGGTGGGCCCTCCGCATGCTCTGTACTGGCTATGCGTTCCTCTCTTGGTTCGTTCGGTAGGTCGTGGATGTCCTACACCTCTTCATGGGTAGGGGTGGTGTGCGCAACATGACTTCGAGGTCCTGCGTCAAAGGTCTTGGTTTTGGCTCGTTGCTGAAGTGAGGAGCCGGACCTTGCCCCCTTTTGTCAGGCCAAAGGGAGTGTGGACATTGTCCACACTTAAATCTCCTTTATTGAGACTGATCACAGCCATTTCCTTCCACGAGTTCGGCCTACATCTGCTCATCGCGTGCAAGGCCCCGCGCGACTCGATGCCCGTTCGCAAGCGCACCATCTGCGGGGCTGCGGCGACGTGAGAGTCCAGCCGCCACGGTCGACCGGGTGCTTTGGGGCAGGTCTCTTCGGCGTCGTCGATGCGGAACTACGAATAGATGGGGGAGTGCCCGGCGTGGATTACGGTCACGTCCAAGGTCGCCGAGCATTGAGAGTTCACACGCTCGTCGGGCCGTGCACGTCGAAGTCGTCCGATGGGTCCGTCAAGATCTGCCTGATCCACGTGGTGCTTCTGCTGGCTTTCGCTTCAAAATTCCCGGTGGGATGCAGCCTGCAGCGTCCTTGCTGCAGGCAGTCGTCTTCCGTCGCGTTGGGCCGGGCGCTCTCTGCTAGCCCGGCCCAACGCGGTTGGCTCAGTTAACTTGGGTGGGCTCATTTGGGACGGCGGCGGTTCGGCGGTCAAAGACGAGCGCTCCAACTTCTTGTTCGGCTTGATACCGGATGGAAAGATCCAAGCCGGAGCGGCCCCGCACTAAGGAGACGGCCACGAGGGAAATAAGTGTCATGCCCACGAGGTATAGGGACACGGCTTCCGTTCCTCCGGTGGCCTGTACGACCGCGGTGGCGATTGTGGGGGCAAGGCACCGCCGAGGATCGCACCCAGGACGTAGGAGACGGAGACGCCGGAGAAGCGCACAGAGGCCGGGAACATCTCGGAATACAGGGCTGCTGCCTGCGGGCCGTACGCAAGTCCCAGACCAACACTGAAGATGGTCATCGCCAGGTAGAGCATCGGCAGGGACCCGGTGTTGATAAGCCAGAAGAGCGGAAAGCAGGCCAGCAGCTGGGAGCCGAAGCATAGGAAATAAGTGTTCTTACGGCCAATTCTGTCCGAGAGGTAGCCGGCGAGGTAGGTGAAGACGAACCAGACTCCAGCACCGTAAGTGACCGCGACGAGCACGTCTGTGCATTCGTGACCGACAGCGGGGCTGGACACGAGGCTGGGGATGAAGCCGCCGGTTGCCATGTATCCGGCAGCGTTGTTGCCCGCGAAGATCAGGGCATCGATGACCACGAGCAGTCCGTGACGTCGGAACAGTTCAACGGTCGGCATCCGGGGTTGTTTTTTGGCTGCGGCAATTTCCTGGAAGACAGGGGATTCGTCCACTGCGCGGCGGACAAAGTAGCCAACGACGATGAGGACGATGCTCATTAGGAAGGGTACGCGCCATCCCCATTCAAGAAAGGCCGCCCCGGGGGAGATTACACCGGTCATGAGCGCTGTGACGCCGGTGGCCAGAAAGCAGCCCCAACGGGACGCCCAGCTGGGGGACGGCCCCGGCCCGTCCGCGGCGGTCGCGGGGGGGCCGTGCTCGACCGCCATCAGGACAGCACCACCCCATTCACCGCCGGCGGAGATGCCTTGCGGGATCCTCAGCAGCAGGAGCATGATCGGGGCGAGAGCCCCGGCAGTCGCGTAGGTCGGCGGGAAGCCGATCAGGGTCGTGGCTGCGCCCATGAGGATCAGGGTCAGCACGAGCATAGCGCGGCGCCCGAGCTTATCTCCGTAATGACCGGCAAGGACGGCACAGAGAGGCCGGAAGAGGAAGCTGACGCCGACGGAGGCGAACGACAACAGCAGAGCGATGGAGGCGCCGGCTGGCTCGAAGAACAGCTGGGCGAACACCAGACCGGCTGCCGTGGCATAGATGAAGAAGTCGTACCATTCGACGGTGGTGCCGATTTTTGGGTGGTGTCTGAACAGCGTTCTCAGGTGGTGAACGGAGTTACCGAAGTGTTGGCGGTAGTGCCGATCGTGGTTCCGGTAGGGCACCCTGCAGTCCGTCTTGACTCATGCCCTGGCGGATCAGATGCGTACCGGTCATTTTGAGAAGGTGAGATCGTCCTTAAGGCCGTTGCTGATGTGGACGGCGGTCGGGGTGGTTGCGCCAGGCAGTGCCGTGGATGCAATTGGCTCTGACTTTTTGTTCGGCAGCAGGGGTGCAAAGAAGGCGCCCAGTTCCGCCGTTGCCGTGAGAGGTAGGACGTTTGCCACGTACTGGTCGGGGCGTACCACCACTACGACGCCGCCGCGGTCCACGCCGCGCAGGTCGAAGACGTCCGAGGCGGGATCCGTGGCGTAGACCTTCTCGTAGTCCGTGAGCTGGAAAGGTCCGACTTGGGGTTTGAACACCGCGGGAACGGCGTTGATGTCGATGCTGGTGTGGTCCTGCTGGTAGATCACCTTCAGATCGAACCAAGCGTCCGGGTCGGCACCTTCCGGAGTGGCGGCGAGCGGCGATTCGGGTGAATTGGCGATCCACTTGGCGAATTCTTCGGTCGATGAGGCGGTTGCGGTTTTCGGGTTTTGGGGTGTCGCGGGGTCGGCGAAGACATAGATGCGCCAGCGACCGTCCGCCGTTGCGTGATGGCCGAGGTGCATCGGGTTGCTGTCACCCACCCGCACGACAGGCGCGGACTTGAAGCGCTTGCCGATGGGGAAGCCGGTTGCAAGGTGCTGGTGTTCAGGGGCGGCTACCAACGCTGAGGGAGCGTATTCGGTCATGAAGCCGGCCGGGAATTCGGCGGTGCGGACGTAGAAGTCCTCAAGCTCCGAGGGGTCTTCGAACTCCTCGGGCTTTCTGGCCATGAGGGTGGACCATTCCTTGTCGAAGTCGATGAGGTTCTTTGCCACCACCTGCCGCTCTTCGGAGTAGGTGGACAGCAGGGACTCGGGGCTGCGGCCCTCGAGGACGTGGCCGAGTTTCCAGGCGAGGTTGAAGCCGTCCTGCATGGAGACGTTCATGCCTTGGCCGGCTTTGGCGCTGTGGGTGTGGCAGGCGTCGCCGGTGATGAACACCCGTGGAGTGCGGGTACCGCGGTCCTCCGGCAGGACGTCGTCGAACCTGTCCGTGAGCCGGTGGCCGACCTCGTACACGCTATGCCATGCGATGTCGCGGACGTCGAGGGTGTAGGGGTGGAGGATCTCGTTGGCCTTGCGGATGATTTCATCGATGGACGTGCTGCGCACGGCGCCCTTGTTGTTGGGGTCCACCTCGCCTAGGTCAACATACATTCGGAACAGGTGGCCGCCTTCGCGCGGGATCAGCAGGATGCCGCCGCCGGTTCCGGACTGGATGGCGCACTTCAGGCGAACATCTGGGAAGTCCGTGACTGCCAGGACATCCATGACGCCCCAGGCGTGATTGGCCTGGTCGCCGGTGAGGGTACAGCCGATGGACTCGCGGACCTTGCTGCGTGCACCGTCGGCGCCGATAACGTATTTGGCTTGGACAATGCGTTCCTGCCCTTCGTGGGGGCCGAAGGTGTGGACCAGGGTCACCGTGACGGGATATTCTCCCTCCTCCGCGACGCTCAGGGAACGAAACTCAAGGCCATAGTCGGGGGACATCCGTGTAGGCGAATTGGCCATGAACTCGGCGAAGTAGTCCAGCACGCGCGCCTGGTTAACGACGAGGTGGGGGAATTCGCTGATGTCGGCGGGGTCATCCGGGGTTCGGGCAATGCGAATGATGCGCGAGGGGTCCGTGGGGTCGGGCTTCCAGAATGCCGTCTCGGTGATCCGATACGCCTCGGCGGTGATCCGCTCGGCGAACCCGAAGGCCTGGAACGTCTCTACTGTGCGGGTCTGGATGCCGTCGGCCTGGCCAATGGCGAGCCTCCCGGGACGGCGCTCCACGATGCGCGTGGCGACACCTGGGAATTGAGACAGTTGAGCGGCCGCGAGCATGCCGGCGGGACCGGTGCCGACGATCAGCACGTCGACCTCGTTGGGAAGTTCAACTGGCCGGTTGATGCCGACTCCTGCTGCCGGCTGGGTCCGGGGGTCCCCGGATACATAACCGTGATGGTGAAACTGCACGGGAAATTCCTCACTTCGTTGTAAGTCGGTCAGCGTCGAAGCTCTTCAGAGTTAGACGCGCGGTATCTGAAATTTGACTCTCCGCATCTGGGTGCCCCGTCCAATGCCTGAAGTCCTTTGAGGTACTCGTCCAGCTGCGTTCGAATCATCCACGGTCGGGGCGTGCGCGGGTAAGTCAATGGTGATGCGGATTCACGGCCGAGCGCGGCCGACAATGCTGCGCCTTTAGCTTGTCCGTGAGGGTTGTTGCTCCATCGACGCAATGAGCCGGTGGCTGAACTCTTGGGCCAGTTGGAGGTGCTCGGGTTTCATGGCACAGGATCTCAGGACAGTGGTGTAGTCACTATCAACTACGACCCATGGATGGTTCCTCGCAAGCCACTTGCTGTCGACCCGATACAGTGCCAAGTGCCAGCCGTCCTGGGCCATAGCCGCGAACGCATCTTCTGTCGCCGCAGATATTTGCCCAGTTGTAGGACGTMGAGGGAAGGCGCAGACGATGTCAAGTTCGGGTTCGACGACGAGTTCGGCGCCGTCGGCGGCTCTGATGATGTCAGCGATTTGCAGCGCGGCCTTTCGGCCGTCGGCGATAATCGATCCCATTCCCTCGCGTGACAATCCCAGAGCTTCAACCGTGGTCCAAAATGCTGCCGCCGACGCTCCCGCTCTGGAGCACTCCAGACTGATCTCCCCAAGATGAAGGTCAGAAGAAGTGAAGTAGGTGTAGGGGGAATTGTGTGAATAGAGCTTGCCGACAGATGGGTCAGCGAAGAGTACAGATCCGCATCCGTAGGGTTGAAGTCCGTGCTTATGTGGATCTACGACGATTGAATCTGCCCGGCGTATGGCCAGGAAGGGGGCAGGAACAACCAGCGGTTCGGGACCAGTTGCCAGGAGGGTGTGAAATCCTCCGTAAGCCGCATCGATATGAAGCCGGGCTCCGAATTCGGCTGCCAGGTCCGCGGCTTCATGGACCTGGTCCAGTGCACCAAGACCGGTCGTGCCCAAAGTGACGACAACGGTCCCGACCCCGCCTTGCGCGAGCCTAGTCCTCAGATCCGCCATCGAAAGACGGCCGAGGTCGTCTTCCGGAATGGTTTCGTGCGGGGTTCCGAGCAACCGGCACATGCGCTCGTGCGTGTAGTGGGCGTTGGTTCCGGACAGTATGACCTTGCCGGGATGCAATTCCCTGGCAACCCAGAGCGCCTCAAGATTTGCGATGGTGCCGGACGATGTCAGATGGCCCAGATGTTCTTCATAACCGAACATTGCCGCAAGTTTGGCCACGACTTCCTTTTCCAGGACCGCGGTCGCCGGGCCTCCGTCCATAGCATGGTTATTCGGATTGATCAGTGCTGTGATGGCCTGCGCAACCCAAGCCACAGGGTGCGGGGGCTTAAGGAGTTGGCCGATGTACTTTGCATCCCCGTATGGATACATGTTGGCCAGCCGTTCAACCAGGGAGGAAAGAGCAGCTGAGCCTGCTGAGTCAATTTCTGGGCCTCCGGCCCACAACGTGGAATGCGCCTCCAAGTCTTTGGCGCGTTGCCTTAGCTCGGCGATCACGGTGTCGTCCAACCGGACGTCTTGAGCCCTCATGTGTATCTCCTATAGTTCTAGCTGGTTCGGGGAGCCGGGTGGTGCAGCAACAGCTTGCGCAGCAGTTGGGCCAGGATCGACGCTTCGGTTTCGGTGAGCCCCGCGGCCCAGGCTTGCTCGCGCTGGTTGTTGATCTGGAAGAGTTCGGCCAGCATTTGCTCGCCTTCGTCCGAAAGCTGCACTACGGTTTTGCGCTTGTCCTCTGGATCCGGTTCTCGGGTAACGAGCCCGCTCTTCTCCAATGTGTTGAGCAAGCTGGCTATGGAGGCTGTGGAAACGCTGGACAACCGGGCCAGCTCGTTTGGGTTAACCTGTCCCACCGACTTGATGGTGAACAGCAGGCGGTACCCGGCGAAGCTGATGCCCATGGGGCGGTGCACCGAGACTTCCATGTCAGTGGTCATCCTGTTTGCGGCTCGGATGAGATTGAAACACAACGCCATGGCGGGCGAATTGACCTCCGGGTACAGCTCAATGGCAGCGGCACGGGCCAGGGATTCGTATTCAGAGGCCCCGATGCGCTTCATCTTCTGGGTATCGGCAGTCATCCGGAAGGGTTCCTCAGGGGTTGCAGATTCCTCTGCGGCTTCAGGGATCACAGTTTCTCCAATAACGGTCAGAGGGTGGGAGCTATATTTGCTAGAAGTCTAGCGTAACTTCACTGACTGCGCCATCTAGAACCGAAGGTAGTCGGGGAGGCTCGCACGCCGTCGACCTATTAGCGGGAGAAGGCAAGCTTCGAAATATCTATCGATTTCTGGTAGCAGCGGCGAGATGAATGAAGACATTTCGGACAGGGGAGTCGCCGTCGAGCCCTGTGCCTAGACAGCTTCCGGAGCCCAAACAAAAAGCTAGAGGTCTAGTTTCCGAATCGATCACTAGCGAAAGATGAGCTTCGGGGCAAGGTCGGTGGTGCAGCAGCGCCGCCCTTTGTGGCCCACTGGACATACCCAGACCGCGGTTGTTCGGGATCGAAGAAGCCAAATGCAGCCTCAATCCAAGCAGTGGCGTGTTCCGGCAATACGTTACGACAAACTCGCACTCACCTACCGCGGCGAGCAGTTCTCCGCGCGACCAGCATCGACTCGCAGCCCTAGGAGAAACGCACCAATTGACGGGTTAGATCCTGTTTCGTCGTTGAGACTCCCGCGTCACCGATATCCACGTCCTGACGGCGGGCGATGACCAGGTGGTAGCCGACGAGGGCGGGATGAACGCGCACGAGCTCAGCGATGCGTTTCCGGCTCAGTCCGAGCCGGTACATCAACACCCATTCCGCGTCAGGAGCGCGCCGCAACCGCCTGTCCATGTTGGACCCCATCCTGCCACCTGGCGATAAGGCAATCGGGACGTCATCGGAGGGACCCCTGGAAGTAGAATTAACACACAGGCCGGTCTCGGTATCGGTAGAGCAGCAGATCTCCCCTTGCCCGCCAGATCTCGCCCGCCGGTTCGTCCTCGGTCGCGAAGCCGTGATGCCTCTGCATTCGCACGGGCACACGATCCTTCAAGGAAGGATTTTCGATGTCCGAGAACCCAGAATCTGCAGCCCAACAGCACGATAACAGCACCCCGAAACCCCCCGTTGAAAGGGAGGTCGGCCAATATTCCGGCGGGGAATACGGCGAAGGCGGAACGGTTAGCCAGGACCAGACCGGGCCGGAAGGCGGAGGATACGCCGGAGGGGATTACGGCGAAGGCGGGACAGTGGGGGACCAGGGACCGGAAGCCGGAGGATATGCCGAAGGGGACTACGGGGAAGGCGGGACAGTGGGGGACCAGGCCGGACCGGCAACCGGAGGATATGCCGAAGGGGACTACGGAGAAGGCGAAACGGAGCGCCCCAGCGGCGGTGGAGACGGTGCGCTGGACGCTGAGGATGCAGCTCCTGGCCCCGCTGACGACGACACGGAAGGCACGGGCCGGACAGCCTGACTCCCTTACAGCCGCCCCCCCGCGCTGGTAAGGAAAACGCACCGAGCTGCCGCCGGACCGCCGCACCTCAGCCAGCCGCGGGCTGCTGTTCTACCGCCTCCTCCAACAGGCCACGAACACCGACCCCGCGCCGCTGAAGGACMTCGTCATCCCCGGCGACAGCGACCAGTGACTACGTCTGGGACCATGTGACCCGGGCTTGTTCCAGGACCTCCTCGGCTTGCTCTACCTCTCTGCGATGCGTCGCGGGTCCTCGGCATATTCGGACCAGCCGCCGGGGTAGAGGAGGCCACGACCGAGCCCGACATGTTCGAGGGCCAGCAGGTTGTGGCACGCCGTGATGCCCGATCCGCAATAGGAAACGACAGCAGAGCCGTCCCGGACCCCGGCACGCGCGAACGCCTCGCGTACCTCGGCGATAGGCCGCAGCCGGCCAACGGAGTCGAGATTCTCTCGGCATGGCACATTCACCGCGCCAGGGATATGCCCGGCTTGGGGATCCGTGGGGAGCTGAAGGCTGCCGTCGAAGCGGTCGGCATGGCGGGCATCGACCACGATGCCGGCCCATGCCTCGAGGTCGTCGGCTTGCACCAGGGACTCCTCGGGCCATGGAGCCGCTGTGAAGCTCGCCGGCGCAGGATGCACAGGGTCTCTGTCGAGCAGACCCGGCCATGCCGCAATCCCGCCATCGAGCAACGCCGCCCGCTTCCCGAGCGCCCGCAGCATCCACACGAGCCGTGCCGCAATGACGCCCCCGGCGTCGTCGTAGGCGACGACCGTCGAGTCGTCGCCTACACCGAGAGAAGACATCCCCCGGGCGAACACCGCCGGATCGGGCAGCGGATTGAGCCCTCTCGCACCGGCGCCGCCGGACAGCCACGCGTCGAGGTCCACGAACACGGCACATGGGATGTGCCCACTGTCGTACGCCCCCCGCCCAGAGGAACCGTCGAGGTACCAGCGCGCGTCAGCGACAACCACGCCATCGCGGTGCCTTTGAAGCCAGGCTCCGTCGACGAAAGGAGGAATAGAGTCCGGGATTGCCTGAGTCGCGTCCATGCCCCACGATATACAGAAAGTCCATAATTCAAGACAGGATGTCTCATATATGGAGATTACCGTGCCACATCCCTGCGTTGCGGCCTGATCAGGGGCAGTCCAGGTCGCCGATCAGCCCGGCCATTGCGGGACGACTTCAGGCAAGCAGATACCCAATATATATGTTCGAATAGACACGCCAGAGAACATGGCAAACACGTCGAATTGCATCGGATGCCGCAGGTTTCAAGGTAGTTCCTGAGCCACGTGTGGTCGTCCCTGCAGGGGAATACCGCGATCAGTTCGCTTCCGCCGGAAAACGGAGGAGAACTCGCCCCGCCATAGGCCACGCGAAGCTCCCATGACCGTATGAGCTACGATCATCGCGCCGGCCGATGACAGGACGCGGGCTGTGCCGGCAGCCATGAACAGTACGTGGATGCCGGGTCAGTCCCCGGGTATCTGGATCACGCCGAGCTGCCGCATCAGCCCGAGGTCGTCCCGGTCTGACCAATGCTCGGCGATCTTTCCATTTTGGACTCGGTGGATGGCCACTCCGGTTTCCCGCAGGTCGGCACCTGTGGGAGGCAGGGGTCCGGGGAGCTCACCCTCGTGTCGACCGTAGGCCGTTAACCTGGTCACCACCTTGTCCGCTTCGGCGATTTGGTCTTCGATCTCGTGCCGCCCTGGCGTCGCCTTCCAGAATATGCGGAAGGCCTGTTTCAGGCCTTCCCGTCCGGCCGGAAGTCCGGGAAATGGCGGGTTGTGGTCAAGATAGTCCTCAGCGACCAGATCGTCCATCGCATCGATGTTCCCGGCGTCGATCTCTGCGTAGAAGCGCTGCACGAGCGCTTTGTTGTCCTCAGACTCCACAGTCGTCCTTCCGTTTGTACACGGAGGCCCTTACCCGGACCGACCGAACCGACCAGTACGAGCAGTTCAAGGGTCCCGTGGGTGGCCAGTCTAAACCCACTGGCCTGGCTGTGGTAGTGAAGGTGGCCCGCTTCAACCTAGATCTCCTCGAGGGGTTTTCTTCGATGGAGGCGCACGCTATGTGCGGCGCAGTGCCCTCCGCATGGTGCGTGCCGTCGCACGCGTGCATGGTCGCCGTCGACCGGAAAATCGATGCTGAACTGGTCGCCGAAGGCACCGAATCCCAAAGCCGAGATCACCGGGATCACCGAACTGGGAGGACCGGAAACCCTATCTGGGCGGCTGACCCCCCAATACAGCCGCCCGGCCACTCACCCCGTGAAGGGCCGGGAACCTTCCGGAACGCGGGCGGTCCGCCGCCCAGGAGGAACCACCGCAGCCACTCACCAGCGACGGACCGCCGTTGAACGCGACAACGCGCAACGTGCCTTTGCCACCGCGCATCCGGGACCAACGAACGTTCCCGCCGGCGGCAACACCACCACCAGTTCAGCCAGGCTGAACCCACAGAATTCCTTTGTCGGAGGGACAGGGGAGCCACTACTGCGTGGTCGTGGTGTCCCCGGGGCTGTTTATTGGCTCCGGTCTAGCGATCCCGAGCATCACCGCGGGTAGCTGCCCACTGGATCCTACTGAGTCTCATTGGGCGGAGCTGCGGCATGCTTCCAGCCGGCGCTCTCCTGATATCAGGCAAGGGTGCTGTGTCAAAGAATTGGCATTCCGTTGGGTGGACGCGGATTGTTCCGGCAGCCTCCGCTTTTTCCCGGATAAATTCGTGGTCAGCCTGGGACAGTACGATCTGCCCGTGCGGGTCACTCTCGAGGTCCCCGTCGGCTCCCTCGATCATTTTGGTCGACATAGTACGTGGCAGGATCAGGCATCCCGGATTTTCCAGAAGCCAGGTCCGGGTCTCCGAATCGAGCCGGTCCCACTCATCTTTAATGCTCATGCTCTGCAGGCCCCCTTCCTGTCTGGCCTCATGAAGGTGAATTCCGTACAGACTACGCCTGCCGTCAACGCAGATATAGGGCGTCTGTCCCGCCCCGGCGGGAGGAATGCCGGACCTTGTCCCGCTCAACGCGAGCCGCCGAATCGACTGGGCGGCGTCCGACTTCTGAGACCGAGGCGCCCAGTCGCCGTCCCCTCAGCGGCCGAAACAGGAGTATTCAGCCAGTGAGGTTGCCCGGGGGGACCTGTCGGGCGAGCGGGACGACCAGAACTGGCCGGTGCTGGCGGTGTGTGAGCTCGACCGCGACCGAACTGACGAGCAGCTGTTCCAGAGGGGTTCCCGATGTGGAATCCCCAGGGAAGCGGACTTACCTCTGGTGTTGAGTGCTTGAATGGGGGGCATGGTGGATCGAAGCGTACTGGTCTCCGGCGGCGGCATTGCCGGCTCGACCGTCGCGTACTGGCTGGCGAAGGCCGGTTGGTCGGTCACGATTGTGGAACGAGCGGCCGACACACGATCTAGTGGCAACCCTGTCGACGTACGCGGAGGAGCGGTCGCCATTGCACGGCAAATGGGTATCTGGTCGCGCCTGGAGGAGGCAGCCACCGGTGTCGAACGCCTGGTCTTCGTCGACGCCGACGGGCGGCCACAGGCCACGATCCGCACGCGCCAACGCGTCGACAGCCACGAGGAGGTCGAGGTCGCGCGCAATGAACTCGTCGGCCTGTTGCTCGAGAAGGCCCGGGAGAACAGCCTCATCATCCGGGACGACTCGATCACCGCCCTGCACCAGGACGGCGGTGGAATCGACGTCGAGTTTCAGCGGACCCCTTCCCGTCGCTTCGACCTGGTCGTCGGAGCCGACGGAGTCCACTCCACCGTTCGGCGTTTGGCATTCGGCCCCGAAGAACGTTTTTCCCGCCCATTCGGCATGTTCGTGGGCACCGTGCGCGCCCCTACTCCGATCGAGGATCCGCGCACCGTGCTGTTGTACAACGAACCGGGAACCTCCTTGACCATCCATCCGGCGGGTGGGAAGCCCGGGTTCGCATTCATCTTCCGTGGGCAGCACGATTTCGACTACCGCGATGCGGAACAAGGCAGACGCCTCGTCGAATCCACCTACGCCGGCGGCGGATGGCTCACCACGCTCGCGCTCGAGGAGTGGGGCGCGTCCGGCGATAGGTACTTCGACGCCGTCACCCGCGTGGACGTACCGAAGTGGACTGCCGGCCGCGTGGTGCTGCTCGGTGACGCGGCGAGTTGCATCTCGCTGTTCGGTGAAGGATCCAGCAGCGCGATCATCGGCGCCAAGTCCCTCGCCGACGCGATTGCCGCCCACCCGGATGACCACACCGCCGCATTCGCCGGCTATGAACACACGCACCGCAAACACGTCCGACCGCTACAACGGGGCGCCGGCATCGCATCGCGCCTCCTCGTACCCAAGACCCGATCAGGCATCACGACGCGCAATGCGGTGTTGAACGCGGCCGGATCCCTCCGCCGCGGACAGCGCACCAAGGACGAGCCGCAACACCGGAATGGGGTGGATTGAGAATGCCGAAACGGACAGAGGAGGGGAAAGAGAACCCTGCGCCGACCACGGGACCCGCGTTCCCCAGGATGCTGACTCTGGAACAGGTCCAGGAGATTCTGAACGTCAAAGGCGCGCTCGTATACTCGCTGGTTCGCAGCGGCGAGCTCCCTGCAGGCCAGTTCGGCGGAAGAGGCGTGCGGCGGGTCCGCGAGAGTGACCTCATGGCGTATATCGAGGATGCGTTCGCGAAGACCGCCGAACGCATCGCCGCGGGCCAGGTCAGGGAAGACGACGTTGCCGCGGGAGACTAAACCAGATACAGACATGAAGAAGGCCGGCCCCTAAAAGGATGCCGGCCTTCTTCGCGTCTGCCCACCGGAGCCGCCTGTGGTCTATGGCTGAAAAGACCTGGCCGAACGCCCGGGCCGGCGGCGGGGGTGCTGAATCTTGGTCCATGGGGAACGTTGCCGCTGGTGACCGGCCACAACACAGGTTGTGCACGGCCGCCGGTCCCCGGTGGTGAGGTGTCAGTCCGAGGTTCCCTGGTGGTTGGGTGCAGCCGGTCAGCTGGGTCCCGTCGTCCAGATGTGTGCGGGAAAAGCAGCGGAGCGATTGGGCTTTGCCGGCCGAAATCGTGGGCGCGATCGAAGGCGTCGCGCTCCGCCGCCCGGCGCCGACCATCGCGTTCATCCACCGACGGATCTGTGACGTCGCGCTCGACCGCGGCCTTCCCGCCCCCGGCTACTCGACGGTCCGGTCGGTCGTTGCCGCCATCGATCCCGGACTGCGCACGATCGCGCTCGAAGGCGACGCCGCGTACCGACGACGCTCCCTGTGGGCGCGGCGCAGCACAACGGTCAGGATAGGCAGGCAGACCGCAACGAGCAGTGTCCCGTAGCCCAGCGTGGTCGCCCGAAGCCCCACGCTGTCCATAAGCAGGCCCGCTGCTACGGCGGGGAGGCTGAAGGAGAGGTAGCAGATGATGTAAATCGTGGAGAGCAGGCCTGTGCGCTCTTCCGGTGCGCTCAAGGGAAGGGTGGCCCGCAGCGCGGCATAGTATCCGCCGCCGAAACCCACGCCGGCGGCGACCGTCCCCGTGAAGTAAGCGGCCGGCGATCCGAGGACGACTCCGGCCACGGCGGCGCTGACCCCGCCGATGAGCGCGCTGATCCCGATGATCAGAACGGACCCGTCCCTCAGGCGCCGCAACATCACGATCGCCAGGGACGCAGGAACGTACAGGCACAGCAGGGCGAGGCCGCCGAGCAGGGACGAACCGTCGCCGGTGACGCTCCGCGCCAGGGCCGGCCCGAGTGACAGATACAGTCCGCTCAGGGCCCAGATCGCCCCGGCAACGGGCATCCCGATGGCCATCGCGCCGCGGGCGCTCTCCGGGATGCTCATGCTCGGCTTCAGGGAAGCCCACGCCCCGGGGGACCGGCGCGCCGGAACCCGGGGCGAACAGCAGCAAAACAGCCAGCACAGTCACGGTACAGGCCACGACCAGGTAGCACAGCCGGGTGGGAGCCGGCAGCATGTCGACCATCACGCTGGCGCCTGCTGCTCCAAGGGCAAGACCCAGGGGTGCGGCCGCGGCGTTGACCAGGGCCGCGCTTCCCCCGCGGCGTCCGTCCTCGAAAACCATCAGCGCCGACCCCGCCGCACCCATCGCGGCACCGGTGGCGGCACCCTGCAGGACCCTGGCGGCCACCAGCGCGGCAACGTCCCCGGCTGACATGAAGACTGCCATGGAGGCAACCTCGACAACGATGGCGGCCAGGAGCACCGGGCGGTGACCTGCATGGTCCGCCAGCCGGCCCACCACGAGCAGGCTGGCGAGCAATGCCAGGGCGTAGACGGCGAAGATCACGGTGGTGGTCACCGCGGGAAATCCCCACAGGTGCTGGTACAGAGGGTAGACCGGCGTCGGCACGGCCGAGGCACCGAGGAACACGGCCAGAATCGCTGCGTGCAGTCCAAACGCGCCGCCGCGCCCCATACGGGGAACTGATCTACCCAAACCGTGCTCCTATCGCTAACTATTTGCTTTCAGGTCATAGTCCCGGGCGGGAGTGACGCCGTCGACGATTTACCGGCGTTGGGGGACATGCAGCAGTTATTCGCCGCCATGGCCACCAGCCGGCTCGTTCCGGGGCCGGTCGAGGACACCGGTTCCCTAGCGGGAGACCTCGGCACGTGGCTGGAGTCCCAAGTTGAAGACTTTTCGTCGCCCCTGGGCCGTCAGATCCTTCGGGATATAGTGGCTGACTATCCCGCCACCCTGCGGTACTTCGACATCCTCAAGGAGCACCTCGAAACCATCCGCGGGGCCGCCGCCCGGCGCGGCGAAGAAGCGCCGGCCGTGGACGACATTGTCGATATGGTCGTCGCGCCGATCATTTACCGGATTCTCTTCACCGATCCGACCACGGAATTACTGGGCCTGCGACGGAGACTGCAGCTGCTGCTCCGGTGACGAGTTCGCTCGTCYCTGGCAGGTCCATGCCTAACGATCGTCCCCTGGGCGGAGGAACAAGCTCGACATCCTCGATTCTGAGAACTCCAACTGGCGAACTCGAACGACAGCCCAGGCCGTACCGGCCGACTACGGGGTAGGGGAGTAGCCGCCACTGGACCTGTCTCAGTTCTAAGGAGCTGGAACGGGTGTCCCACATAGCCTCCGAGCAGGTATCGGCAGCTGGGTGCTGCCGATACCTGCTCGGCTATGTGAACCGGGTCAGAGTGTTGCCACGCCGGCACGGGGCGTGGTCGGCGTCTGCCTGGCCAGCAGGGCGTCGATCTCGTCCGACGTCGGGGCGGTTGCCGGGCCGATGCGGGTCACCGCGAGGGCCGCGGCTGCATTGGCGCGCAGTGCAGCATGCAGGGGCGTTTCACCGTGTGCCAGGGCGGCGGCGAAGACTCCGCCGTGGGCATCGCCGGCGCCGTTGGTGTCGACCGCCCTGACAGCGAAGGAGGGAACCAGCACCGGCTCTGGACCAATGTCGGGGCCGGCAAGCCAGCATCCCCTGTCGGAGTCCCGTACGACCACCAGTCCGCCSGGCCTGATGTGTTCGAGGTACCAAGTCGCGGCGTCGTGAGGTTGTCCAGGCCCGACCCGAGGGTTGCCTCACGCGCATTCGCGGTGAAGACATCGGTGCGGGCAAGGACACGGGCAAGCGTACCGGCGTCGAGTTCGGCAATCAGCGGGGACGGATCGGTGATCACCCGGACCGCATTCGGAAGGGAATCGAGCCAGCCTGGCAGCGCGGCAGCGTTCACAGGATGGGCAAGGCTATATCCGGAGACGTAAACGACGTTCTCGCCTTTAACATCGACCCTGTCAAGGTCAGACCGGGTGAGCTGTCCCTCGGCTCCGACGTGGGTCACGAAAGTCCGCTCGGCGGAGCTGTCGACAAGGGCGATGCAGTAGCCGCTGTCGGTCCCTTCGAGCCCTTGCTGGGCGATGTCGAAGTCGCTGTCGGCCAGGGCCGACCGCACGATGCTCCCGAACGGCCCGGAGCCGTATTGTCCGGCGAAAGTGACCGGAAGGCCGTCACGCTCGGCGGCGACCATCACGTTGTATCCGCCGCCGGCCGTGATGAGCGAGGAGGACGCGAGGGTGTCGCCTCCGTGGGCGGGCAGACCATCAATCGTCATCACGATGTCGACGATCACGTTGCCGGTGTAGATCAGGAGTGGTGCCGGGGAACCAAAGGAGCTAGACATGGGGCACCTTCATTTCCTGGTCCTGGTCTGCTTCCCGGTCCTGGTCGTTTTTTGTGGTCGGAGCGTTGAGGTGGCCACGCGCGCCGCCGAGCAGCAGGTATAGGCCAGCAACGAAGGCGGCAATCCATGCCAGACCATTGGCGCCGACCCAGGTTTCGGAAAGCCACCCCGAGAGCCACGTCTTGTCAGCGGACGTGCGCACAGAGGTGAACAGGAAACCGGTCAGGATAGCGATGGCCCAGCTGGCCGTGGCGCGCCATTCGAATCCTCCGTTGTACCAGTAGGCGCCGCCCTTTTTTAGGTTCATCAACTCATCCGGGTGGTAGTGGCGGCGCTTGATCATGTCCACGAGGAAGACGCCGAGCCACGCGGTGATCGGAATGGCGAGCAACGAAATGAACGCGATGAACGGGCCATAGAAGCCTTCGGCGACGAGCATGAAGTAGATGGCACCCATGAAGGTGACCACGACGTCAAGGGTGACGGCGTAGACGCGCCTGACCTTGATGCCAAGGGTCAATGTGGTCAGCCCGGCCGAGTAGACGGACAGGTGGTTGGAGAGCAGCAGGCCGCCGAAGGCTGCGATCAGGTACGGGATGGCCATCCAGCTCGGGAGCAGTTCGCGGATGGCTGCCACCGGGTGCGCTGAGGAGGCCAGGCTCTGGTCGCCGGCGGTGAGCAATGCCCCGAGCCCGATGAGGATAACGAGCGGAATGCCGGCGCCGGCGGCGCTGGAGGCGATGAGGTGGCCCGCCTTCACGCTGGTGCGCTGGTATCGGGCCATGTCGGCGCCGGCGTTCGCCCAGCCGATGCCGGTGCCCGCGGCGATCACGCCGATGCCGATCATGATGGCGCTGACCGGTCCGGCCGGTGCGCTGGCAACGGCGCTCCAGTTGATCGTGGCAGCCAGGAAGATCGCGACAAAGACATTGAGGGCGCCGAAGATCCAGGTAGCCCATTTCTGGATCACCAGAATGGCGGCGTGGCCCAGGCCGGAGACGAGCCGGGTGCAGGTCTCGAAGATCGCGATGGCGATGATCGTGAGAATTGGGACGCTCTTCGCCTCGCTCCCCGTACCGAACAGGACGGCGAACAGTGACAGCAGCACGAACGCTCCCGTTGTTGTGTTCACGGTCTCCCAGCCGAGCCGGGAGAGAAGGGACACGAGGGTCGGCCCGATGTTGCCGCGCGGGCCGAAGGTGGCGCGGGAGAGGGTCATGCTGGGTGCGCCTCCGCGGCGACCGGCGATCGAGACCACACCGACGAGCGCAAACGCTCCTGCGGCACCACTGGCGGCGACAATGAGTGCCTGCCAGATGTCTTGCGGTCGACGCTGCCGGCGTTGCGGCTTCCAGGCCTTGACGGATCGGAGACATTAGAAGCTCGGTCTGATCGCCTCCGCCGTTCCGATGCCGAAGTCAGCCGTCGGGATTCGATGGACACCCGGGGCGGGTGCACAGTCCGGCATTCGTGAGACAGACGCAAGGCCGGATTCCTGACTTGCCTCGTGGAAGGGACAACAACAGGGCCTCATTCCGTCTCATCCAGGCTGTGGCAACGCCAAGATTTCAGGATATTTGAGGCGGGTCAGTCATCTTCGCGTGGGAAGCTTCGGCGCCTGCACCAGCCGGTTGGTTCATGGAATCGCGAACTTAGTTCAGCAGTGTTGACTGGCCGTTTCGCTGGTTCCCACGCAGCGCTTTGTAATGCCTGAAATGTGGCAAAAAGGACGTGTGTACAAAGTACACACTTTGGGCTTCGGACTGGGTCGTACCGGGGCCGGATCGGCCCGGATTCCGTATGTTTCCGGGAGTCCCAGTGTGTGCAAGGGCTGGAATGCAGTTCGAGTCCCACCTCGGGCACGGCATTCCCCCTCGTCAGAGGGGGTTTTTGCTTTAACGTGTGGACATTAACCCTGCTCGGGTCCCTCTGACGCTTGTTGCGGCTGGTGCCGGGCTGCCGCGGAGGCCTATGAAGTTGTGTGGACGGCGGGTTCAGGGCGCTGGCTGGTGGGCACTCCGCCTGCTGGGATGTGCGGTCATCCGGCGCTCCTTTCTGGCTTCCTCGGGTTGTCGTGGTTGGTCTTGCACTTATTCATGCTGTGGGGTTGTGGTGTTGACATGACCTGCGCGAAATTTTCTTCCAGATTCTTGGCCTCTTTTCGCTGTTTCCTGGGGGACCTGGGGGAGAAGTGGGCGGCTGTTTGTCCGGCCAAAAATGGTGTGTACAGTGTCCACACTTGTCCGCGTGACGCCCATGGTTTATCGGTGACTCTCAACATCAGCCGCGAAACCCTCTACCAGTACCCCCGGACAGGCAGCACCGCGCAGTTGAAGTAACCGAACCCCGGTATTCAACAGATCGAGGCCGGACCTTTCCTAAGTTCCAGCCTCGATGGTTCTGTCTCTTAAGGGGCGCCCGGATCCTGGTCCGGCCGGTATCAGCCGGTTAAACCCCGGTCCGGGGTGGTACGAATTTTTTTCTTCTCCGTGTATCACGTGCTCGACGGCGTGCGTCAGCGGTCGGTGATCAGGTCGTGGGTCACGTGCCGTGTGCGGCGCGCACAGCTCTGCGATCATAAGACGGTGGCGAAAAAGTTGACGGTGCGAAGGATCATGCCGCTCGCGACCGGGTTCGTCGTCGTCGGGCTCCTGATTGGCATGCCGTGGTTCTTCCAACGCTCGCTCATCTATTTTCCCGACCGCGGCCAGCCACGTCCGGCCGCCGAGCTGTTGCCCGGAGCCCAGGAAGTCACGCTCACGACGAGTGACGGCCTCGAGCTCGGTGCCTGGTACTTGCCAGCCACAGTCGGCTGCCGCGCGACCGTGCTCGTCGCACCGGGCAACGGCGGCAACCGGGCTAATCGGGCAGAGCTGGGACGAGCGATCAGCGAGCTCGGCTTCGGCGTGCTGCTCTTCGACTATCGCGGTTACGCGGCGAATCCCGGGTACCCGTCCGAGGACGGTCTCGCGCGCGATGTCCGCGCCGCTCGCGAGTTCCTGACAGGTGCGGCAGGAGTACCGGAGGGCTCGCTCGTCTATTTCGGGGAGAGCATCGGCGCCGGGGTGGTCACGGAGCTCGCCACCGAGCACCCTCCAGCCGCGATGCTGCTGCGCTCACCATTTACCTCGCTCGCCGACGTCGGCCGGGCAGCCTACGGCGTGCCGGTGGGCTGGATGCTTCGCGATCATTACCCGGTACGCGAGAACGTAGTGCGAGCGGACATCCCGACCGCCGTGGTCTACGGGAGCGCGGACACCATCGTGCCCGCACAGCAGAGCCGGGACGTGGCTCAGGCGGCCCGGGACGCCGGAAACTACGTCATCGAGGTGGAGGTAGCGGCGGCGAACCACAACGATGCAGCACTGGGGCTGGGTCCCGAACTCATCGGTGCCCTCGTCGACGTGGCTGGCCGCGGCGGGGCGACCGGGTGCCCGTGACGGCTCAGGACGCCGAGTACACGCGCGTTTCGGCCGCTCACCACACACGCTTCACGTCAATGGCCAGATGGAAGTCCCCGGCGGAAGGCGTCCAGACGCCGCAAGAGCACATTCCCGTGCACACCTGCCTTAGTG
>NZ_JBFUJJ010000038.1:0-24985 GCF_056401435.1 Arthrobacter sp. P4_F10
TCTACGCTGCCGCGGGCGGCTGCTGGTAACTGTAGTGGACCTCGTTGGGGTAGCGGTAATCCAGGGCGGAGTGCCGGCGCCGGCTGTTGTAGAAGCCCTCGATGTAGCGGATGACATCCCGCCTGGCCTGGGCCTTGGTGGCGTAGACAGTGCGGTACACGCGCTCGTTCTTCAGCGCCGAGAAGAACGTCTCCGCGGCGGCGTTGTCCCAGCACACCCCGGTGCGGCCCATCGAGGAACGCATGCCCAGGCCCGCCACGAGGGCCCGGAAGGATGCGGAGGTGTATTGGCTGCCCCGGTCCGAGTGCCAGATCGCGCCGGGGCGGATGAGCGTGGATGCCGCGGCGTTCCGGAGCGCGGATTCGACCAGCTCGGCACGCATGTGGTCGGCGACGGCCCAGCCCACGACCTTCTTCGAAAAGCAGTCGATGACCGTGGCCAGGTAGACGAAGCCCTGCCAGGTGTGGATGTAGGTGATGTCGCCGACGAACTTCTCCCCGGGACGGTCCGCGGTGAAGTCCCTGCGCACCAGGTCAGGGATCCTCGCCGCGGCTTCGGCATCCGCCTGCGTGGTGGTGCGGAACGGGCGCGGCTGGCACGGCACCAGGTTGTTGGCACGCATGATCTGGCGGACCAGCTCCGGGGAGCATTCGGTGCCCTCCGCGGCCAGGTCCGCGTGGATCCGCCGGTAGCCGTACGTGCCGTCGGAGGCGGCGAAGAAGTGCTTCACCCGCTCCGTGAGCGCACCCCGGCGCGCCGCGGTGGCCGACAGCGGGCGGGAGCGCCAGTGGTAGAACCCGGACCGGGACACCCCGAGCCAGCGGCACATCTTCACCAACGCCGGAACGCCCGGCGACCGGGTCTGGGAATCGATGAATTCATACTTCGCCACTACCGTGGCTCCCGCGCGAAGTATGCAGCGGCTTTTTTCAGGAACGCAGCCTCCGCACGCAGCTCCTGGTTCTCCCGCTCCAGCTCCATCAGCCGGGCCCGCTCCGAGCCTGTCAGCGGAACCTCGGTGCCCGTGGTGTCGTGTTCCTGCCGGTACTTCTTCAGCCAGTTACGCAGCGTCTCGGCACCGACCCCGTACGAGTCGGCGACGGACTTGATTGTTTTCGAAGTCGAGACGACTTCCTCGCACAGCTGGTCCTTGAACTCCTGGCTGAACCGGCGACGTGATGCAGGCATTCTGCACATTCCTCATTTCAGTAGTCCCCCGATTTTAAGGGGGTCCACTGTCCGAGAACTCCGTGGCGGCCCAGGCATCAGCGTGGCGAGGATGCCGTTCGCCGTTGACGTGATCAGGTTGGCTGCGGCCGGGCGGCTGAGCAGTTGCCGGACTGAATCGGGGCTGGCAGCGAAGTGTGCGGGGATGTACACGGGGATCTTCCGTTCGGATCGCGGATCGGACAAGGGTTGCTGAGTTCGGGGCGTGGGCGCGGTGTGCGAGGTTCGGGCGCCGGCAAAGGGGCCGGGGAAACCGGGGTGGGTCAGCGGGACCGTTGCGCCGCCACCTCCGCCATCTCCTTGGCCCCCGGCGGACCGGAGCGGGAGCGGACAGCCAGGCCGGCACAGAAAACCACCGCGGCGCCGCCGATGATGGTGGTCCAGGTCAGGTCCTCGCCCAGTATGAGCCCGGCCCAGCAGATGCTCAGCACAGGCTGGACGAGCTGGATCTGGCTGACCTGCGCCATAGGGCCGATGGCAAGGCCGCGGTACCAGGCGAAGAAGCCGAAGAACATGCTCACGACCCCAAGATACGCGAAGGCCGCCCACTGCACAGGAGTGGCGGATGGCGGCTGCCCGGCCATCGAGAAGGCCGCCATACCCACCATCAGGGGAGATGCGAGAACAAGTGCCCAGGAGACGGTCTGCCACGCGCCGAGTTCGCGGGCCAGCTTGCCACCTTCGGCGTAGCCGATCGCCGCTGACACGACGGCGCCGAAAAGCAACACGTCCGCCAGCTGCAGTTGTCCGATGCCGCCGGACTGCGCGGATGCGAAGCCGATTGCTGCCACCGCACCGACGCCGGTGATGGCCCAAAAAGTGATGGACGGGCGTTCGTGGCCGCGAAGGACTGCCATCGTCGCCGTCGCCGCCGGGAGTAGCGCGATGACGACCGCGCCGTGGCTGGCGGGAACGGAGACCAGGGCGAACGAGGTCAGCAGCGGGAAGCCGACCACCACTCCGCCGGCGACGACGGCGACGCGCGCCCACTGGGCGCCGCGGGGCGGACGCTGCCGGGTCAGGGCGAGCGCGCATGCGGCGAGGACAGCAGCGACAACGGCCCGGCCCKATCCGATGAACAACGGAGCCAGCCCGGCAACAGCCACGCGGGTGAACGGAACCGTGAAAGAGAAAGCCGCGACGCCGAGCAGTCCCCACCACAGCCCCATCGCCGGCCGGGCGGATAGCGGTTGATCAATTACGAGGGTAGCGCTACTATTGGCTCTCATGTACAACGATAGCACCTCGCGCATTGCGGCACGGCTGCGGGAGTGGATTGCAGATGCGGCGCCCGGCGCCCGGCTGCCCTCGACGCGGTCCTTGGTTGCCGAATACCAGGCCAGCCCCGTGACCGTGCAGAAGGTGCTCCGCATGCTCGCCGCGCAGGGCCTGATCGAGAGCCGTCCCGGCGTCGGGACCTTTGTGCGGGCCGTCCGGACAGCCCGCCCTGTGGACTACGGCTGGCAAACGTCCGCGCTGGGCTCGCCACAGGCGCCGCTGCGCCCCGTCTCCACCGCAATGCGCAGCGCGCCGAATGATGTCATCGCCTTCCACTCGGGCTATCCGGAGCGGGAACTCCTGCCCGAGCGCCTGGTGCGGGCGGCCTTGACGCGCGCAGCCCGGGGTGAGGCGGCCCTGGCGCGTCCGCCCGCAGCGGGCCTGCCCGAACTGCAGTCGTGGTTCGCGCACGAACTCCGGGCCGCCACGCCGGCCGGCGTCACGCCGCCAACGCCGAGCGACGTGATCGTGCTCCCCGGCAGCCAGAGCGGGCTCAGTTCCGTGTTCCGGGCACTGGTTGGCAGCGGGCAGCCGCTGCTGGTGGAATCCCCGACATACTGGGGGGCTATCCTGGCTGCTGCGCAGGCCGGTGTCCGGGTTGTTCCGGTGCCCAGCGGCCCCGAAGGCCCGGACCCCCAGGATCTGGCCCGCGCCTTTGACGAGACCGGGGCGCGGGTGTTCTACGCGCAGCCGAACTACGCCAATCCCACCGGCGCGAAGTGGCCGGCCCCGGTGGGCGAGCAGGTCCTTGAGGTGGTGCGCGCTTATGGGGCGTTCCTGGTTGAGGACGACTGGGCGCATGATTTCGGCATCACCACTGTTGCCGCGCCCGTTGCCGCCCATGACGATTCCGGCCACGTTGTCTACCTTCGCTCGCTGACCAAGAGCGTGTCCCCGGGCATCCGCGTTGCCGCGGTGATCGCCCGCGGCCCGGCACGCGACCGTATTCTGGCGGACCGCGGCGCCGAGTCGATGTACGTCAGCGGGGTCCTGCAGGCGGCCGCCCTCGACGTCGTGACGCAGCCGGCGTGGCAGACGCACCTGCGCGGGCTGCGGCACCAGCTCCTGGTCCGCCGGGACCTGCTGGTCAGCAGCCTGCGGGAGCATGCCCCCCAGGCACACGTTGAGCATGTGCCCACGGGCGGGCTGAACCTCTGGGCACGCCTGCCCGACGGGACCGACGTCGACCAGCTTGTCCGTGACTGCGAGGCTGCCGGGGTCATCATCGCCGCCGGCACCGAGTGGTTCCCGGCCGAGCCGGCGGGACCGTACATCCGGCTCAACTACGCCGGACCCAACCCGGGTGCCTTCCGGGAAGGCGCCCGGATCCTCGGCCAGGTCCTCGACCATACCGCCGGCAGGTAGGGCGGACCCCCGGTTGACTCGCAGTGGCTACCCTGGGGCCAGCAGTTCCTGGGGCTCCGCGATGGTCACCAATTCCTGCACGGCCGCGGCCAGCCCGGCATCGAGCGTCACAAACGCGTCTGCCTGAAGCCGGGTCAGGGCTACGTATTCGGCGTCGACGGTGTCCTCCCATCCAAGCTGCTCGGCGAGCCTCCACGCAGCGCGCTGCAGGACACGGTCGCCGAGGAGCCGGATGCGAAGGCCCCGCAGGTAGTCGAGCTGACGATCGGCGTCGGCCTGCGTCAGCTCGCCCCGCCGGACCGAATGGTACAGGAGCGAGAGCACCTGCGAGCGAAGGAGCGTCGGCGCCACCAGTTGGTGATCGTCTGCGATCGCCGCCCCGCCGCGGGCGAGAAAGAGGGCCACATCCGGGCCAATCACGAAGCGGGTCATCGTCACCTTCAGCCGGCGTTGCGGGGAACGAACATGATGACGGCGACCCCGAACAGGCAGATCACCGAACCCAGGACGTCCCACCGGTCGGGCCGGAAGCCGTCGAAGATCATGCCCCACGCCAGGGAGCCGGCCACGAACACGCCGCCGTACGCGGCGAGAATGCGTCCGAAGTGGGCGTCCGGCTGGAGTGTGGCGGCAAAGCCGTAGATGCCCAGCGCCGCGACGCCCAACCCGGCCCACCACCAGTCCCGTCCCTCGCGGACGGACTGCCAGATGAGCCACGCCCCGCCAATTTCAGCTGCGGCGGCCAGTATGAAGAGCATGATCGTTTTCGCTATGGTCACGTCTTCATGATGGCACTGGCCCGTGGCTTATCCATGCGGGTGCGCGCAGACGCGTCCGCCGAACCGTCATGCGGGGTCATCGCTTGCATCACCAGCCGCTCGGGCCTATAACTTTAAGGTTCAAGTAAACTTGGCCGGGAAGGCCGTGTAACTCGATGCCGTCTTGCCGGACGACTCCGACCTGGCCGCCGTCTGCACGTCTTGCCGAATACCTCCTGCCTGATACCTGTTGCCCAATATCTGAGGACCCCAGATGACCCTTGCGCCAGAAACCATTGCAAAGCCGAAGGCTGCCGCACCATCGGCATCCGTGCGCAGCCGCGTTTCCGTGCCGCTGCGCTTCCCGGACGGATTTGCCGCCGAAGCCGAGGTGCTGACCTTCAGCGGGCTCGCCGATGGGAAGGAGCACCTGTTGCTCGCCTTCGGCGAGTGGGAGCAGGCACTGCAGGACGCGATGCGGGGCGGTGCCGGACCCCTGGTGCGGCTGCACAGCGAGTGCCTCACCGGCGACGTGTTCGGGGGCCTGCGATGCGACTGCGGCCCGCAGCTGCGGGAGGCCGTGGAGCGGATTGCCGCCGAGGGAGGCTTCCTGCTCTACCTCCGCCAGGAAGGCCGCGGCATCGGCCTGTATTCGAAGCTTGACGCCTACGCCCTGCAGGACGGAGGCCTGGACACCTACGAGGCCAATCTGGCCCTGGGTCGCGGTGAAGACGAGCGGGACTACACGGCGGCGGCCCAGATGCTGGGCGCAATGGGCGCCGGCCCGCTGCGGCTGCTCAGCAACAATCCGGACAAGGCTGCCCAGCTGACCGGCCTCGGCATCGAGGTATCCGGGCAGGTAGCCACCGGCGTCCACGCGTCTGCGGCCAACCTCCGGTATCTGGCCGCAAAACGCGACCACACCGGCCACACGCTCGTGCTCCCGTCCGACGCCGGACCCGTCCACAGTGCGCGGGACGCCAACAGCGACGCCGCGGCTGCCGCCCGGGTCGGGGCTCCGGCAGCGGCGGCCGTCCCGTCCCATGACGAAATGATCGCCCGCGCCCAGGGGCTCGTAGCAGGCCTGCGCGAGCGGGCCGAAGAGACGGAGCGCCTTCGCCGCATTCCGGACGCCACGGTGGTTGAGTTGCATGCAGCCGAAATGTTTCACACACTCTCGCCGAAGGCCGTTGGGGGATTCGGCATGGGTCTGGAGACCTACGTGGAGGTGGTGCGCCGGCTCGCCCGGGGATGCGCCTCCACGGCATGGAGTGTCGGCCACCTGATAGAGCACGTCTGGATGCTCGCGCGGTGGCCCCGGGAGGCGCAGGATGAGGTCTTCGCCAACGGACCGGCTCCCTTGGCAGCCGCTACCGGTGCGCCGGCAGGTGTGGCCAAGAAGGTCCCGGGAGGCTTTGCCATCACGGGCCGGTGGACCTTTGCCTCCGGGGTCATGCATTCACAGTGGGCGCTGCTCGCCGCACAGCACGGCAGCGTGCGCTTGCAGTGCCTCGTGCCGCTGGCCGACGTCGAACTGCTCGACGTGTGGCAGACGGCGGGGCTGCGGGGGACCGGGAGCAACGACATCCGGGCCGAGAACCTGTTCGTCCCTGAACATCGAACGCTGGACTGGGAACTCCTGGGCGCGGAAGCCAACCCGGGCAGCGCGCTGCACCAGGACCCGCTGATCCACACGCCCATGGGCCCGCTGCTGAACATGGTGGCCCCGGCCGCCGCCTTGGGGTCCGCCGAGTACGCCCTGGAACTGTTCCGCGAGCTAATCATGGTGCGCAAGGTCAAGCACACTGTGGAGGACCGCCAGGCGGATTCACCGCTCGCGCAGGTCCGCTATGCCCAGGCCTCCGGGCTGGTTGCCACGGCGCGCCTGCATTGGCAGGAAGCGGTCCGGGTGGTCGCGGTTTCCCATGCCCGCACGCCCTCAATGCTGACGGAGAGGGAGCGCGGGGAATACCGGCTTTCCCTTGCGCTGAGCGGCGAGGCGTCGGCCGAGGCGGTCCGCCTCATCGTGACGGGATCCGGCGGGAGCGTCCACCGGCTGTCGAATCCGCTCCAAAGGATTCAGCGCGACGTCAATGTCTTGATGAACCATGCGGCGCTCACCAGGGATCCCGTCCTCGAGCAGGCGGGCCGGGGACTCCTGGGCCTGGGGTTCACGGTGCCCTCGTTCTGACTGGGCCCCCGCACAAAAGGCGGCGGACGTATGGAAACTTGAAGCTTCAATCAAATCGGGCTACGATATTTTCATGACTCAGACAGCCGACCGGCCTCCCGTACTCTTTCTCAGCCATGGAGCGCCCCCGCTGGCGGACGACTCCACCTGGACCCGCGAACTCAATGAGTGGTCCGGCACGTTCGGCAAGCCCAGGGACATCCTGATGGTCTCCGCCCACTGGGAGAATGCCCCCGTGACGCTCAGTGCCACCGGGCGTGATCCCGGGCTGGTCTACGACTTCGGCGGCTTCGCCCAGAAGTACTACGAGGTGGCCTATGACGCGCCGCAGGCGCCCGAGCTGGCCGCTGAAGTGGAAAAGCTCGTGGCCGCTCACGGCCATCACGTGGCGCGCGACGAAAGCCGCGGACTGGACCACGGAGCCTACGTTCCGCTGAAAGAGATGTACCCGGCAGCAGACGTGCCGGTGGTGCAGATGTCCATGCCGACGCTCGATCCGCAGGGATTGTTCGACCTCGGGGTCTCACTGGGGCCCCTGCGTGATCGGGGCACACTGATCGTCGGATCCGGATTCACCACGCACAACCTACGCTGGTTCAATCCCGCCGGCGGGCCGGACAGTGCCCCGCCCGCAGTCTCGAGCGAGTTCGACCACTGGGCAGAGGAAGCCATGGCCCGGGGCGACGTCGACTCCATCCTGGACTTCCTCAACAAGGCGCCGGCAGCCCGCGAAGCGCATCCCCGCAGCGAGCACTGGGCTCCGCTCTATGTTGCCCTCGGGGCCGCCTACGGCTCGGGAGACATCCAGGCCAAGACGGCGATCGACGGGTTCTGGTTCGGGCTGTCCAAACGCTCGTGGACCCTGACCTAACCGTGGGGCCGACGCGCGATCACCCGCGTCGCACAGCCCAGCAGTCGACCAACGCAACAGTCGCACAACGTAACACAGGGAATGACCCGCACCGGGGGCCGGTTGTGAACCCCAGTGCCGGTTCGCCCGCACGCCAGAGACCTGACATGAACAACACCCACGAATTCCAGGAGCGCAAAATGACGATTGCAGTAACAGGTGCCACGGGACAGCTGGGCCGGCTGGTCCTCGAAGAACTCCTCAGCAGCCAGGAACCGGGCTCGCTCGTGGCCGTGGTGCGCGACGCCGCGAAGGCCGAGCAGCTCCGTGCCCGTGGCGTCCAGGTGCGTGTGGCGGACTATTCCGATGCGGTGGCGCTCACGGAAGCCCTTAAGGGCGTCGACAGACTCCTGCTGGTCTCCGGCAGCGAAGTTGGCGCCCGCGTGGCGCAGCACGGCAACGTGGTCAGCGCGGCCAAAGCCGCAGGCGTCGGGTTTATCGCCTACACGTCAGTCCTCGCCGCGGACACCACCGAGCTGATCCTGGCGCCCGAGCACAAGGCAACAGAGGAGCTGATCCGCGCGTCGGGTCTCGACAACACGATCCTGCGCAACGGCTGGTACACCGAAAACTATGCCCAGACCGTGGCCACGGCCAGGCAGACTGGCGTCGTCGTGGCCGCGGCCGGGGACGGCCGGGTGGCCAGCGCCACGAGGGCCGACTATGCCGCTGCCGCCGCGGCGGTGCTCAGCTCCACCGGACACGAGGGCCGCACGTACGAGCTCTCCGGCGACTACGCCTGGGACTTCAAGGAACTGGCGTCGGCGATCACCAAGATCGCGGGCCGGGAAGTTGTCTACCAGCCAGTCTCGGCACCCGAGCTGGTTGAGGTCCTGACCACTGCCGGCCTCGACGAGGGCACTGCAGGTTTCCTCGCCGCCCTAGACACGGACACGAAGGCCGGTCTGCTGGCTACCGTCACGGGCGAGTTGTCCGGGCTGATCGGACGGCCGACGACGCCGCTGCTGCAGGCCTTGGAGGCCGCCACCGCGAGCTAACGCCTTCGCCGAATTGCCGGCAATGGGCATAATGAAGGCGTGGATCCTCTGCACGGCCGGGGCATAGACGGCCAGTTGGCGCGGGCCTCGACTGATGGGTTCCGTGGAACCGCCAGCTGATTTCGGGCAGGCCGGTGGCGGGGCGTGGACGGACGGCCCGCTGGTCCTCGGCGTGCCGTGGGAATTCGAAGAGCGGCTGGTACGGGCCGCCGCGGGGATCGCCGCGATCATGGGGGCGCACCTGATCTGCGCGTTCGTGGACCCGGCCAGCTATCTCACGGAGTGGGAGCCTGCCGGATTCCTTGACGGCACTTCCCTGGATCCTGTCCACAATCTGGAAGCCGAATTCCCCGCCTCGCAGCTGCTCAGCGGCCTCGAGGGCATTCTCGGACCGCCGGGCGGGGCATGGTCCTTCAGGGTGCTCAACGGGGACGTCGCCCAGGCCCTGGGCCGGCTGGCGGAGAGCACGGATGCAGCCGCGCTGATAATCGGCGGACAACGGCCCGGGCGGAAGGCCCGGATGGGCCGGCTGCTGGAGGGCTCGGTCAGCGTGTCCCTGACACGTCTGCAGGCCAGGCCCGTGCTGATCATTCCGCACTTGGGGCCGTAATCCGCGCCAGGCCATGCCGCCCGCAAACACAGGTGCGGCGCTCACGCCGTCGTGCACGGCACGGCGGGATTCATCCGCTCTGGGTGACGGCACCAGACCCCGGCCGTCCTAGCGTTGGGTTATCGCCGGTGGAGGCCGCCCAGGCTGTCCCTTACGGCGGAACTGCACCGGTTGCAACGCCAGCGAATCGAAGTGAGTGATGTCGGACCCGCACAAACCAGCAGCCGTCACGGCAGAAGCGCGGGCGCTCTTCATTGGCAGCGCCGCCTTTATCGTCCTGGGCGGCATCGCGCTTCTGCTCATCGGGCGGGAACCGGTGTCGTTGTCCGGACGAGGTTCGGCCGGTGACATTGCGGCGATCGGCACGGCAGTTCTGGGTGCCGGGGCAGTAGTGGCCGGTTGCCTGCAGCGTCGTCCGGCTGTGACACCGGAGGCCCGCGGGGGAGGCCGGATCCGCACGGCCATCGACATCGCCGCCCTTGCGCTGGCGCACGCATGCATCTTCCTGCTCGGCTGGCTGGCGCTCTTTTCGCTTTTCCAGCAGGCGTTCATCGGTGCAGTCGTCTACCCCTTTGCGGCCGCCGTCCTCGTAGGGACCACAGGAGCCATCAGCGCCTACATCGCCTACCTGTCCGCGCTCAGCATGACCGCCTACCGGCTCGCCGCCCTCCTCGCCGGCTTCCTGGTCACCGGCCTGCTCACGAGCATGCTCACTGCAGAGAACCCGCTGTGGTGGCAGGAGAACCTCAGTGCCCTCGGCATGAGCTCCGGCGTCTCCGGGGTGGCGTTCAACTTCACCCTGATCGTCGCCGGCGTCGTGATCTCCACCCTGGCGGGCTACGCGACGGCGACTCTCGCGGCGACCGCGAAGACCCCGTCCGCGCTGCACCGGGTGAGGCTGCTCGAGGGCGGGATCGCCCTCATCGGCGTTTTCCTCGCATGCGTGGGATTGTTCCCGGTCGATGAGCGCTTCGGGCTCCACACCCTGGTCGCTTCCGGCATGGTGGTGGTCTTTGCGTCCCTCATTGTCCGCATCCGCACGCTCGTGCCCTCCATCTCGGCGACCTTCGCTGCGCTCGGGTGGCTCTTCCTGGCGGTCATCATCGTCGCCGCGGTGCTGTGGTTCCCGGTGGGCTATTACAACCTGACCGCGGTGGAACTCATCGCCGCGTCGCTGATCTTCGCCTGGCTCATCATCCTGATCCGCAACCTCGCAGCCGTCGACGCCGACCAGCTCGAGGCGAACCTGCCGGCCCGGCCGCTGTCATCGCCGGCCGACCCTGCAGACCGGCCAGTTTCCGCAACAGACAGCGCAGCGACAGAACCCTGAGCGCCGCCGGACATGGGGGTGGTCTACGAGTGCGTAGGTTCTTCGACCAGCGCGGTGGCGATGCTGTCGGCGTCGTCGAGCGCGGCAAGGTAGCGTTCGGCGTCGAGGGCCGCGGCGCAACCGGTCCCGGCGGCGGTAATGGCCTGCCGGTAGCGGTGGTCCACGGCGTCCCCGCAGGCGAAGACGCCGGAAAGGTTCGTGACCGTGGTGGGGGAGTCCACCTTGATGTAGCCTTCGGCGTCGAGGTCCACCTGGCCGCCGAGCAGTTCGGTCCGCGGGAGGTGGCCGATCGCGACGAAGATTCCGGTGGCGCCCTGATCGCGGGTTTCACCGGTGCGGGTGTCGGTCAGGGTGACGCCGGTGACCTTGGAATCCCCGTGGATGGCGGTGACGGCGGAGTTCCACGCGAAGCTGATCTTGGGGTTGTCTTTGGCGCGCTGGGCCATGATCCGGGACGCACGTAGCTCGCCCTTGCGGACCACCACTGTCACTGACTTGCCGAAGCGGGTCAGGAACGTCGCTTCCTCCATGGCCGAGTCTCCGCCGCCCACCACGATGATGTCCTGGTCGCGGAAGAAGAAGCCGTCGCAGGTGGCGCACCAGGAGAGTCCGTGGCCGCTGAACTTCCTCTCCTCGGGCAGGCCGAGTTCCTTGTAGGCGGAGCCGGTAGCAAGGATGACGGCGGGCGCTTCGTGCGTCTCGCCGGCTCCGGTGACCACACGCTTGAGATGGCCGGCGAGCCGGACTTCGGTGACGTCGTCGAACACCACCTGCGCGCCGAACTTCTCTGCCTGCTGCTGGAGGCCGTCCATCAGTTCCGGGCCCTGGATGCCGCCCGGGAAGCCGGGGAAGTTCTCCACCTCGGTGGTGTTCATGAGGGCTCCGCCGGCGGTGACCGCCCCGGCGATGACCAGCGGATCGAGGCCGGCGCGTGCGGCGTAGATTGCCGCAGTGTAGCCGGCAGGGCCGGATCCGATAATGATCAGCTGTTGGGTGCTCATTCGGGTGTCTCCTGACGGAGCTGAACTGGCGGGGAACTAGGGATATTGAACGCCGGATTGCCGGGGGCCAGCGCGCCGAGCAGGGCGGGCAGGACGGCGGCGCTGCCTCTTACGCTAATGCCCTCCGATGTGCGGGAGACCATGTGGCGTTCATCGTGGCACACGGTCCCAGTGCCGGCCATCACCCCTTTCGGGTGACCCGGAGACCACCGCGGGAAGGCGCTGTTGCGCGGCACGGCTACAGGGAGCGGCCAAGCGGCGCAGCCGTACTGCGCGGCTAAGCGGAGACCAGAGTCTGTGTCAGGATCGTGCCGCCAACGCCGGCAAGGACGGCTCCCGAACTCCCGACGACGATCCGGCCGGTTCGGGGCTTGGCAAGGAGGCCGGTCACTTTCTTGAGCGCGCTGAGCAGCAGCACATACCAGGCCAACGCGATCAGTAGGAAAATGCCCGCCATTAAGGCGTGCTGGGCGAGGGGCGGCAACGGGCCCAGATTGAATTGCGGGAACAGCGATAAGTAGAAGACGGCGACTTTCGGGTTGAGCAGGTTGCTCRCCATTCCCTGCACGAACGGCGAATTCCCACCGTGCTGGCGCCCGGTCGCCGGTGCCGCGGGCAGGCTGTTTTTCATGGGATTTCTGGCGAACGCCTCCGCGAGCGCCCGGGCACCAAGATAGAGCAGGTATGCGGCCCCGGCGATCCGGATTCCGGTCCCAATAGCCTCCGATGCCCCCAGCAGCGCCGTTACGCCGAGCACCGCCAGCGCTGCAAGAATCGTGTTGCCCATCATAATTCCGGCGGCGGCAGTTGCTGCTGCCCGCGGGCTCCGGGCCGCATTCCTGAGGACGAGCGCAAAGTCGGGGCCGGGCACCAGGACCACCACCAGGCAGGTCAGCACAAAGGCCGTTAGCTGTTCGACCATCTTGGATTGCCTCCGGGGAGTCGGGCTCTTCAGCGGGACGTGAAAAAACTGCCCCGCAAAGCCCGGGCAGCCTCCTACGTTAGGCCATCCTGGCGTGTGGCCCGCTATCCTCACTGGCTAATTCGGACCGTGGGGGCCGAAACCTCACCCGCCGGGAATGATTCGGACGTAGTTCGTGGCAGCTAGCGTGGCATCAACATCGCACTACGGTGGGCTCTGGCGGGATGTGTTCCGGGAGAGCCATGCTCCTGCGTGCGCTTGACCGGTCCTACGCCAGAGGAGGCGGCATGTCCGGCTGTGAAAAGACCCGGGACGCGGCGAACCGCGGGGATGGCCAACCATGAACTCTCCCAACGACGCCGGGACTAATCACGCCGGGAACGAGCCAGTGCAGTTCAACCAGAAACTCGCGCTGCTGCTGGCGATGGCCATGTTCGTGCTGGTTGTCGACACGTCGATCATGAACGTCTCGATCTCCGCTGTGGTCAATGACATCAACAGCACCGTCAGTGACCTTCAGGCGACCATCGCCATCGAAGCGCTGGTGTCCGCCGCGTTTATCCTGATCGGCGGCAAAGTGGGCGACCTGATCGGACGCAAACGCGCCTATGTCCTGGGCCTCTGCGGCTATGCCGTCGGCGCCATTGCGATGACCCTGGCCCAGAGCATTGTGCCAATCCTTATTTTCTGGGCCTTGATCGGTGGCCTGGGCGCATCGCTCCTGCTTCCGGCCATGCAGTCCCTCATCCACGGAAATTTCGACGGTGAGGCCCGGAAGCGGGTCTATGCCCTCGTCGGGGCGTCGGCGGCGATCGCCGCCGCCGTCGGGCCCCTGCTGGGCGGCTTCATCACCACGTTCTTGTCCTGGCGCGTCGCCTTCCTGCTGGAGGCCGTCGTCATCGCGGTCATCCTGTCCGGAATTAAGCTCGTCAAGGACGTGCCGTACACGGGGCCCCGGGAGTTCGACGTCGTCGGATCGGTCCTGTCCGTCGTGGGCATGGGCGGCGTCGTCCTCGGCATCCTGGTCTGGCAGGAAGGCGGCGAGGCGGTGGGCGCCCTCATCATTATCGGCGCGGCCGGCCTGGTCAGTCTGTTCTACTGGCTCGTGCGGCGTGAGCGCCTTCATAAGCCGACGCTGCTGGACCCGGGACTGTTCCGGTTACATGCCTTCCGGTTGGGCGCCACGCAGCAAATGCTCCAGCAGATTGCCCTCGGCGGCACCATGATCGTGTTGCCGATTTACCTCCAGATGGTGCTCGAATACAACGCGATGCAGGCAGGACTGTCCATTGCGCCGCTGTCCCTGAGTATGTTCGGCATCGCCCTGCTGGCCGGCAAGAGGGCGGGGGCGCGCCGTCCGGCAAGCATCATCAGGTGGGGCTTCATCCTCCTGATGGCGGGACTGATCGCGGTACTGCCGGTCGTGCCCCGCGCGGACTCCGGCTGGTGGCTCCTGATCCCGCTGGTGATTGCCGGTTGCGGCCTCGGGCTGCTGGTGTCTCAGCTGAACAACTACACTTTGTCCCCAATCTCGGACGAACGCGTCAGTGAGGCCGCCGGCGTGAATTCAGCCGCAGGCTCGTTCGGACTCTCGTTCGGGCTCGCCTTCGCCGGGGCCATCATGCTGGCATCGCTCTCGATCATCTTCACTTCCCTGGCGACCTCGAGCACGGTACTCCCACCGGCCGAACAGCAGCAGGTCGCCCAGGTACTCGAAGACGACGCGCAGGTGATGAGCAACACCCAGCTTGCTGAACTCCTCGCCGGTCAGCCGCCAGAGATCCAGGCCGAAATCATTCGCATCAACACGGAAGCCCGGCCTATTTCCCTCCAGATCGGGTTGCTCATCCCGATCCTCGCCAGTGCCGCCGGCCTCCTGGTCTCCTTCCGTATGATGCGGCTTCCCGATCCCAAGCCCGCCGGTACCGAAGGGGGGACGGTCCTGGGTTGAGCCCACGATTGAACCCTGGTGACTGCCGCGGCCAGGGTCCCATCTGGCTGGCATCTCCGGTCAGAGCTGGAGCACGCTGTAGACGGCGAGGCAAAGCCCGATCGCGAGTGCAGCGATCGCTGCGATCCTGCGGCCGTTGCGTTGAAGCCAGTTATAGAGGGCGGTCAAAGGAATTTGGGCGCGCGCGGGCGAGTGCAGCCATACAGCCACGGGAATGATGACGGCTGACTGTGCCACGGCGGCGTAAGCGAGGACTAGCAGGCTTCCTTGCAGCGGCGGCGGCTCCTGGACTCCAATCACGGCCCCGGCCGTGACGGCCAGCAGGATAGCTTTGGGGCGCAGGTTCAGACCCAGGCCGAGGATCACGAACTCCCAGGGCCGGGCGGAGCGGAACTTCGATGTCATTTTGCTGGGCACGGCGCTCTCCGGCCGGCCCTTGCGCACTAGGAGGTACGCACCGTACACGATCAGAATTGCACCGATCACAAGGGCAAACTGCGCCACTAATTCGTCATTACGCAGGCGCGGCCTGACGGGCAAGAATTGCAGCCCGACGGCCGACAGGCCTACGACCACAATCGAACCCGCAAGGCTGCCGATCAGGAAGGGAAGGGCGCCGCGGCGTGGATTTGGGGAAAGCAGAATCACGAGCGTCACACTGACGGGCACGGTGCTCATCGCCCCGGCGAGGGCGAAGAGCAAAAGGCTAATGATGGTGCTCAGCATGCTGCTCTCACCTGCCCCGGGCAGCACCCTGACGGCACGTTATGCCTTCGGCGCACTGCCGGTGTCCGGACGAGCTGGTTTCGGCCGTCCGCGGCGGACACGGCGGGCGCGGACGGCCGAAACCGGCCCGCCCGGCCTCGGCCGTCCGCGGCGAGCGCGGATTGCGTCGTCCTCGTCCTTGATGAGCTGCTTGAGGTCCGTCTGGTCGCCGGTCAACGGCCGCCACCATGAGAGCGAGGGGTCCGAATCGATCAAGATGGTCCGAAACAAAAGTGTCAGGGGGACGGCGAGGATGGCGCCGACAGGGCCCAGGACCACGGCCCAGAAGAGGACGGAGGCGAATGTCAGTGTCTCGCTGAGGGACACCGCGTTGCCCACGTATCTGGGTTGGATTATCGACTGGATGATGCTGTTGATCCCGCCATAGATGATGATGATGGTGATGACGGTCGGCCAGCCCCCGGTGAGGAATCCAAAGAACAGCGGCGGGATGATCGCAATGAAATACCCAATGTTGGGGATAAAGCTGCAGATGAAGGACAGCAACCCCCAAAGCAGGGCGCCGGGGACTTGCAAGATGACCAGAAGCAGCCAGTTGAACAGGCCCTGGGCTATTCCGAGAACTGTGGTGGCGACCATATAGCGGCGCACGGCGGTTCCGAAGCCATTGAGCGCTGTGACTAGAGCCGGCCGGTGGTAGTTCAGATGGATCAGGAGCGCCGGTGTACGCGAACCATCAATCGCCATAAGAATGAGCATCGTCAGAATGATCACGAGGGTGGTCAACAGGCTCGCCATGTTCCCGAGAAGACCGCCGAGGAACCCGATGATGCGGCCGGGCGTAAACCCGTTCAGAACTTCCTGGGCTTGCTCCGGGCCGAAACCAACAGACTCCAGCAGTGCGGAGATCCTGGCGCCGAGTTGGGCCAACTCGGGAGCGTATTGCGGCAGCAGCGCGGAGAACTGCGCGAGTGAGGCAATCAGGACGGCGGCGAAGGCGGTCAACAGCCCGAAGACAGCCGCGATCGTGGTCCCGGTTGCTATGCCCCGGGAAATACCACGTCCTTGCATCCAGCGGCGCAGAGGATGAACACAGAGCGTGAGTACGAAGGCCAGAAAGACCGGGGTGAATATTCCCTGGATCGCTCCGAGGCCGAAGGCTGCAATCGTCGCGCCAGCAAGGGCGAGCAGGATTACCAGAGTGCGGGGGAGGGCCGGACGTGGATCAGATTCCGTTGATGCCGGCTCCATTGAGCCCTCCTTGGTTCAGCTTGGCTCCACCTTATAGGCGGGGAGACGAGCTGAGTAGTGAGTCCATTGTGGCTTGCTCCCCGACGATTAGGGACCCCAATCTGAGTCAGACGACTACTTTGCTCTTGATCCGCTCGAATTCCTCGGCAGTGATGGTTCCTGCGTCCAAGAGCGCCTTGGCTTTGGCGATCTCCTCAGTCGGGCTCGCTGCGGCGACCTGGCGAATATACGCATCGGTTTCAGCCTGGCTCTTGCGGGCCTGGGCCATTGACCGCTCCGCCATCCCCTTGCCGCGCGCAATCATGTACACCAGAACGGACAGGAGGGGTACAAAAACCAGGAAGAGGATCCAGACGGCCTTCCACCAGCCGCTGAGTTCGTGGTCACGAAAGAGGTCGCCGATGACCATGAACAACGCCCATAGGAAGGCGAAGAACGCATAGAAGATGAACAGCCACCAGAAAATTTCCCAAAAGTTCTCGAAGAAATCCATTTGGCTTCCCTACTTTCATTTGGCGAACCTTGTTTGTGGACGGGRCTCTGGGCGGGATGAGTTCACATGTCCAGGTTCCGGGCGGGCGACCTAGCACTTGACATCATTTGAGAGGTCGCTGACGGCGGCCTGCACGTTTGCGGCTTCGTCCCGCAGGGAGTTGACTGCCTGGGACAGTGTCGCGGTGTCGGGAACGGCGTTGACTGCGGCAGTGAACTTCTGTTGTGCAGTCTTGACGGCATCCACCCGGTCCTTGGCCGCGTCACCGGCTGACTGGACCAGATCGTCATAGGTTTTCCGGACCTGGTCACGTGCCGACTGGATCTGCTCCACCGTGGCGCCAGGCCTGAGGGTGTCCTTGAAATTCGTCAGCGATGCGGAGAACGCATCGGCGGCAGCGCAAACCGGTGAAACGCTTGGCGTCTGGCTGGTGGCGGGGCTGGTGCTCGGGCTTGTGGTGCTGCAGCCGGCGAGTAACCCAATTGCTGCCCCAAGCGCCATCATTCGCGCGAGGACTGGTTGTGGTCTCGACATTGGAGGCCCCTCTCCATAGGCTTTCGCCTGGCAGCCAATCACTGGCAGGTACAACCAGTGTTGGCTTGGGGCCACGCAGGCGCCTCACCCGCCGGGGGTGATCCTTGGACGCTGCGCTCCTTGTCCGGTGTGCCGCTGACCAGCGCAGACACGACGCGGGAGCCGACTTTGCGTTGTCTGAGACCGCATTGCTGCCATCACGCCGGCCGAATCACCCCGGGGTGATGATGTGCGGGCTCCGCCCCTGTGATGGACTGCTGTCCAGAACAGAGGGAGGATGCCATGTGCCGTTGGCTAGCGTATTCGGGTTCGCCAGTGCTACTGGAGGAGTTGTTGTACAAACCCACCAACTCGCTCGTGATGCAGAGCAAACATGCTCGAATGGGCGTCGAAACCACTAACGGGGACGGCTTCGGTGTGGGCTGGTATGGAATCGCGCCGTACCCCGGGCTGTTCCACAGCACGGAGCCGGCCTGGCATGACCGCAACCTCCGCGAGCTGTCCGCCCAGGCGTCGGCCGGCCGCGTCTTCGCGCACATCCGTGCCTCGACCGGCTCGGCCGTCCAACAGACCAACTGCCACCCATTCCGCCACGGCCGGTGGCTGTGGATGCACAACGGACTCATCAGGGATTTCGCGACCGTCAAGCGCGACTTGGTCATGGCCGTTGATCCAACGCTCTTTCCGCTGATCGAGGGAGCCACGGACTCAGAGCTCTTCTTCTTCCTCGCGCTGACCTTCGGACTGGAGCAGGACCCGCGAACGGCTGTGGCGGCCGCGGTTGGACTGATTGAAGACGTCGGCCGGCGCCACGGCATCGAGCAGCCGATCCAGATGACCGTGGCCACTACCGACGGCGACACCACCTGGGCGTTCCGCTACTCGAGTGAAAGGCAGTCCCGGTCGCTGTTCCACAGCACCGACGTCGCAACCCTTCGCGCGCAGTACCCGGACAACCCGTTGCTTCATGAGCTCTCGGACGACGCGCGCCTGGTCGTCTCCGAACCCCTGGGGGATCTCCGCGGGGCGTGGCGGGAAGTGCCGGAGGCTACCTGCGTGGTGGTGCACGGCGGCGGGGAGGACCTGTTCCCGTTCTCGCCCACCGCCCCTTAGCCAAGCCTGCCGCCCCTTAGCCCCGCCTGCCGGCTATAAGCGCCGCTGCCCGGGCACCGGAAGTCTGCCCGGGCACTCGCGCTGCCCTCTGCCTGGCTGGCGCGGCTCCTCAGGCCCCGGGCTCTCGGGGGATAGGGATCGTGGGATTCGTGTCGTCTGGAGCACCCGCCATGGTGGACGCTGGAGGAGGAACGGGCGCGGTGGGGGGCGCTGTGACGGACTCGCCCTCTGGCTCGGCTCCGGGCTCGCCGCCTGCTCCGGTGCCGGGAGTCGGCTCGGCGCCGGGAGCCGGTTCGGTGCCTGGAGCCGGTTCGGCGACTACAGCCGGGCGGCACAGCAGTTCGACCAGGAGAATAGCCAGTACGGCAAGGATCGCTGTCCAGATGGCGACGGCCGCCGTCGGGTCTTGCCAAAAGATCAGCACAAGCGCAGCGATTCCGATGACGGTGGCCTCGAGTATCCGCCGATAGCGGGCCAACCAGAGTTGCCATGGTTTGGCCTGGCCGCCGCCGACCTTGCCGGTGATGTAGTCGCCCGCAGTCGCCAAACCATGCCGGACATACTCCGCAGGACGCGAGTGGCCGCTCAGGAATGCGGCCAAAGCAATGATGAGTCCTACCGCGAAGACCAGGCGCAGGCTCGTGCGCAGAGGTACCACGAGTGTCTCAACCAGGCTTTGAGCCGCCGCCGGCGAGACGGCGTCCGGCGGAATTGAGTTCAGGAGAATGCTGCGCCCGATCACAAGTCCCAGCGCCAGCAACGCCATGGATATGGCGACGGCCAATCCGACGCCGCTGGTGGTGCTCCGTTTCCGGCCGCGCGGGGCCACGGCTACGGCGCCCACGGCGCTGATCACCGTCAGCCACGCCAATATTGGGGCGGTCTGGTCCAGCGCTCTGATGGCGTTGGTGGCCCGGACCAGTTCTGGCGACTGGAACAGGGGGATCTGCGCGTCAACGTCCGGGATCCTGGCTGCGATGCCGACCCCCTGCTGGACGAGGGCGGTCTTGACCCGGGCAATGATCTCCTTGGTAGAGATTGTCACCGTGCCGCTTTGGTCGATACTTACGGCGCCGCCCGTGTTCCCGGTGGCGAGGTTCACCAGGCCCTGGTGCGCCACCCGGTTCACCTGGATCCAAAGATCCTGGAACTGCGGTGTGGCTACGAATTTGGATACGGTGGAATGAATGAGGTTCTTGGTCTGCTCCGCAATCACCGGCGCCAGCCCGGTGATCACCGCGGCCACGCGCGGCGCCGTTTTGCTGAGTTCGTTGAGCGCATCCCGGGTGATGGTCTCGAGGTCCACGGAGTCGGTGATCTGTTGTGTGACCTTGTCCGCGATCTCGGCCTGGATCGCAGGGTCCGACGCCAAGGGCGCCACAGTTGCCACATAGCGATCGGTGTCGAGGACTTCACTGCGCAAATACATGGCAGGCACAGCGGCGAAGGCCAGCACGGCCGTCAGTACCACCAGCACGATGGCTACTATCCGGCGAGCCAGCCCCGGGTGTCCACCGGCTGGCCTCGGGTGGGCCTTCCGGGCAGCGTCCCGTTCCTGCTGGAGACGGGCAACCTCCGCCCGAAGCCGCAGTATTTCTTCCTGTTCCGGGCCGCCGGGGCTCGTGGGCTGATCTTGAAGAGACATGGATTCCGCCTAGGTAGCAACTCGTCGACCCGGCCCGATGTCCTGCGGCTGGGCAGTCACGCCTAGTTTCATTGTTCACTCGGCGGGCCGGTCCAGCCCCACCCGCACAGGGTGATCTGTCACCCCATGGAATGACCTGCGAGGTCCGTCACCGCGTGGGCGGCGCACACGAAGAAGTCTTGATGGGCACACCGGAACCCGGCATGTCCAAGGTGTGGTTAAGTCCGCTGCTTCACATCCGCGTTCATATGCGCCAATTTTCAGCCGGTCCTCGCGATGTCATCCCTTTCGGGTGATGAGGACGGCCGGTTCAGGGTTGCTGCCCCAGACGCCGCCCTGCCGCGAAAAAGGCGACTTTTGCGATGAGCAGGAGAGCGCCCAGGTCAGCAATCATTTGGACTGATACGACTGCCCTTGCCAGTTGGCTTACCGGAGCAATGTCGCCAAACCCCACGGTGGCAAACGTGGAAGTCGTGAAGTACAGGGCGTCTGTTTTACTCAGCTGTTCAGTAAATGACGAAGGGTAGGTGATTGACATAGACGTGTACAGCAGCGCGAACAGACACAGAAACATCAACAGGCATTCGAAGACAGCCTCGGCCGCCCGGACCTTGGGGATATGCGCCACGAGTATAAACCGCAATTGAACGGACAAGGCGGCGAAAAAGACCAAGACGACGGCCGCCAGGCGGATCCAGGCGGCCGCAGGATTGTCCCCGTTGAATCCCCCTACGGGGACAGCGAAGTAGACGAAGAAGACAACTGCCGAAAATGCAGCCAGACGTACTACCGCGAAAATAATGACCCGCCTTCGGCTGGCCTTGTCGAGCTCGTGAAGGAAAATCGGGTCCGTCTGGCTGCCGTGCTTCATAGGCATGACTGATGATACCGCCGCTCAGGAAATTCGTGCCGTGCCGCTTTCGGGGCCAGGGCCGGCCGTTTTGGTCGCGCCACACAATGATGCACAAGGGGTCTTTGCGCCCTGTTGGTGCCCATTTTCGCCCGCCTAGCATGTGCTACGTGGGAGAAATGTCGAATGTCGGATGGCTGCCTGGTCCTCAGTTCAAGATCCGGCCACCTTTGCGCGGCCTTGGAGCGTTGGAACGTCCGCGCCTGGAAAACGCATTGTCCGCGTCCGCCGATTCGCACCGACTGACGCTCGTCGCAGCGCCGGCCGGCTACGGCAAGTCCACGTTCCTGGGCGATTGGGTCCGCAACTGCGATCTGCCGTGCGCCTGGCTGTCGCTCGATCGGTTCGATACTGAACCGGCACGTCTTTTTCACGGGGTTGTCGGGGCAATCCAGCGTGCGGCCAGCACGTTGCCCCTTCCGGGCAGCGATGCCCTGCTGTCCCTTGACCAAGGCCTCGCCCACGACCGGGCTGCCTCCTACGACCTTTTGCTCCGTGCCCTCGAGGAGCTCACGGAGCCGATTGTCCTGGTGATCGACGACGTCCATTTGGCCGGGCCGGGGCTGGCGAACGGGATAGTGGGGGTGCTTGCCGCGTCGGCGCCCCCGTCGTTGCGGCTGGTCCTCTCGGGACGGGGCCATACTCCCATCCAGCTGGAAAGGTTCCGGTATGGCGAGGGCCTTGGTGAGCTGCGGGCCCCCGAGCTTGCCTTCACGCAGGAGGAAGTCGCCAAGTTTGCGTTTTCGCTGGGACAAGGCGCAGCCTTTGACGCCGGATCCCTCTGGAGAATGACTGCCGGCTGGCCGGTCGCGGTGCATGCGGGCATCGTCTCGCTGGCGCAGTCCGGTAACGTGCCGGTCACGACGCCGGGCACCGCGGCCAAGCATGTACCGCTCGCCGACTACGTCGCGGAAGAGATCCTTGATCAGCTCGAGCCGTCGCTGGCGGAGTTCATCTTGCGGGCAACTACTTGCGACTGGCTTGGCCGCCGGCTCGCCGTCGAACTCTATGGCCGGCCCCACGGCGGCGTGCTGCTTGAGGAATGCCTGCGCAACGGCCTCTTCATCGAGGAGCACGATTACCGCGGCGGCGAATCGATGTACCGCTGGCATTCCCTCTTCGCGGCGCAGTGCCGGCGAATCCTTGAGCGGCGCGATCCGCTCCTTGCCGAGCGTCTTCACCGCGTGGCAGCGCGGTACTACCAGGACACCGACGTCGTCGAATGCGCAGCCCAGGCGCTGCCAGGGCGCGCTCCACGCCAAGCCGTGATGTCGCTGGGAGCGCACTGGCTCGACTTCGTGGTCGGCAACGACGCCCAGACCCTCGAACGGCTGTGCCGGGACCTGCCCACGCCGTGGAGCGAGGACCCCGAGATATTGATGATCAGATCCGTCTGCCGTGAACTTGCCGGCGACAGCACCGCGGCGTCCGAGCTCACCGAGCGGGCGCTATCGCGGACCTTCGTCCTGGATGCGCTTCGCCGCCGGCGGCTTGAGGGTTGCCGGGCCCACTTCGAACCGACGACTGGCATGGGCCGCACGGACCTCCACGCCGCAGCGGCTGAAGCCGGCCGGCCGAGCAGGGACATTTCTGAAGACGGCCACTCCGCCGCCTGTTCGACAGGACTGTTCTTGCTTGCCCAAGCGGAATTTCGGCTGCACCGTACTGGCGAACTCGCGGCTGCCCTGCTCCAGGCGGCGGCCGGGACCGGAACCGGGGAGCAGCTGGAAGGGATTGAGATCTGCGCCCAAGCGGATCTAGCGTTGGCGTTTGCCGGAGCCGGTGATCTGGTGCACGCTTCAGAGCATGCCACGCGGGCGGTGGAGCGGGGCGATGCGCTGGGCTGGAATTCGCAGGAGCGGCTGGCTCCGGCCTGGCTGGCACGCGGAATTGCGTGCTACTGGAATGACAACCTGACAGCTGCGCAAACGTACCTTGCGAAGGCCCAGAGATTGGGCAGTGACCTGTTCCCGTCCGGGCCGCTGAGTGTCGTATATCGGGTTCTGACTGATTGTGCCACTGGCGATCCGGCCCGGCTTGCCGAATCCAGCTCGGTCCTGGAGTCCTTCCACGCACGCGGGCTGTACAGGGTGTCATGGAACGCCCTGCACACGATTGCCGTGGCGAAGGTCGCTGAAGCCCAGGGTGACCTGGACGGCGCGCTGGCGATCGCGCAACCGCTGGGCGCTGGCGGGCATGGGGCACTGGTGGATACGCTGCTGGCGGAGCTGCTGCGTCGGGGAGGGGAGATCAAGGCCGCCCAGCGCTGCACGGAGTCGCTGATGCATCGTCGCGGCAAYTCGTATGTCGACACCTGCGCGAGTCTGACCGAGGCGCTTGTGGCGCACGGAACCGGAGATACTGCCACGGCGCATGAACGGATTGAACATGCGGTCCACCGGGCGGAGCCAGGATCCGTCCTCCGCCCCTTTGCGGAGCGGAGAGAAGAGCTCGCAGAATTGCTCGTGCAGCACGCTGTCTGGGGCACCGCCCACGAATCCTTCATCGCAGCCCTCATGGCACGTGATAGCCAGGGTGACGCACGGCTTCGGACACAGTCCTACTGGAGCCTGACCGAGCGCGAACGCGAAGTCCTGGCCTATATGCGCTCCATCATGACCGCGGCCGAAATTGCCGACGCGCTGTACATTTCGGTCAACACGGTCAAGACTCACGAACGGTCCATCTACCGAAAACTCGGGGCCGGTAGCCGGCGCGATGCTCTAAAGACGGCCGCCAAGCGCGGCATCGTTTGAACCTGCGGCCGGGAGGGGCCGGAGCCGGGAAGTTCACCCGGACCGGGTGAGGTCAGGGTTGGGTGAGGGATCGACACTGGTTGTAACCGTCAGTGGTTGCCGGGCTGCCGGGCTCCGGGTTCCCGGGGGACGGTCCCTTTCGGAAGGATTCTCCAATGTTGAAAGCACATCGCGTTTTTGTGGGGCCGGTTGCGCTTGGGGCGGCAGTTGCGCTGCTGACCGGTTGCGCGCCCACCCCGCAGGAAAATGTGTCGCAGGCCTGCGCCGCCGCCAGCGCCTATGCTGCTGCCCTGACGAATTTCAAGGACACCTTGAAGCCCACTGCCACGGTGGAGCAGGTCAAGACGGCCCGGGACCAGGTGGCGAAGACCTACGAGGAAATGGTCAAACAGTCCCAGGACGTGGCGAAGGACCGGGCGGATGCGGTGAAGACGGGCCAGCAGAATCTTGAGTCGGCTGTGAAGGCTGTTCCCGATGACGCGACCCTGACGCAGGCCGCGAACTCGTTGCGGGACGAGACGGTGAAGCTTCAGGCCGCGGCCAGCGACCTCAGGAGCCAGCTCAAGTGCTAGCGACCCGGTAGGGTCCAGGAAGTGCCGCCATTGGCGGAGGCTACTGAGATGGCAGGTAGCCAAGGCTATCCTGGACGCCGGCACCATCAGCGCTGTTGAGTTTGACCAGATCAACAGCAAGGTTGTCCTCTGGGGCCAGAGGCCTCTAGGCACCCCATTGGCGGCGATGAAAGTCTGGAATCATGACAAGTTCGGATCCTTTTGTGATTGTGGTCGGGTTTGACGGCTCCAAGCAGTCGCGTGGCGCCCTCGAATGGGCCGTCGACGAGGCCCGGTATCGCGATGCCGAGCTGCGAATAGTGACTGTTTGGAGCAAGGCACCGATGTCGTGGTACCCCGCGCTGCTGGAAACCGCCGCGGGGGAAGTCGTGGCGGAAGCGTCTCCGGAGCAGCAAGCCGCAGCCCTCGGCGCGGAGGCGGCGAGGGCTGCGGAGGGTTTAAAGG
>NZ_JBFUJJ010000039.1:0-24933 GCF_056401435.1 Arthrobacter sp. P4_F10
CCACCCGTGGCGGGAGCCGGCGCGGCAACCTTGGTACAAATACTTGTGTGCCCGGACTCCGACTTGGAGCCCGGGCAYACACGCATGTCTTGCCGCCCCATATCGGCAGCTGTTCAAGAAGCCTCAGTCCGCCGGGCGCAGCGCCCTGCCCGTTCCGCGGTAGATGGCGACAGTCCGCTCCCCCGCCCGCACCACCACATCCACTATCATCCGGCGGCCCTCGTGAAAGGTCACTTCAGCGGAGGCGACTAGCTCCTCCGAGATGCAGGCCGGGGAAATGTAGGAGATGGAAGCCTCGGCGGTCGCGATTCCGGCGCCGAATGTGTTTGCGGCCATAGCGAACGCGGTGTCTGCCAGCGCGAAGACCAATCCACCGTGGGCAATCCCGTGCCCGTTAGCCATTTCGGGCGTGACCCGGAGGACGGCCGTGGCACGGCCCTCGCTGGCGCGCAACACCTGGATGCCGAGCCCTTCCAGGCTCCGGTCGGCGGCCAGCATCGAGCGGGCCGGGTCGGCAATGATCGCTGGCTGGTTCACGACAACCTCTCCACTACCATCGCCATGCCCTGGCCGCCGCCCACGCAGAGCGTCGCCAGGCCGAGCGATCCGTCCTTGGTTTGCAGTCCGTTGATGAGCGTTCCGACCAGCCGCACGCCGGTCGCACCGAATGGGTGGCCCAAGGCGATCGCCCCGCCAAACGGGTTGACCCGCTCGGGATCTACGCCCAGCTTCCGCACCACGGGAACCACTTGGGCGGCAAAGGCCTCGTTCAGCTCGACGATGTCGATGTCACCGATCGACAGGCCCAAACGATCCAGCAGGCGGCGGGATGCGTCCACCGGACCCAGCCCCATGATTTCCGGCGAGAGGCCGCTTGCGGCACTGCCCAGAATGCGGGCCAGCGGCTTCAGCCCGAGTTCGCCCGCGCGCCGGGCGCTCATCACCACCAAGGCCGACGCGCCGTCGTTGAGCGGGCTGGCGTTGCCCGCGGTGACGGTACCGGACTCGTGGAACACGGGATTGAGGCCCGAGAGGGCCTCCAGCGTGGTGCCAGGACGCGGGCCGTCATCGGCCCGCACCACCGTGCCGGCAGCCGTGGCCACCGGCACGATCTCGCGCGCGAAGTAGCCGGACTCCATCGCCCGTTCCGCCCGGAGCTGGGACTCCAGAGCCCATTCGTCCTGGTCGCGGCGCGTGGTGCCGGTTTGACGGGCCACGAACTCGGCGGTCTTGCCCATAGAGAGGTACACATCGGGCAGCTCCCCGTGATCCCGGGGGTCGGACCACGGCTGGCCGGATTCGAAGATGCCATCGGCACGCCGTGCTGCGTCCGCGAAGGCGGGGTGGAGTGATTCAACTACGGGCGGTGTCGAGGTGGTCGATTCGACGCCCGCAACCAGGAACGCGTCCCCGTCGCCCGCCCGCACGGCCTGGGCCGCCATCGCGGTGGCCTGCAACGAGGACGCGCAGAAGCGGTTCACAGTAACCGCGGGGACGCTGTCCATCCCTGCAAGAACCATGATGCGGCGGCCAATGTTGTCGCCCTGCGTGCCCTGCGGTACCGCGCACCCCACGTAGGCGTCCGCAAACTCGGCGGAGTCAACCTGCGGAACCGCAGCGAGCGCTCCCCGGATGGCTGCCAGCGCGAGGTCTTCGGGGCGCTCACCGGCCAGAGACCCCTTGCGGGCCCGGCCGATCGGTGTCCTGCGATAGGCGACGACGACCGCATCATTCGGCGCGATGGCGGTTTTCACGATGATGTTTCCTCTCAGTGTGGACGGCTTCCCTAACGGGCTGGCTCCACGGGCAGGGACAGATCAGGGTCAGTTTCCTACATCTAACGTCACATCTAATATATACGAACCGTATCGTATTGCACAGACTCGAGGCCTCCCACGCCCACACCGGACACGTGGAAGGGAAATCGGGAGGCAAAGGGCGCCACGGGCATGTCGCAAAGAAGTCACGGTGGGAGCAGGCGATGACAGGGCGTCGCCGCCTACCGGACCGCCGCCGAAAACTTCTTGCGCACCCTCAAATGGGTGCACGCCACTCAACGCGGGCGCCGGGCTGCGCCCCGGCTAAAGCCAGCACCGGCATGCTATTCGCCCAACATGCCGCGGCAACCCAAGGTTATAGGGTCCATTCTTCAGTCACGGAGCCGATCGGGCCCATGGGCCCGGACGGAACACAAGTAATACTTGGGGCCGCTACCCTGCAGCAAGCCCTTCAAGTGCCGTCTGCATGATGGCATCGGTGGCTTTGGCGTCGAGGGGGCCCGATTGGAACAACAGGCGGAAGTACACGGGGGCATAGAGCAGCTCCGTGACGAGCTGGGCGTCGAGATTTTTGCGCATCGACCCCTCGTTGATGGCCCGTTCAACCAGGGACGTAACGACCAGCGCGCGCGGGGTCCAGAAATGTTTCTTGAATTCAGCCATCGCTGCCTCGTCGCCCTGGCACTCACCGATGAGTTGCGCCACGAGCCGGCCCTCATTGCCCGCGTAGACCTCCGCAAGTGAGGCCATGTGCTCACGAAGCGCGTCGATCGCAGGGACATCCTGGCGCACCGGAGTACGCGCGACATGGTTGTCCAGGAATGTATCGATAACCACGGCAACCTTGCTCGACCACCACCTGTAGATAGTGGTCTTGCTGACTCCGGCCTCACGGGCAATGCGCTCGATCGAGAGCTTTTGCACCGTAAATCCGTCAGGCCCCGAATCTTCGAGCAACTTCATGGTTGCTTCCAAAATGGCCCGACGACTTTCTTCGCTTCTGATTGCCATGGGTCAACCATACGTGCTTAGCCATCCAATACGAAACGTACACGATCACACTTTGATGCTTCAATCTTCCGGGTATCGCGAGGTACTGGCGATGGGGCCCGGCAAAAAGCGTCAGCCTGTGTATATAGGAACAACAACGCCCCAAGTGGCCTGGCAACAAAGGGTCTTCTGGGGCCACGAAATGGATTGCCACGGATTCCCACTCAGGCCCGCGACCTTCGGGCATTCTTCAGTAACCCGCCGACGAGGTGACGTGGCATCTTTGCATGGAATTGTGACTCACCTTACACTCAGTACGAAACGGATCGAATCTTTAAGGGAGGTGCCGTGACTGAGTCTTCTGCCACGGAGGTCATGGAAGCCGGAGGTTCAGCCCAGGCGAGGGACTTGACGGTGAGCTCGGTTGTCGTGGGCTGTCGGACTCACAAATCGCCGGCAGCATCGGCGACGCCCGGAATCGACCCGGCGCCCACGAAGCCGATCCAGCCCCGGGCCCACGGCAACGCCCGCCCTCCCCTACTCGGCATGTGCTTAGCTGCACCGCAGATCTACGACGGATCCTCATCTGAGGTGGACCAATGACTTCCGTCCTGGATACTCGGTCGGTTCCTCCGGCCGAGCGCCGGGACTACTGGTCGGCGGGGATCGCCGAACGCTTCTTCCCGATGCACGTCGAATCGTTCGGAGCGCCCACCTTCGACGCCCGCTTGGCCGGTGGCCAGGTCGGGCCGGTCGGGGTCCGGTCCATCCAGGGGCTTGCCCACCGGGTGGCACGCACGCAGCGGATGATCGCGACCGCCGATCCGGAGTGCATCTTGCTGTATCTGATGACCACGGGCACGATCCATATCGAACAGGACGATCGCAGCTGCCTTCTTCGCCCCGGTGACATTGCGTGCCACGATACGTCGCGGCCTTCCACCTTTGAGGGCCGCAAGGGTTTCGAGGTGCTCGTATTCAGCATTCCCAAATGGTTCATCGGGGCGCAGGCCGAGGGCATCGCCCGGCGTTCCGCGACACGGGTGGATTCGGGCCAGGGACGGCTCGCTGGGCCGGGAACCCCGTTCCTCGTACAGCTAGCCCGAACCACAACGAGCGGCGGCGGGCTCTCAAGCCCTGACGGGGAAGGCGCTGCAGAGATGCTGCTGCCCTTGCTTCGCAGCATGTACGGCGCGCAGGAGATTTCCGATCCGCGTTCCCGGCCCGAGGTACTGCTTGCGCGGATGCAGCGGTTCGTGATGGACCACCTGCACGACCCGGAACTCGGGCCAGAGCGGATCGCTCGGGCCCACTACGTGTCCACGCGCTACGTCCACAAGCTCTTTTCGGCCTCCGGCACCGGAGTGTCGGCCTGGATCCGCGAACGCCGGTTCGAGGGTGCCGTGGGCGAGCTGCGGCGGTCCCCGGAATCGACGATCGCGACGGTCGCGACGAGGTGGGGATACCGCCATCCGGCAAGCTTCAGCAGAGCCTTCCGCGAGGTCCACGGCTGCGCCCCACGGGAAGCCAGGCATCTGCCGGAGCCTGTGGGGAAGACCCCGCCCGTTTGTTAGGGCGGGATCTTCCCCAGCACCCGCCCGTTGGGCGGGGCGGGGGGCTCCCCAAAGATGCGCGATCAGGCCTGGGGGAAGCCGGCCTCCCGCAGTCGGGTGCCCCAGATCCCTGACTTGCCCGGAGCGATGATTCCGTTCGGGTCGAGCGTGTCCTTGATCGTCTCGTTGAAGCGCCGCAGCGCGTGGTCGTTGAAGCCGAACTGGTCGGCCGCGAGATCCATGAAGGACAGGTGCGCCCGGTATTCGCCGTAGCCGCGCTTGCCGGCCTCGGCGACCATGCGCTTGGCCACGGCGTACGCCTTGGCGACCTGCTCCGGGTTTTTCGTGTCGAAGGGGATGACGTTGATAAACGTGGTTGCGCGCGCGTTGATGGGGAGCATGCCACCAAGGAAATCAAGGCCCGCTTCGGCGCACATCTCGGCCATCAGCTTCTGCGCGGCCATCGCGTGCTGGGACGTGAGCGGGATTACCGGCGAGAAATCGACGTGGCCTCCCTCCTCGCCGCCAGACCATCCTGCCATCTTGTAGAGATCCTGGCTCGGCACGCCGATCTGCACGCGCTCGTGCGGATTGGGCAGCGTCTCCCACGCATCGGCCCCGTGCTTCTCGCCCATGAGCTCTACGCTCGGGATCTGCAAGAAGCGCGTCTTGAGCTTCTCGAAGTTGTGATCGACCACCGCTTCGTCTCCGTAGAGCGCGAACCGCATCATCCAGCGTCCCAGTCCCAACTCCTTGGCGATTTTGTCGATGATTTCCTCGGGCATCGGCCCCTCGCCGTCGAACCACTCGGCGCGCGTGGTGAGCATCGATGCCATGCACAGCGTGTTCGACAGCTGCGGGCGCATGTCGATGGCGCCGGCGAGCATGAGTTCGCGCAGCGCATCGACCACGGCGGGCATCTGCGCGTCATCCCAGACGCGCAGCCAGAGCGGCATGTACACCTCGGGCTTCGGCATGAGCCAGTAGCCCATCTTCGTGACGATTCCGTAGTTCGACTGCATGAACATCTCGGTCGAGGTCGGCCCCAGGCCTCGCTTGTACAGCGGCCAGGTCGGGTTGTTGTCCATCGCGCCCGAGCCGGTTCGCATGAGGTCTCCGTTCGGGAGCACGACCTCGAACCCGCAGTGCGAGGCCTGGTCGATCGAGTACGGCATGTAGGTGAGCCCATGCTCGAGCGTGTTCGAGACGACGCCTCCCCAACCTATGTCGACGATGGACGCGACAAGGTTGTGCCCGCCGGCCTTGATCGCTTCGTGCAGGTCGTACCAGCTCACGCCGGGCTCAACAATCGCGTAGCCGAGCTCTTCGTTAATCTCCAGAACGCGGTTCATGCTCCGGAACGACACCATTACTGAGCCACGCACCTGAGGTGCGGCACCGCCGTAGCCGTTGTTCTTGCCGCGGCTAATGGGCCACAACGGGATGCGGTGCTCGTTGGCGATTCGAACGATCGCCTGGACGTCCTCGGTGCTCGTCGGGCTGACGACGGCGGAGGGGAGATTCGTGGCGGAGCCGGGAACCTGAAAGGGATCCTGGAAGTCCTGCAGGGACTCGGCATCGCTTGCGACATTGTCTTCGCCGATCGCGACGGCGAACGCGGCCAGTGCCTCTTCGAGGTCGGATTCGGTAACGCCGGGCGGGAGCGGGCGAGTCGACGTCATGGGGGTGTTGCTCATCTGGATCTCCTTTGATGCAGTGTGTCGTGTCTAACACGTGCCGTTCATCCTGTGCCATCTGGCACCGGAGTGGGGAGATTCCGGCCCCATGGTGCAGTTCGTGCACAGAAGTGTGCACAAACTGCACCATCACACCGCTCCGGCCTCTGGCCCCCTCCTCGCCGTGGTTGCATGGGGCCCAATACATATGACGAGTTGAACGGAGAAGGAACCATGGCCGGTGGTCGTCTGGAAGGAAAAGTCGTCCTGTTGACAGGAATCGGGGGCGGAATGGGCCGGGTGACCGCCCGGCTGTTCACACGTGAGGGTGCCACGGTCGTCGGTTGCGACCTCGATGCCGACGGAGCTGCAGAGACGGTCCGCCTGGTGGAGGCCGACGGAGGCGCGATCGAATCAAGCGCCCCCTTGGACCTGGGCAACCGGGAAAACATCGATCGCTGGGTCGCCGGCGCGATCGAACGCCACGGCCGCATCGACGTGCTCTACAACAACGCCAGCATGCCGAAATTCGCGCCGTTCGCCCAGATGAGCGGCGAGGAATACCGGTTCACCATCCAGAACGAGCTGGACCTGGTGTGGCATGCCTGCCAAAGCGCCTGGCCGCATCTGGCCGCCGTCGGCGGTGCAATCGTCAACATCGGTTCGGGCGCCGGAATCCAGGGTGCCCGAGCCCTGCCGCAGGCCGCCCATGCCGCCGCGAAAGGGGCCGTTATCGCCCTGACTCGGCAGCTCGCCGCCGAAGGTGTCGCCGTCGGGATTCGCGTCAATTGCGTGAGTCCTGGTGTCATGGCGACTCCGCCGGTACTCGCGATGTTCGAGGAATTTGGCGAGAACGCACCGGTCGCCCCGATCGTCGAGCGCACGATTGACGGCAAACCCGGGGACCCACTCGCCGTCGCGTATGCAGGCCTCTACCTCGCCTCCGAAGAGGCGAAATGGGTCACTGGATCCCACCTGGTCGTAGACGGCGGAGCCAGCGCGATGATGTAGGTCCGAGCGAGACCTGGCCTCAATCGGTGAAACCTGTATGGACCACCGAACTGGACCTCAGCGAGACGGGCAGTCGATCCCTTCATGTCAGTTCTGGGACGGTTTTCCGCTGGCTGATCCCTGCAGTCGCTGTAGGTTTTGTTCGTCGGCGTCTGGGACCCGCAAGCCACTGGCCGAAGCCGGGCCCAAAGCTGGCGGCAAAGCGGGGCCCTGTCGTTGCATCCGCCCACCGCTTCTGGTGAGCACGGCCGTCGCCACTCCTCCCAGCAGGAGCAGTCCGCCAGCCACTTCCGTGGCCGAGGGCACCTCCTGCAGGGCCAGCCACGCGGCGCTCATCCCGACGACCGGAACTAGCAGCGTGAAAGGGACCACGGCCGACGGCGAGTATTTCGCGAGCAGCCGGTTCCAGATCCCGTAGCCCACCAGCGAAGCGAAAACCGCAGTGTAGAGCGCGCTCAGGACAGTGGCGGGCTGGAGGTCTCCGATCGTTGCGGTGATGGCATCGGGACCATCGATGATCAGTGAAAGTCCGGCGAGCGGGAGCGGGACCACCGCACCCGACCAGACCACCAGCCCCAGCCCCGACGCCGCCTTGGCTTTGCGTGCAACCACGTTGCCCACAGCCCAGGAAAGCGCCGCGGCCAGCACAATGACGAACGGAAGTAGCGGGGCAACGGCACTGCGGCCCACCGCCACTACCGCCAGGCCGGCGACGCCAAGTACGACGCCGGCCAACTGGCGCCCGCTGGGCCGCTCGCCAAGGAACACGGCGGCCAACAGAACCGTAAGCAGAACCTGCGCCTGGAGTACCAGTGAGGCCAGACCGGCCGGCATGSCCAGCGCCATGGCCAGGTACAGCAGCCCGAACTGGCCGGCACTCATGAAGAGTCCGACGCCGATTATTGCTGCCCAGCTGACCTCGGGCTTGCGCACGAAGAAAATCCAGGGGAAGACCACCAGGACAAACCGCATGGCCACGAACAGCAACGGCGGAACGTCGCGTCCGTTGGTGTGGAGGCCCAAGTCGATGGCCACGAAGTTTAGGCCCCACAAGACAGCGACGAGGGTGGCAAGCAAGGAATGGCGAAGGTTCACGCTCCTCACCTTGACAGAGAGGAGAATGAAGCACCAGCGTTGATTCATACCGCATAGCATGTACGTTTGCTTCATGATAGACATCGGAGCGCTCCGTGCGCTGGCAGCGATTGAGCACCATGGTTCCGTCATTGCAGCATCAGGGGTGATGGGCTTCAGCCCGTCAGCCGTATCGCAGCAGATCAACCCGTCAGCCGTATCGCAGCAGATCAAGAAGCTGGAAAAGCAGACTGGCTTCTCGGTCCTGGAGCGGCACGGCCGAGGGGTGCTGCTGACTGAACGCGGACTTGCCTTGGCCGCCTATGGGCGCCGCATTCTCGCCGAACTGGAAGAACTCCAGTCCACGCTCCTGGCCGATCCCGCCAAACCGTATGGCCGCTTGAAGGTGGTGTCCTTCTCCACCGCGTGCCGGGGGCTGGTGGGGCCGATGCTGGGCATGCTCGCTTCCTCCGGAACTGATCTGGACGTCACGGTGCTGGCTGAGGACCCACGTGAAGCCGTGGCACGTGTAGCCGGCGGGGAAGCCGACCTCGGCATCGTCCACGACTGGAACTCCGTCCCGCTTGTGATTCCAGAGCACGTGAAGCTCGAGTGGCTTTGCGATGACATCGCGGATCTTCTGGTTCACCGCAACCATCCCCTGGCAGGAAGGGCGGAGGTGGAAGCTGCCGACATGGTTGATGAGCGCTGGATCAGCACCCCGCACGGCGCCATCTGCAACGAGGCCCTATTGCGGATTTTTGCCGATCTGGGCCGCGTCCCGGATATCCAGGTCTACGACCCGGACTTCGCAACCCACATCGCGCTGGTGGAGCAAGGGGCCGTGGTGGCCCTCGTGCCTCGTCTCGGCAGGCCCGCACTGCCCGCGGATGTGGTCCCTATACCGGTGGTCCATCCCGTGCCGGCTCGGCATGTGGGGATAGTGCACCGCAGGACCATGACCAAAAGCCCGGGAATTCAGCACCTTGCCGGCCTCCTGCGCAAGATTGCAGGCCCAGCTAAGAGCTAGAGGCGCCCCCGGCGCAAAGTAACAGGCGCCCTCTCCGCATCACCACCGGAGACTCTGACGGCCGGGTATCAGAAAGCCCAGAAGCCCGTCTCCGGGCGTGCCCTGACGGCTTGTGCAGCCGACTACGGATCAAGATGCAGACCGTACAGGCAACTTTGAACACTCAGATGTTCTAAATCGCCTGCACAACCCCGTACTTCCGCATGAAGTGGTGCAGACGACTTCGAAAAATGACACTTCCGAGTAGTCTCCCAAAGGGTCGTCTCAGTCATGCACGGCTTGGTCCTGATTGGCGGCATGAGGTGCGACGTCGAAGCTCAAGAGGGCTTTCGGTCACTCTTTGATGGGGGCCGAACGACGGGCAGTAGTCAAGTGCACTATAAGTGCAGTATGATGCACTTATGGATGAAAGTACAACGAGCCTGGCGCTGGCAATCGGCGCCCGGGTTAAGCAGGAGAGGCAGTCGCGGGGCTGGACGCTTGATCAGCTGGCGGAGTCCGCAGGGGTAAGCCGCAGGATGGTCGTCAACGTGGAGCAGGGTGCCGCGAATCCCAGCGTGGGAACCCTGCTGAGGATCAGCGACGCGCTGGGTGTGGGGCTGCCGGCGTTGGTCGAGCCACCTCGCCCGAAGCCGGTGAAGGTCACGCGCAGTGGTGAGGGCGCTGCTTTGTGGAGCGGTGAGTCCGGCGGCCGCGGGGTGTTGGTGGCCGGCACCGAACCGCCGGACGTGGTTGAACTGTGGGACTGGACGCTGGGTCCCGGCGATCGCCATGTGAGCGAGGCCCACACATCGGGCACCAAGGAGCTTTTGCAGGTCCAGCAGGGCACGGTCACGGTGGAGGTCGCAAGTCAATCAGTCACCCTCGATGCAGGTGATGCGTTGACGTTCCCGGGCGACGTGGCACACTCTTACGCCAACCCGGGCACAGAGCCCGCGAGGTTCTCCCTGGCCGTCTTCGAGCCGGGCGTGGGGACAGGACACCGTCCGGAGGCGTCCGATGCCTGAGTCGGGCATGCTTCAGGAATTTCTCGACGGCGGCCAGGTTGACGCCGCCGTGTTCGCGCTGCGGCCCGACTACCGGGCGTTGCTGCTGGCCGTTGACGGACTCGTCCCGGGCCCGAGTGACCAGGCCGGTGAGGAGCTGCTCCGGACGGCGGAATCCGCAGCCCGGGAGCTGCTCAACGGCCGGCCGGTTGAGCAGCTCCCGCACGTGGCTGCGTGGCGCGAGGCTTACCAGGCCTTCGGTGCCAAACCCAGCCGCACGCGCAACAGCCTGGAAGCGCTCCTGCGCCGTGCGGTGTCCGGGTTGCCCCGGGTGAACCGTCTCACCGACCTCTATAACGCGGTCTCGGTGATTCACCAGATCCCGCTGGGCGGGGAGGATCTGACCCGCTACAGCGGTGCGCCACGGCTGGTCCGCGCCACCGGCAAGGAGCCCTTTGATACCGCCGCCGACGGCGCCGCGGTGATCGAACACCCGGAACCTGGCGAGGTGGTGTGGTGCGACGACGCCGGCGTGACCTGCCGGCGCTGGAACTGGCGCCAGGCACGCCGCACCCAACTCGGCGAGCACACCACCTCCGCGCTGTTCATCCTCGACGCGCTCGAACCCATGACCGATGCGGCGCTCCACGCCGCAGCCGAGGACCTCGCCGCCCGGCTGACCCGGCTCGGTCCCGACGTCAGGGTCGCCCGCCGCCTGATAACCGCCGGCCCGATAGTCAATGAAGGAGACTGACATGCTCATCCACTCCCGGACACGCGAGATCGGTGACCGGCAGGCCCGAAAGGGCCAGCCGTGAGCCAGCGCGCCCCCAACAATGTCCCCGTTCCGCCGTGGGGACTGGCCGTGGCCGCCATGCTCTCGGTCCAGCTGAGCTCGGCCCTGTCAGTGGATCTGATCGCGGCGGTGGGGCCGGCCGGAACCGCCTGGCTCAGACTCAGCGTGGGGGCACTCGTCTTCCTGGCCATCGCCCGACCCCCATTGCGCACGCTCCGCCGCCACGACGTCCCCGTGCTCCTGGGGCTGGGCGTCGCCACCGGACTGATGACCATCGCTTTCCTCGCCTCCATCGAACGTATCCCGCTCGGCACCGCCGTCGCGATCGAGTTCCTCGGTCCGCTGACCGTCGCCGCGGTGCGCAGCCACAGCGCACGGGCGCTTATCTGGCCAGCCCTGGCGCTGCTGGGCGTCGTCCTGCTGACCGAACCCTGGGCTGGTGAGATCAACCTCGCCGGTATCGGGTTGGCAGGGCTCGCGGCCGTCGGGTGGGCCGTCTACATTGTGCTCACCCAACGGATCGGCGACCGCTTCACGGGCATCGGCGCGCTTTCACTCACCGTTCCCGTCGCCGCTGCCACGGCGGCGGTCGTCGGCATCCCGCAGTCCGCCGGACATCTCAACCTCGGTGTCCTCTCCGTCGCTTTCGGACTGGCCGTCCTGATGCCGGTGCTGCCAATGGCGCTCGAGATGCTCGCCCTGCGCCGGATGACGCCCACCGCGTTCGGTACCCTGATGGCCCTCGAACCCGCCTTCGGGGTGCTCCTCGGGCTGCTCGTGCTGCACCAGCAGCCCTCGCTCACCCAATTCGGTGGCATCACGCTCGTCGTCCTTGCCGGCGCCGCCGCGCAACGCGGTGGCCGACGGCAACCGCGCTCCCGCGAACACGCCGCCGCCCGCACCGACCCCGGCCTCATCAGCCAAGGACCGAAGTAGACGACAGTCCTCCAAATAGGCGCGTCCGCCAGAACTGTCGCTGCGGGAGAATTCCCCTGCTTACAGGGCCCCGCAGCTCAGCCCGCCTAGGCACCGGCAGCTGCCTCAGATTTTTGCTTCCCTGTGATTCAAACAAAGGAGTTATACCCATGTTCACCGGCTTGAGCGCCTTCCCCCTGACCCCTCTGGCCAACGATGCTGTCGACGAGCACGCCTTCGTCCGCCTGATCGAACGGCTCGCCGAGGCGAAGGTCGACTCCATTACCGCACTCGGATCCACCGGCTCCTACGCCTACCTGAGCAGCGAGGAACGAAACCGCGTCGCCCGTCTCGCCGTCGAACACGCCGGCAAAACACCCGTGTTCATTGGTATCGGGGCCTTGCGGACCTCACACGTCCTGGCCAACGCTGAAGAGGCAGAACAGGCGGGGGCTTCCGGTCTCCTGCTGGCCCCCATGACCTATCAACCCCTCACCGACGATGACGTGTTCGAACTCTTCCGAACCGTCACCGCGAACTCGTCGCTGCCCGTCATCGTCTATGACAACCCAGGCACCACCCACTTCACGTTCACCACCGAACTCTACGGACGCATCGCGGAACTGCCCGGTATCGCCTCCATCAAAATCCCGGGCGTGCCAGTCGATCCGGAGCAGGCACAGGCGCGGGTTCAGGAAATCCGGGCGTCCGTCCCGGCGCACGTGACCATCGGAGTTTCCGGTGACGCAAAAGCCTCCGCCGGACTGGCCGCCGGGTGCGATGCCTGGTACTCCGTCATCGGCGGCACCTTGCCCGCCCTGGCGATGCGGATCACCCGGGCCGTCCTGGAAGGGCGGGCCTCAGACGCGACCGCTGAATCCGAACGGCTTGCACCGTTGTGGGAGTCGTTTGCTGAGTTTGGCGGGAGTATCCGGGTCGTTGCGGCAATAGCGGAACAGCTGGGACTGGCATCAACATCGTGCCTGCCTCTTCCCCTCCAGGGATTGACCGCGAAGCAGCGCGCCCATGTTGGCAGGATTGTCGATGAGCTCGGGCTTAACTCGTAGCGCCGGCCTCGGCGTTCCACGCAGGAAGGACCGCCGGGTCGGGGCGCTGGCCCGATACGTCTTCGCCGCGACCCTGGTTCGCAGCGCCGACGGCGGCGCAGTAGTCGCCATCGTGCTGCTAGCCCACGCCTGCGGGATGCCTGGCTGGCTGGCCGGGCTCCTGGGAGCATCAATCACCGCACCCCACCTRCTCGGCCCGTTCATCGCACGACGCCTCGATACAGCCCGCGACGGACGCAAAGTGATCGCATCCGCTGCCGTCCTCCACGGCGTGCTGCTCGGTGCTGCTGCACTGCTCCTGCCCGTCGCCTGGGCGATCTGGCCAGCCATGCTGCTCTTTGCCTCGGGCATCTTCGGGCCGATGCTCACCGGCGGGATCAGCAGCCGCCTGCCCTCCATCGCCGGCCCCGGGCAGCGCAGCCAACGCAGAGCACAAAGCTGGGACGTCGCAAGCTACGGACTCAGCGGCACCCTCGGCCCCGCAGCGGTCGCGTGGATCGCGGCAGCATCTGACGCACTCACCGCGACACTGGTTCTGGCCGGAGCCGCCGTCGTTGGTGCGGGAGCCGTCCTCGCACTCCCCAGGCAAGAGCCACCCAACAAGGCCGTTGACGTGCCGTCCCCCGGTCGAACACTGAGCCTCATCTGGGCACGTGGTCCGCTTCGCCGCACCCTCGGACTCACCGTGACCGTCGCATTCTCTGTCGCCGCGCTACCGATCTACGCCGTTGCGACAGCTCCCGCGTACGGCGGGGCCTCAGCCGCCGGAACACTGGTCGCAGCCTACGGGATAGGAAATCTCCTCGGATCAGCAGGGCTCATGCTCCGACCGCTTCGCCGCGACGCAGACCCTCTCATGAGCTCCCTCGCCGCACTCGTCGCGGCAACGCTGATACTGGTGATGCTCACTCCGACACTCCCCACCTCCCTCATTGCCTTCGGCCTGGCAGGGATCGCCAACGCGATGTTCTTCGCCTCAACACTCGCCGCGCGCAGCGAATACGCCCCCATCGAAGCTCGCGGCCAAGTCTTCATCTGGGTAGGCGCACTCAAGATCGCTGCAGGATCAGCCGGAACAGCCGTCGCGGGTGCAACCATCACACAAACGGTCTGGGCACCGCTTCTGCTGGCGACCGCCCTCACAGCAGCAACTGCCACGTCCAGCATCATCGAGCGCTCCCGTCCACGCTTGTCCAAGCACTAGCCCGCCTGCAGTCAACAGCACCCTCGCCCGGGCCGGCAGCACGCCGCGGCGAGTGCACCAGAGGCACGCCAAAACAACGCCAAATAGCTCTGCGATTCACACGGTTATTTTGTGGATCGCAGCGCTATTTGGCAGTAAATTCGCAGGCCTTAGTTGCCGATGGGTAGGGCTTCTCTGGCTGTGTCGACGATCTCGGGAGTGAGCGAATCGAGGTGCTCGTGCGTTTGGATCACCCCACTCGGCGCATCGCCTGCAGTTCGATCTCGACGCGCGCCCTGAGCGGGAGCCCGGCGACGGCGACCGTCGTGCGCGCGGGGTACTGGCCGTCGAAGTACCTCGCGTACACGGCGTTCATCGCTGCGAAGTCGTCCATGTCGACGAGGAAGACGCTGACTTTGACGACATCGCGCCAGCTGCTGCCGGCCGCCTCGAGGACGAGGCCAAGGTTGTCGAAGACGCGTGCGGTCTGCTCCTCGATGCCACCGCCGACCAGCTGCCCGGTCGCCGGGTCGATGGGCGTCTGCCCCGAAAGGAACAGCAGACCATTCGGTATACCGCACGCTTGGGAGTAGGGGCCCACGGGCGCCGGGGCGCTCTCGGCCATCACATAGGTCAGCTCCATCGCTGAGGTCCTCTCCGTCGGACGACGCGCGCTGCCGGAGCGTACCGGCCGGCGACCGGGTACCACGGCAGTCCGCTCGCTGATGTTCAGTCTACTGCCGGCACGGCTGCGGTGAGCTCTCAGCCGTCCGGCACCTGCTCGGGACTTCTTGCGGCAGGTCCCGTTCCACAGTTACTCCGTAGGGAACATCAGCGCTGAGGTTCACTGTGTAATTGTCAGGTCCGTGGCGGGTGACGAGAATGCCCTGCCATCCTTCACTCACCGAGTGGTCACGGGCCATCTCGACAGCCGTGTTGATACTGTCTTCGATTTCCGTCGGGGATAGGCCTGTGATGTGGAAGTAGCGGTCGGCCTCGATCGTGATAATCATTGGACTCCTGCTTTGCTCTTAATATCGCCTTTGATTTGATGCTCATGATGTGGGCACGCACGTAGCGAATCGGCTCTTTGGGACGAAGAAATGGCTTTCAGCGATGGCAGACTCGCCCGATCGGATTTCTCTTGACCGGAGGTTTGCCCCCGAACTTGCACTGCATCCCGGGTTGCGGTTCCGCAGCCCGGGATGCAGTGGGTTGTCACTCGGAACGGTACGGACTTTGGAGAGCGCCCATCGTGATACGGGAACGGTGGCAAATGAAACTGACAAGGTCCCGCTTCTTGAGATCGCGTACGCCACACACAGGGACGGGCCTGGAGGCTGGCGCCTGGCCCGTCCTTATGGCTCCTCGGGGTTTTAGATTTCGGTGGGCTGCGCTTGGGTGGCAGTCTGCTTGGTTGACTGTGTGTCGTCAGTGTTTGGTTGCTGAACCTCCTTGGTGGGTTCGCCCGGCTGGCTCTCACGGTCGTGGAGGTCCATCTCTGGTGGTTCCTTGCGGAATCCTTTGGTGAGGAAGACGAGGTAGAGAACGCCCAGACCGATCCAGCAGCAGCCGATGGTGATGGCGATGGGACTGAGCTGGGTTAGAAGGTAGATGTCGACGGCGGCGCCCAGTATTGGTAGGACGATGAAGCCAATGATCGAAAGCTTTTTGCCTTGCCGGCGGTTTCGGATGAAGTAGGCGATGACGCAGAGGTTGACGGCTGTGAATGCCAGGAAGGCCCCGAAGTTGATGAAGGAGGTTGCGGTTTCCAAGGAGATGTTCAGTGCCAGCATGGCCACGGCACCGACGAGGACCAGGTTGAAGATGGGCGTTTTGGTTCGGGGGTGGAGGCGGCCGAAGAGCCGGCGGGGTAGGACTCCGTCGCGGCCCATGACGTAGAGGAGGCGGCTGGTGCTGGCCTGGATGGCGAGCCCGGACGCAAACCCACCGATGATGAAGAGCATGTTGGTGATGTTGGCGTAGAACTGCCCGCCGACGAGGACCTGCATGGAGTATGCTGCTGTCGCTGCTTCCTCGAAGTCTCCGCCGGGGTGAACGAGCTGCATGATGTAGGAGACCACGACGAAGATTATTCCGCCGACGAGGACGGTCAGGAGGATCGCGCGGGGAATGTTGCGCTGGGCGTTTTTGGTTTCTTCGCTGAGTGTGCTGACGGCGTCGAATCCCAGGAAGGCGTAGGCAGCGATAGCGGCTGCGGCAGCGACGCCGCCGACCGTCGTGGCATTGTTCCAGAAGGGGTCTGTGAACGACGCGGGCGGGTTTCCCCCGAGGTAGGCCAGGCAGTAGGCGATGAAGATCCCGATGAGGGTAACAACCAGAAGGGTCAGCGTTTTATTGACACGGTCAGTGAGCACGATTCCCGTGACGTTGATGATCGTTGTTAGTCCAGCGTTCAGAGCGAGCCAGGCCCAGACGGGGATGCCGGGAAACTGCGCTGCAAGGTAGAACGATTGGAACAGCCAGGCCACGGTGGGAAGGAAGAGGTAGTCGAGGAGGATCGCCCACCCGACGAGGAAACCGACACGGGAATCGAGGAGCCGTCGTGCATACACGTAGGCCGATCCCGAGTTCGGAAAGATCTTTGCCATTTTCGCGTAGCTGAGGGCAGTCAGCAGCATCGCGGCCGTGGCGAGGGCGAATGCTGTCGGGGCTGTTCCGTCGCTGGTGGAGGAGATGATACCGAAGATCGTCATTACGATTCCCGGAGCCATATAGGCCAAGCCGAACACGACCACCGACAGCAGGGATAGCTTGGGGGTAAGTTTAATGTTCTCAGCGGACATGGGGAGTTCCTTAGGCTGGGGCAGTGCTGAGGTTGGTCAGGGGTGACGGGGCGTTGGTCTGCCGCCACAGGCGGGGATCAAGCTGGCCCGCGTAGAGCGGCAATGGAATGCTGTCGTCGTTTTCAGCGAACTGGTCCCAGGGGCGGGTGACGCCCGCTGTGCCATATTGGCGTACGTTCCCTACTTGGTCCAGGTCGATGACATCAACCAATGTCGCGTCTTCGGGTCCGGTTGCCGAAATTCGCACGCGGCCTTCAGGATCAACCAGGAAACTCCGTCCAACCCCGTGTGGGCCCGCCGCGTTCACACTCGCAACGAAGTTCTGGTTCACGATTGCGTTGGCCTGGCCGATAACAACTTCCTGCACACGATCGTTGGTCGGGGTCTGGACAACATTGAGGACGAGCTCTGCCCCCATCCAGGCCAGGTGCCTGCTGTGTTCGGGGAACCATGCGTCGTAGCAAATCGACAAACCGACGCGGCCGTAGCCGGTCATGTCGAAGACCACGAAGTCCTTACCGGAACAAACAGTCTCATAGGGCTTCCAGGGAAAGATCTTTCGGTACGCGGCTACTGCTTTTCCTTGTGGAGAGTAGACGACGGCGGTGTTGTAGATATGCCCGTCCGTACCACGTTCAAGCACGCTGCCAGGCAAAAGCCAGGTCCCAAGGTCTCCAGCAAGCTCGGCAAGGGTACGGCCGCGCGGGCCATCAAGAGGTTCGGCCGAGGCTTCCATGTAGGCCTGCCGGTCCACAAACCCGGCAGAATCTACCGTGTTCAAGTGAAGCTCCGGGTAAACGAAAAGGTCGGCGACGGCATGCGCTTTGACCCTTCGCTCGAGACCGGCAGCAAAATCAGTCAAGGACTCAGCGGGTGATTGCACAAGAGCCAGAGGGAGAAGTCGAGTCATGACGGTAGCATTCCTAGCGTGGGAGATTTCATTAACTAAAGATTAATTAAAGAATAATTAACGGACCTGGGTGTGTCAAGGGTCACTTCGAGGCCCGTGTGAAAGCATGGTGAGCATGGCAAGACCACGGAATCAGACAGCCCGCCGGGATCAACTCGTAGCAGCAGCAGGACGAGTCCTGCTGGACAGAGGGTCATCAGCGGCCCGCCTTTCCGACATTGCCAACGAAGCGGGCGTCACCCCGGCTGCGGTGCTGTACTACTACCGGGACGTCGACGAGCTCTTCAGCGAGGTCTTCCATCAAGGAGTTACGGAGTACTGTGACCGCCGGGAGGCCCGCATCCAAGCCGAAAGCGACCCTGAAGCGCAACTGAGGGCCTGCATCCACTCGGGCGTACCTTGGCCCGGGGAAAGCGAAACCGCTTCCCGGATCCTCGTGGAACTCATCCCAGTTTATCTGCGCAACAAAGCAGCCGCTCGGCAGCAAATGGCGTTCGTGGAGCGTCAAACGAACCTTTACAAAGGGATCCTGGAACGAGGCGCGCAGGAGGATGCCTTCACCCTCTCAGCGCCAGCCGGATTCTTGGCCCGGAGCTTCGTAGCCCTCGAGGACGGCCTCGTTATGGATGTACTCCTCGGCGACCTGACGCCGGAAGACGAGTACGAATTCCTGATCAGCTACGCGACGAACATGGTAAAAGCCAAGACCGGCAACAACTTGCATCTCAGCTGACTCCCCGAGCAACAGCGGACACAGGCAAGTTGACGGGCGCCACTCATCGGGCGCCCGCCCCGGTGCGTCGGCATGCTCCGGCGATGCAGTCCTCAGGGTCGTTGACCCCAAAGGATGCCGCGGCATCCGGACCGACGTGGGCCCAGATCCGCGAATCGCCGGGGATCACAAAAAAAGCGCCCACGACTTCTACCGCCGGAAGATCGAAGAACAGGAGAAGTACCTGCCGAGCTTCACGACGCGGCAGCCGCGCGTGCGGTCCTGAAAGAAGTCAAGGAACTCGCCAGGCTCTCGCACCCAGCCTCCTGCGCGCGAAGAGTGCCTGGTTCGACCACTCCCCCAGGTTCACGAAAGGTCCAGTATCGGCGTTATATAGGCAGTGGAAGTAGCTTCGAGAGCTCCTGTCGATGGCCACTGCCCCCGGAGCCGCGCCCCGCGAATCTCGTGAGCTATCACTCAGAGTTCGAGAGGCCCCTCAACCACAGGGCCGGGAGTTGAGGATTGCATCCCTTTTTATATTCGAGCGGCGGGGTACAGCTGCGAGGTGAAACGTGAAAGGTTCTGCAGGCACTCCCTTATCGCAGGCGCGGCGAAATGCAGCGGATTCCAGACGCCGAAGAGAGTGAACACGAGGTCCTTTCCCCGATGAGTGATGGGCATGGCGTGCACCCCGAAATTCGGATCATCCGAGAGCACGCAGATGCCTTTGCCGGCGGCTGCCAAGGCTTGGCCGACCACGGCCGAGCGTACTTCAAATCCGGTCGTGTAGGTGAGGCGCTCAGTGCTAACAGCATCATCGAACATTGTGCGGACACCAAAATCAGCGGTCATGGTTATGAGAGGCCATTGGACGAGTTCCTGGAGGCTGATTTTCTCCCTCCCGGCAAGAGGGTGTTCGGCGTTGCACTGGGCCCAAAGGAACGCCCTGCCAACTACAACCGATTCGAGCTCGGATGGTGGGGGCTTTGTTCCCAGAGCAAAGTCAGCCTTACCGTCCTGCAACGCCGAGTAGACAAACTCAGGGGTCGCCTCGACAACATTGGTCAGGACTCCATCGGGCCCCTGCGAAACAATGAAAGGGGCGATGATGTCGGCAACGGTGGCAGAGGCTGCCGCTATCGTAAGCCGTTGCACCGAACCTCCGGCCATCGCCCGCGCGGATGATTTGGCCTGGGCGGCGCGGGTGACCAGGTCCTTGGCGATGGGCAGAAACGCAGTGCCCGCCGCGGTCAGCGACAATTTTGCTCCTGACCTATCGAAGAGGGTGAGTCCCAGGTCCTGCTCCAAGGAGCGAAGCTGCCGGGATAACGATGGTTGGGCCACCCGCAAAGAGCGTGAAGCAGCATTGATTGATCCTTCATCAACGATGCTCAGGAAATACGTCAAGTGCCTCAAGTCCACTATGCCTCCAAGGTATGAGTTTTACTCATCATAGGCATTTCCCAGGCATAGGTACACCTAGTTAGACTCGTCACACATCCCATCCTTCTTCAAGGAGTCTCTGTTGGCACTCTCATTTCCACACCCGGCTCGGACCGTGCTTGTCACGGCCACAGCCGCCGTCGTTGCCCTTAGCGCGGCGGGATGCAGTCCTGCCGCACCCAAAGCTTCTTCCGGCCCCGACGTTTTCTCTGTGGCCGCATCTGCAGCCATCACTACGTGGGATCCGGTTCGTTCGTTTTCCACCGAAGCCCTCTACATGGGCAACATATACGAACCCCTGCTTTGGAAGAACCCTGCAGGTTCCGCAGAAGCGTATTCCCCGGCAATAGCCGAGTCCTGGAGCGCCAGTGCCGACGGAAAATCCTGGACATTCAAGATCCGCTCCGGAGCCACCTTCCACGACGGCGAGCCGATCAATGCCGCGGCGGTCAAAGCCAGCATCGACGCTGCCAGGGACCATGCAGCCGCATCCTTCATCTGGGCACCGGTGGAGAGCGTTACCGCCCCGGACGACTCCACTGTCACGCTGCAGCTGAAGTACGCTGCGCCGATGGACCTCGTCGCCTCCTCGACCTACGGCGCCTGGATCGTTGCCCCGAAGGCCCTGGCCGCATCCGCCAAGAATGACAAGTACTTCGAGGCCGGAATCGACGCGGGCTCCGGCCCCTACACCATCGACTCCTACAAGCCCGGCTCTAAGGTCGTGCTGAAGAAGTACGACGGCTACTGGAACAAAAAGGCTACATCGCACTTCGACTTTGTCGACATCTCTATCACCCCGGATGCAGTCACGGCCCAGCAGATGCTGACCGCAGGTGAGGTGGACTACGCGACCAACATTCCCTTGGAAAACGTCAAGACCCTGGCCATCGATCCGAAGTTCACGGTGAAAGACTTCAACTCACCGTTCAACTTCCTGGCCATGTTTAACACCAGCCGCGCACCACTCAACGACCCGGAGGTCCGCCGCGCGCTCAGCTACGCGATTCCGTACAAAGAGATCATTGACATCGGAGGGCAGGGCTACGGCACGCAGTCCCACGGCCCTGCTCCCAGCGGCATCTTCCCCTACAGCCAGGACGTCCCGCAGTACTCCCAGGACTTGGAAAAGGCCAAGCAACTATTGGCCTCAGCTGGTCATGCCGACGGCATGAACCTCAAACTCACCTACGCCTCCGAGAATCCCGCGGAAGCACGGTTTGTACCACTGATCAAGGACGCCTTCGCCAAAATCGGTGTGAAGCTGGACGTGAAAGCCGAACTTTTCAACCAGCAATGGGACAGCGCAAAGGCTGATCCTCAGAGCGCCCAGGACATCTTTGTACTTAACTACTGGCCGACTTACAGCGACGCCGGCAGCGACAATCTCACGACGCTGTTCCATTCCAGCGAAAAGCCATCCTTCAACCTGAGCTATTGGAATTCCCCGGAGTACGACAAATTGGTTGACAAGGCGGCAACCTTGACGGGAACGGACAGGGACGCAGCCCAGGGCCTTTATAAGGAAGCCATGGACCTCCTCTATAGGGAAGCACCTGCCGCATTCCTCTACGATGCCCGCACAGTCTCAGTCGTTCCGGCCGGGTTGGAAGTTCCCCCCTTCAACGAAAATTACCCGTTCACGGCCTTCTTCGCCCCCATCAAACGCGCCGCCTAAACGATACGACGCAGTCAGGGCCCGGGCTGCACCAACAAAGCCCGGGCCCTTGCCCTGCCCGCCCATCCCGCCACACCAATCAAGAAAAGGAGAACCATGTTGCGTTTCGTCGCCCGGCGGCTCATCACCTCGGTGCTGGTTCTCGCCGTGCTCACAGCGATCGTCTTCATCCTTGCCCGCATCGTTCCCAGCGACCCGGCCGTCATCTACGCCGGCCCGAAGGCGCCCCCAGCCGAGCTGGACAGGGTCCGGGAGCACCTCGGCTTTAACCGTCCGATCCTCGAGCAGTACTTCGACTACGTCGCAAAGCTGATCACCGGGGACTGGGGCCAGTCCCTTGCCACAAAACGCCCCGTGTTGGACGAGCTGTTCACCCGCCTCCCAGCCACATTGGAACTCATCGGGTTTGCCATGGTTCTCGCTGTTTCGGCAGGGGTCATCTTGGGCGTGGTTGCCTCCCACCGGCCCGGCGGATTCATCGACGGAGCAATCCGTTTCCTCTCCATCGGAGGGATTTCCGTGCCCGCCTTCTGGCTCGGACTACTCCTTCAACTGTTGTTCGTTGGGGGGCTGGGCATACTTCCGGCCACTGGGCAATTCAGCAACTCCATCAAATACTCCAACCCCATCTCTCACGTGACCGGGCTTCCCCTGTTAGACAGCATGATCACCGGCAACGGCGTGGCCTTCACCGATGGGTTGCAGCACGTGATACTGCCGGCCCTCACCTTGGCCGCATACCCTCTCGGACTCGTTGCACGAATGACCAGGGCCGCCATGCTCGATGTCATGAACCAGGATTACATCTTCACCGCCAGGGCCTACGGTCTGAGGGAGACCGCCATCCGTTGGCGCCTGGCCCTGAAAAATGCTCTACCACCAGTCCTGTCTATCGCCGGAATGGCTGCCGCCTACGCCCTGACCGGAACATTCTTCGTCGAAGCTGTCTTCAACTGGCCAGGAATTGGGCAGTTCGCTACATCTTCGATGCTTGCAGTGGACTACCCAGCCATCATAGCAATTACGCTCATGGGCGCCACAGCATACCTGCTGGCCAACCTCCTCGTGGACATCCTGCAATCCCGAATCGACCCCAGAGTGAGCATGTCATGAGCCCCACGACCCAAATCCCCGCCCCGACCCGTTCCGGGCCGGCCGGAGAACAGGCCACCCTCAAACCGATCAAACTACTTAAACAGACCCTGGGCCGTGACCGTTTGGCCGCTGTTGGCGCGATGATCATAGTCCTTGTCGTAATCCTTGCTGTTTTTGGGCAATGGCTGGCACCTTTCCCTGATCAGGGCATGGGGGCGACCAATGCCTCGGCCCGAAACCTCGCTCCCAACGCCTGGAACTGGCTCGGCACCGATCAACTCGGTCGTGACGTTCTCAGCCGCATCATCATGGGCGCGAACCCGGCGCTGACCATCTCTGCCGTCGTTGTCGCGGCCGCGGCCCTCATCGGCATTCCCCTCGGCGCTGTCGCCGGATACTGCGGCGGCTGGCTCGACGAAGCCTTGATGCGTGTGACCGAGATCTTCCAAGCCTTCCCGCCTCTGCTCCTGGCCATGGTGACCGTTGCGATCCTGGGGCCCAGCCTGACCAACGCCGGCATCGCCTTGGCCATCAGCTGGTGGCCCTGGTATGCGCGCCTTGTACGAGCGGAAGCAAAATCCCTTCGGGAACGCTCCTATGTCGAAGCAGCCCGCGCCATGGGCATTCCGCAACTGCTCATCATCAGCCGCCATGTACTTCGCAACTGCATGACACCCATCCTCGTCCAAGCCACCGTCGACATCGGCACTGTGATCCTGGCCGCCGGGTCCCTGGCATTCATCGGCCTTGGAACGCAGCCGCCCCTGCCCGACTGGGGTCTCATGGTCGCTGAAGGGCGCGGGCTCATATTCAGTTCCTGGTGGATAGCCACCTTTCCGGGCCTGGCCATCTTTCTGGCCGTCCTGGGATTCAACCTCCTCGGAGATTCGCTGCGCGACCTCCTTGACCCCAGGCAGGTAAAGCGATGACCCACGTACTTAGCATCCGCGACCTCAACGTCGAATTCACCGACCGGGGAACGCTCACCAACCGCCCCGTCCGCGGGATCGACCTCGATGTTTCCGCCGGTGAAATCCTCGGCCTGGTGGGGGAAACCGGGTGCGGCAAGTCCCTGACAGGACTCGCAGCCTTGGGGATCCTTCCACGCGGCGCACGGCGCACGGGGCAAGTGACCATCGGCAACGATCCCTCACAGGCCTCGTCAGAAGCAGGCGGCTCGGTGGCCATCGTATTCCAAAACCCCGGAACTGCCTTCAACCCTGTCTTCACGCTCGGCCGCCAACTCAGCGATGTCCTGAGCCGGCACCGGCAAATCTCGAGGTCCGAAGGCAAAGCTGAAATCATTCGTCACCTAAGCCTGGTCGGCCTTCCCGACCCTGAACGGGTCTACCGCAGCTACCCGCACCAATTGTCCGGCGGAATGCTGCAGCGGGCCATGATTGCCATGGCTCTGCTACGCAAGCCCCGGCTTTTGATCCTCGATGAGCCCACAACGGCTCTTGACGTCACTGTTGCCCGGCAAATTTTGGTCCTCATAGACGAACTCCGACACAAGTTCGGGTTCGGTGTGCTGCTCATCAGCCATAACCTTGGCATCATCCGCGATGTCTGCGACCGCGTGGCAGTCCTCTACGCAGGCAGGGTGATCGAAACCGGAACCGTCGACGCGGTCATGAACAACCCCCGCCACCCATACACCCGCGGCCTCCTCGGCGCCCTCCCAGCAGGCCGAACCCACGGCCAGCGACTGACCGCCATCCCTGGRACAGTCCCGGGGAACCTCCTATCCCTCACCGGGTGCGCCTTCAGAAACCGTTGCTCACATGCAGTCACCGACTGCTCCCTCACCGACCCGCTGCTCACCGAGACCGGGCCACACCAGGCAGTCGCCTGCCTCCAGGAAGGCGAACTATGACCAACGTTCTCACCCTCGAAAACATCGTCAAAACGTTCCCGCACCAAAGAAGAGTCTTCACCGCAGTCGACAACGTCTCCCTCAGCATCAAGGAAGGTACGGTCTACGGCCTTGTCGGAGAGTCCGGCTCCGGCAAAAGTACCCTCGCCCGCTGCGCCATGCAGCTGATGCGCCCAACATCCGGGCGGGCTGTCTTTGAAGGACATGACCTCGGCAAGCTCGAACCCAAGGCACTGCGCACCATTCGTTCCCGGATGGGAATGGTACTTCAGAATCCAGTGGCGTCTTTGAATCCACGCATGACTATCGGCGCTTCAGTGGCAGAGCCCCTCCGGACCCACACTGCCCTGAAA
>NZ_JBFUJJ010000040.1:0-24329 GCF_056401435.1 Arthrobacter sp. P4_F10
GGTGAGGTCCGCATCCTCGAAGAGCTCCCACGGCGGCAGGGGCACGTCGTCGCCGTCGGCCGGGAGTTCGTCATTGATGAGACCACCGTCGGCGAGCGGTCCGCTGTCCACGTAAATTGCCCGGGCCACCCTGTCCGGGCGGGCATCGACGGCGCCGTGGATGATCGCCCCTCCGCCGGAGTGGCCCACCAGGGCCACGGGCGCGTCGAAGGTATCGATCTTCGCCACGACGGCGTCGATGTGGGTGCGCAGGCCAATCCCGGCGCGCGGCGCATCGGCAGATTCAAGGCCCGGCAGTGTCTGCGGGTAGACCTTATGCCCGGCAGCGGTGAGCGGCGGGGTGACGTCCTCCCACGACGAGGCGTCCAACCAGAATCCGGGTACGAGGATGATGTCCATGCCGGTACCCTACCGTTCGAGTACCAACTCCACCACCTGATAGGGGTCTTCACCTGGGACGACGTTGTGCATGGTGATGCGTCGGCCCTGGCCCTCCCCCGGGTGGATGTGGATCTGCCAGCCCCAGTCCGGGCCGGTCGGCGCCGCGTAGGAGCCGTTGAGCCGCAGGACACCGCCCCCGKCCACGGTCCCGGAGAACTGCATCAGTGCCTTGCCCGTGTGCCAGGAGTCCACCCACACCGCAGTGGCGGGCTCCGCGTCGGACGCCCCGCCGGCCAGGAGCAACAGGCCTTCCTGTGGGCTCTCACCGTCCGACCAGGTGTAGGCGACGCTCGCGAAGTGCGCGGCCGTCACCGTGACAGTGGCGGTGGCCGCCGAGTCCTGGTAGTCGTCCGTGGGCATGATCCGGGAGCGGTTCTGTCCCTGCCACGTGCCCAGCAGCGGCGTTATGTATCGCACAATGTCCATGCTGCAGTCTACTGAGCAAGTCAATTGCGCTCAGTCCTCGGCCGGTTTTTCCAGGCTTGCCGCGAAGTCCGGGACATAGCGGAATAGCTCCCGCGGCGGGCGCGTGTAGTTGACGGCCTTCGGCCGCTCCGGCAAGGTCACCGGCTCTGTCCGTACTTCGCTGTAATCGATGCTGGCGAGTAGGTGGGCGATGAGGTTGATCCTAGCCCGGCGTTTATCTTCGGCTTCCACGACATACCACGGTGATTCCGCGGTGTCCGTCTGCATGAACATGTCGTCCTTGGCCCGCGAGTAGTCTTCCCAGCGCAAGATTGCCTCCCGGTCCATCTGTGAGAGCTTCCATTGCCGCATGGGATCATCCAGACGGGATTTGAACCGCCGCTCCTGTTCCGCATGGCTGATCGAGAACCAGTACTTGAAGAGCAGAATGCCGTCCTGAATGAGGAGCCGTTCAAAGACCGGGCACTGCGCCATAAAGCGTTTGTGCTCCGCCGGGGTGCAAAAGCCCATAACGTGTTCGACGCCGGCGCGGTTGTACCAGGAGCGGTCCATCAGGACTATTTCCCCGGCTGCGGGGAGATGCGGCACATAGCGCTGGAAGTACCATTCACCGCGTTCGCGCTCCGTCGGCGCCGGCAACGCTACTATCCGGGCAAACCGCGGATTCAGGTACTCGGTGACCCGCCTAATAGCGCTCCCCTTGCCGGCGGCGTCCCGCCCCTCAAAGATAACCAGAACCCGCGCCCCGGTGCTCCGGACCCACTCCTGAAGGGCAACCAGTTCTGCTTGGAGCCGGAGAAGTTCGGCCTCGTAGATTCCGACGTCGAGCCGAGCCCGCCGCCGTGCGGAGCCCTTCCTGTGACCGGAGTGCCCCTTGCCAGAATCGTCCGTGCGATGTGCCATGGTTTCCGTTCCAGTATTCCGGTGCGAGGTTTGTCCCGCGCCCATTCTCGCCGGACAGCAGAACGGCAGCAAGGGTCCTCCAGCCCGGAAGGGGCGAGGGGCGGATCCTATGCTTGGGCCACTGAATCCCTGCGCCAGGCACGAAAGGACGGGACAGGACAGGACATAGTGCCGTCACCGCGCAACGATCGTCTGCTGCCCTGGGCACGAGGCGAGGATCCGTTTCATCGCCTCCTTCTCCGCGGGCGTGACCCATAACCGGTAGGCGGCCTTGACGGAAATCTGGCGGGCCACGTAGTGGCAGCGGAAAGCCTTGTTGGGCGGCAGCCAGGTGGCGGCGTCGGAGGCGCTTTTGTCCTGGTTGGCGGGACCGTCGACGGCGATCAGGTTGAGGGGATCGTTGGCCAGGTGTTCGCGCTGCTGCGCGGTGAGCTGCTGGGCGCCCTTTTGCCACGCGTCGCCCAGCGCCACGACGTGGTCGATCTGCACCGCTGCGCTGGTCTCGGCGCCGCGCCGGAACGCGATCATGCGGCCGGTGTAGGGTTCCTGGAACGTGCCGCCGGCCACCTGGCACCGGGAGCCGCGGACGAATTCGGCGGCCGCCAAGTCCCGTCGGAGGATGTCGTTGCGCGTATCGCAGCCGTTGCGGTCGACGTCGAGCCAGGCCTGGCCGAAGGCGCCCCGGTCATAGTTGTCCTTCGCCGACCGTCCCTTGACCGCAAGGGTGTCGAGCGCGCCGGCGGCGCGTCCTTCCGGCACGGCCCGGACTGGGTCCACCGCGTACATCCACCCGCCGGCAAGCACGGGGGCCTCGCTGGGGCCCGGGGTCTGCGGCTCCGCGACGACAAACTGGCCGGCCGTGAAGAACCAGACCACGGTGCCGAGGAGGGCCAGTCCGGCTGCGGCCAGAAGAACCCACGCCTGGCGGGAGCGGCGCCGGGCGTTGCGAAATTCCGTCCAGGTGACGGTCATGAGGGCGGCCGCTGGCGGCGTTCTGGCTGCACGCCCTGAGCCTACCCGGGCGTTCAGACACCCGGGAGGTTGTCCACAGTGTTGGGGACGGGTGGCGGAACGCCGGGGCTATTGGTCCCGCGTGACCCGTTTCAAGTCTTCGTTGGCCAGATCCAGCAGGTCCTGGAGCTGGCTCACCCGGTCGTCGTTGACTTCACCGGCCCCGCGTTTGACGATGGCGTCGTCCAGCAGCCGCTTCGCTTCCTTCGCGTTGCCCCGTGCGACGTCCAGCGCGTGTTCCAGGGTGGTCTCGTGTTCAAGAGCCGGGTTCTGTTCCATGGCACCATTGTGGTGCCCTTTCCCGGCCGATTCCAGTGCATCGGCCGGGAAAGGAGGAACATGTCCCGGTCAGGGACCTTTGGCCCCGCGGACTAGACCTCTACGGGCAGCCCGGCGGCCTCAAGGATGGAGGCGGCGTCCTTGGCGGGGAAGGACGGCGGGTTGACCCCGGCCATTTCCTCCATGACGCGGACCACCTGGCAGCTGTAGCCGAACTCGTTGTCGTACCAGACGTACAGGACGAGGTTCTTGTCGTTGGAGATGGTGGCCAGGCCGTCAACGATGCCTGCCCGGCGCGAGCCGACGAAGTCCGTGGAGACAACCTCGGGCGAATCGATGTAGTCGATCTGCTTGCGCAGCTCGGAGTGCAGCGACATTTCCCGCAGGTAGTCGTTGACTTCGTCCTTGGTGGTGCCGTTGTCCAGGTTCAGGTTCAGGATGGCCAGCGACACGTCCGGGGTGGGGACGCGGATGGAGCTGCCCGTGAGCTTGCCGAGCAGTTCCGGCAGCGCCTTGGCGACGGCCTTGGCGGCACCAGTCTCGGTGATCACCATGTTCAGCGCGGCAGAGCGTCCACGGCGGTCACCCTTGTGGAAGTTGTCAATCAGGTTCTGGTCGTTGGTGAAGGAGTGGACTGTCTCCACGTGCCCGTGCACCACGCCGTAGCGGTCGTTGATCGCCTTGAGCACCGGGGTGATGGCGTTGGTGGTGCAGGAGGCCGCCGAGACGATCGTGTCCGAGTCGGCGATAGTGCCGTGGTTGATGCCGTGCACGATGTTCTTCAGTTCGCCCTTGCCCGGGGCGGTGAGGAGAACGCGGGCGACGCCCTTGCTCAACAGGTGCTGGGACAGGCCTTCGGCGTCGCGCCAGCGGCCCGTGTTGTCCACGACGAGCGCGTCGTGGATGCCGTAGGCGGTGTAGTCCACCGTGGAAGGGTTGTCCGAGTAGATGACCTGGATCTGGACGCCGTTGGCTGTGATGGTGTCGTTTTCGAGGTCCACCTTGATGGTGCCTTCGAAGGAGCCGTGGACGGAGTCGCGGCGCAGCAGGCTCGCGCGCTTGGCAAGGTCGTTATCGGAACCGCGGCGGACCACGATGGCGCGCAGGCGCAGGCCGTGGCCGCCGCCTGCCTTTTCGATCAGGAGCCGGGCCAGGAGCCGGCCGATGCGGCCGAAGCCGTAGAGGACGACGTCGGTGCTGGTGCGGTCGTCGCCGCCGCGCTTGCCGACAACCTCGGCGAGTTCCTCGCGGAGGAAGGCATCCAGGCTGGCGCCGTCGCCCTCGGCGCGGTACTTCTCGGTGAGGCGGGCAATATCAATTGCCGCTGCGCCGAGGTCCAGCTTGGTCAGGGCCTCCAACAGCGGGGCCGTTTCCTCGAGGCGCAGTTCTTCCTTGCTCATCCGGCGGGCGAAGCGGTGGGCCTTGAGGATATTCATGGTGGACTTGTTGATCAGGCTGCGTCCGTGGATGGAGGTCACCACGTTGTTCTCGCGGTACAGCCGGCCGATCACGGGGATCATGGCCTCGGCGAGCGCCTCACGGCCCATCCACGTATCAAGACAAGAATCTGACGTCTGGCTCACAGAACTACCTTCCTAGAATCCACCCCCTACGTCCTCGTAGGGGGAAGTCGGCCGCCGGAGGGTGTCCGGTACCGGGCACCGGCGGGGATTCGGTCCACCCCGGGCGCCTCATCGAGCGCAAAGAAAAATCCGCCGGCTGCGAACGCAGACCCGGCGGCAGAACTTCTACGTTCACCATCAATTCTACGGGCGGCCCGGCAGGGTGAGGTGCCTTGTTGCGCGTGAAATGACTCACACACCGTCTGGGACGCTGCAGGAACCGGCGAATCCACCGACGCCGGGTGTCGCCCTGCCTGCGTCCTCGAGGATCATGTCCACAGCTTTTTCCGCGATCATGATCGTGGGCGCCTGGGTGTTGGCACTGATCAGGCGGGGCATGATCGAGGAGTCAACCACGCGCAATCCCTCAAGACCATGGACCTTCAGCCGCGGCGAGACGACGGAATCATCGGAGGTTCCCATCGCACAGGTGCCGACCGGATGGTAGGAGGTCCGTCCGTAGGAGCGCACGAAATTCACATACTCGTCACGGGTTTTGACCCTTGAGCCGTCACCGATGTGCTCCGCCTTGATGAACGCTGCCATCGACGGCTGCTCCATGATCTGGCGGCTCTGCCGCACGCCGGCAATCGTCATCTCCAGGTCATAGTCATCCGCGAGGAAATTCGGATCGATGAGCGGTGTCCTTCTGGGATCTGAGGACTCGACGCGAACTGTCCCGCGACTGCGTGGGCGCAGGAAGTACGAGTTCAGCGTCGCCCCGAACCCGGGCCGCAGCGACGCTATGCCCGGCTCCGACCTCGCCGCTGGCAGGAAGTGGAACTGCAGGTCAGGGGTCTTCTCATTCGTGTTGGCGTAGCTGAAGCCACCGGCCTCGACAAGGTTGGACGCGAACGGTCCCGAGCGGAAGGCCAGGTACTCGAGGCCGGCCATGACGGTCGCCGGGCGCACGCGATTGAACCGGTCCAGGCTGTGGTCGTCGGTGAGTTCGTAGATTATGTCCAAGTCCAGGTGGTCCTGCAGGTTCTTCCCGACGCCCGGCAGCGCATGGAGAACGTCGATGCCGGCGGCAGCAAGGTCTGCCGGGTCTCCAATGCCCGAAAGCTGCAGCAACTTCGGAGATCCGAAGGCGCCACTGGCGACGATCACCTCACGCCGTGCGCCGTAGGTTCGTTCCACTCCGCCTTCGATGGCCTGGATGCCGACGGCGCGGCCATTATTGATGACCACCTTTGAGACGGTTACGTTGACTCGAACCGTAAGATTGGGCCGCTGGCGCGCGGGTTTTAGATAGGCAACGGCTGCACTGCACCGTCGGCCGTTCCTGGTGGTGGTCTGGTAGAAGCCGACGCCGAGCTGCTTTGCGCCGTTGAAATCGTTGTTGTAGGGTAGCCCGAACTCCTGGCCCGCCTGCACGAATGCCGCCGAGAGCGTGTGCGGTCGCCGGGGGTCAGAGACGCCCAGAGGCCCTTGAGTTCCGTGGTGGGGCCTTGAAAGTCTGGAGTTTGACTCCGAGCGGACGAAATACTTGGACACCTCGGCGGCGGACCAGCCCTCGCATCCGTAGTCCGCGACCCAACCGTCGTAGTCCTCAGCCACGCCCCGGGTGAAGACCTGGGAGTTGATGGACCCTCCGCCGCCGAGCACGCGGCCTTGAGGGAGCGGGATGCTGCGGCCGTTGCTGTACTTTTGCGGGACGCTGTTGTAATCCCACTGGTACGGGCCTCCCTTTAGTCTCGGGAAGCCCGCGGGCATGTGGATGAAAGGATGGCGGTCGGACCGGCCCGCCTCAAGCAGCAGCACGCGAACTGCTGGGTCTTCACTTAATCTCCCGGCCAGGACGCTGCCGCCTGTGCCACCACCGGCGATGACATAGTCGTATGCTGCGTCATCCGGCACTATGACTCCTCAACCATCGCATGCACCGTCACCTGAAGCGTTCATTGAAGTGTCGGGGCTCGCCGGGATGATGTCAAGCATGCCTCAAGGTTTTCCCAAGCTTGCAACCGTGCAGGCACGCGCCCCCCGGCTGGCACCCTGTGAGGGCCGAATCCCGCTCCGGGCAGGACAGGGTAACCCGGCGGTTTTGGTGGATGGGTTGACCGATACGCCGGGTTCTGTGTTCCCGCGCTGTTGCCGGCGAGGGAGTAGCGGCCATCCATCTACGGACGCCGTTGCCGACGCCCTCCAGCGGCCTACCCGAACACTCGGGCGAGCAGCCCTCAAACGTGTCCTGTCTGGCCTTGCTCCGGGTGGGGTTTACCTAGCCTTCCCGGTCACCCGGGAAGCTGGTGGTCTCTTACACCACCGTTTCACCCTTACCTGCCGTGCGGCCTGTGCAAGCACACGCCGCACGCAGGCGGTCTGTTCTCTGTGGCACTGGCCTGCGGGTTACCCCGAGTGGGCGTTACCCACCACCCTGCTCTGCGGAGCCCGGACGTTCCTCGAGCCACTTGCGTGACGCGCGGCCGCCTGGTCAACCCATCCGCTGTCCATTCTACGTTCTCCCCACGACGCAGCCGCACCGGGTCTTTTGGGGCGGCCGGTGGGAGAATTGGAGCAGGATTCCTGCTAGTCAAGGAAAAGATCCCGATGAACTGGACCGCCATCATCATCTGGCTGCTCGCCATCGTCCTGGTGGTTGTTATCGCCAAGATGTCGATCAAGATTGTGCGCCAGTACGAACTAGGCGTCCTGTTCCGGCTGGGCCGGGTGGTCGCGGTCCGGATGCCCGGGTTGCGGTTCATCATCCCGGTGGTGGACCGGCTTCAGCTGGTGAGCCTGCGGATTGTGACGATGCCGATCCAGTCGCAGGGCATCATCACCCAGGACAACGTCAGCGTCGACATCTCGGCAGTGGCCTATTACCGGGTGATCGACGCCGTGAAGTCCGTTGTGGCGATCGAAGACGTGGCGGCGGCTATCAACCAGATCGCCCAGACCACCCTGCGCAAGGTCGTGGGCCGGCACAGCTTGGACCAGACGCTGTCCGAGACCGAGCACATCAACAGTGACATCCGGAAAATCCTGGACGCCCTGACCCTGGAGTGGGGTGTCGAAGTAACCCTCGTTGAACTCAAGGACATCCAGCTTCCGGAGAGCATGAAGCGGGCGATGGCCCGGCAGGCGGAGGCCGAGCGGGAGAAGCGGGCCAAGATCATCGCGGCCGAAGGAGAGGCGATCGCCGCCGTGGCGCTCGGCGCGGCATCTGACACCATGATGGCCCACCCGGTCGCCCTGCAGCTGCGGAATCTCCAGTCCCTCGTGGAGATCGGGGTGGACAAGAACTCAACCGTCGTCTTCCCGGCGCCCCTGATGAGCACCATCGCCGAACTGGCCGCCTTCCTGGCCCGCGAGGACCATGTGGCCCGGACAGCGATGTCGGCGGCTGCACCCGCAGCGACGCCGGCGGAATCACCGGCGTCACCGATCAAGGCCGCGTAACGCCCGGACCGGCGCGCCTATTACCGGCGCGCCTATTATCGATGGATGGACAAGTCTGCCCTGACCCGGCGCCGGCTGCTTGAGCTGGCAGGAATCGGCCTTGGCGCGTCCGCCCTGACAGCCTGTACTGACGGCATAGCGCCTCCCGAGAGCTCCCCGCCCGCGCCGGCCAGCCCGACGGCGACAGCGCTGCCGGCTCCCGCCGCCCCGTTGACAGTCCGGACCAGAACAGGTTCATTCGTCTCGGCTTTCCGCCCCGGGATCGCCAGCCATTGGTCGCTGGCTGCACCCGAATTGCCGCCCGGCGGCGTGCTGCCCGAATTGCCCGTGGCGGTGTTTCTTCACGGACTGGGCGGCAGCCACACCGTCCTGCTGGAGGATATGGCGGCCCATGAGGCCCTCCAGCGGCACCTGGACGCCGGTGGGGCGCCGTTCGCGATCGCCGCGGTGGACGGCGGAAACACCTGGTGGCACCCCCGCGCCGACGGCAGCGACACCCAGTCGTTGCTGGTGAAGGAGTTTGTTCCGTTCCTGGGCGGCCAGGGCTACGACCTTGGCAGGATCGGCCTCTTCGGCATCTCCATGGGAGGCTTCGGCGCCCTCCTGCTGGCCTCGCAGGGCCGGCTGCCCGGAGTCCGCGCCGTCGCGGCCATGAGCCCGGCGGTCTGGGACCACTACGACCCACGCCAGGAATCCGCCTTCGACGGCCCGGCCGACTTCGCGGCCCATGATGTGTTCGCGCTCCGGCCCCGGCTCGCGGCCGTGCCCAAGCGGATCGATTGCGGCACGGGGGACGAGCTTGCCGCCACGGTCCGTGCCTACCGCGCAGGACTGCCGGGCGATGTCGAGGGGAGTTTCCGGCCGGGCGGCCACGACTACAGCTACTGGCGGTCCGTCCTGCCCGAGGTGCTGTCATTTCTGGGCTACCACGTCGCCTGAACCCTCCGCCGCCGGCCCCGGACTGCGGCACCCGCGGCCCCCGCCGCCGGTAAGATCGTACGGTGCTAATTCTGCTGCCGCCCTCCGAGGGCAAGACTCCCGCTGTGGGCGGGGACGCCGCCGACTGGAGCGCCTTGAGCTTTCCCGCCCTCAACAGCTCCCGGGCCAGGGTCCTGGACGCCCTCGGCACCGTCAGCGCCCACGAGGACGCCCTGGCGCTGCTGGGCGTCGGCGCCTCGCTGAGTTCCGACGTCGAACGCAACACCCGCCTGCACGCGGAACCTGCCGCCCCGGCCCACCAGGTGTATTCCGGGGTGCTCTTCGACGCCCTCGGCTACGACTCCCTGACCCCGGCGCAGCGGAAGAAGGCCGACGCTTCGGTGCTGGTGGTTTCCGCCCTGTGGGGCGCCATCCGCTTCGCCGACCGCGTACCGGCCTACCGCCTCTCGATGGGGATCTCGCTGCCCGACGTCGGTCGGCTGGCCTCGTTCTGGAAGCCGCAACTGGGCGACGCCCTGGCGGCGGCCACTACGGGTGAGCTGTTAGTGGACTGCCGGTCCAGCACCTACGCCGCGGCATGGACTCCCCCGCCGGAGCAGACAGTGGCCGTGAACGTCTTCACCGAGACCGCCGGCGTGCGCAAGGTGGTCAGCCACTTTGCCAAGCACACCCGGGGCGAGCTGGCACGGCATTTGCTCAGCCGCAGGGGCAAGGCTCCCCAAACCCCGGCGCAGCTGCAGAAGGCGGCGGCGGAGAAGTGGGTTGCCGAACTCGTTGAGGGCAAGGCCCGAAAGCCGCACACGCTCAACATCATCCTGCCGGGCTAGGAACCGCCTAGGCCCACTCGGCCGAGCGGATCAGGATGCAGCCGGAGTCCGGGCAGAACACGATGTCGTCCTCAGCCGCGGCCTTGATCTCGGCCAGGTCGCCGGGGCTGAGGTGCATGCCGGAGCCTTCCGAGGTGCCGTGGAAGAGCCGGGCAGCGCCGACGCCGCGCTTGGCCAGGGTCTTCTCGTAGACGGCAAGCATCCCGGCGTCGAGTCCGGCGGCGAACTCGGCACGCTGCCCGCGCACCACAGTGGCTTCGGCAGCAATCTCGGCCAGCTGCTCGTCCAGCTCGGCACGGATGGAGCCGAAGGAGCCCTGGATGTCGTCCACGATCTGCTGCTGTGCCCCCTGGCGGGCGCGGAGCGAGTCGAGCCGTTCAAGGACTTCGAGCTCGACGTCCTCAAGGTCCGAGCGGCGCTTGTTCAGGGAGACGAGGTCGCGCTGCAGGGCAACGAGATCCTTGGACAGGCCGGTGCCGCTGTTGAGCCGCGCCTCGTCGCGTTCGATCCGGGAGGCAACCTGCTCGACGTCGGCCTCTGAGCGCTTGAGCTCGAGCTCGGCGTCGTGGACGGCCACCTTCGCGGCGCCAAGTTCACCGTTGGCCACGCTGAGCGCGGCTTCCAGGTCGGTGATCCGGGAGTCACTTTCAAGGCTTCGTCGGCGGTTGGACAAGGACTTGAGCTTGGCATCGAGTCCCTGCAATTCGAGCAACTTCAACTGTTCCGCCGGTGCTGCCTTGGCCACTATTTACCTCCGCTAAATCCAAACCGGCCGAAGCCGGGCACCGTATCGGCGCTCCCTAGACTCTAGTCCCCGCCCGGAGTCAGAATGAAGTCCCACGGGTCGCTGTTGGTGGTACTGACCCGGATCTCGACGTGGTGGCCCTGGTCGGCGAGCACATTGCCCAGCGCTTCGGCGGCCGCAGGCAGCCAGAGCCATTCGCTGGCGAAGTGGGATACGTCGATCAGGTACGGCCGGTCGTTGACCGCCGCCTCCCGGGCTTCCGAGGCGGGGTGGTGCCTCAGGTCCGCCGTCACGTAGACGTCCGCGTTGCTCGCCCGCACCTCGCCGAAGAGGGAATCCCCGGCACCACCGCAGACAGCCACCCGCCGGATCAGCCCGTCCCGGTCACCCGATACCCGGACGCCGCCGGCCACAGAGGGCAGGATGCCGAACACGCGGGCGGCGAAATCACCCAGCGTCAGGACCTCTTCGAGGTCGCCGACGCGGCCGATGCCTTCCTCGGGGAGACCGTTCGCCGCGGGAGTCAGCGGGGCCACGTTCTGCAGGCCCAGCGCGTCGGCAAGGACGTCGGAGACGCCCCCGACGGCGGAGTCACCGTTGGTGTGCACGGTCATCAGCGCGGTCCCGGACTCGATGAGGCGGTGCACGGCCTTGCCCTTGGCCGTGTTCGCCGCGACGGACGTCACGCCTTTGAGCAGCAGCGGATGGTGCGTGATGAGCAGCTCGGCACCGAAGTCGATGGCTTCCTCGATCACATCGGTCGTCGGATCGACCGCGAACATGACCCTGTGCACCTCCGCGTTCGGGTGGCCCGCCACGAGCCCCACCTCGTCCCAGTCCTCGGCCAGCGATTCAGGCCAGAGCTCCTCCACCGCCAGCTGGATCATGCCCAGCGTCGCGGCGCCCGAGGCCTCCCCGGTGCCGGCATCGCCGTCGACGGCGGCAGCAGCGCGGCCGGATTCCGCTGAAACATCGGTGTTCACAGGTTCCATACCCCCATTTTTACCCTATCCGCGGGAGGCCCTGTCACTCGTAACACTCTCGTAAGGTGGGTGGGGAATCATCGGGGCCCTCGAACCATTGAAGAGATCATGAGAACTTTTGTCCTCGGCGGAGGCTGCTTTTGGTGCCTCGACGCCGTCTACCAGAAAACCAAGGGCGTCAGCTCGGTCGTCTCGGGCTACACCGGAGGCCATGAACACAACCCCGACTACTACTCTGTGTGCTCCGGAACCACAGGCCATGCCGAGGTGGTGGCGGTGACGTTCGACGAGGACGTCATTCCCGCGGAGGTCATCCTGGACATGTTCTTCGTCCTCCACGACCCCACCACACTGAACCGGCAGGGCTACGACGTCGGGACCCAGTACCGGTCCTCGATGTTCTACGAGACCACCGAGGAAAAGATCCTGTTCGAGGAGGCGATCGAACGGAACCAGGCCCTGTGGCGGCACCCGATCGTCACCGAGGTCAGCCGGCTGCCGAAGTTCCATGTGGCCGAGGAAATCCACCAGGACTTCTTCGCCAAGTACCCCGAGGAGGGCTACTGCCAGGTCATCATCAACCCGAAGCTGGCCAAGGCGAGGAAATATTACTCTGCATGGCTTAATGCTTAGCTAGGGCCTGCAGGCGCTCGTTAGGCTGACCTCAGTCAACCCTCTTCAAAGACAGGCATACATACATGGCACCGATCTATGACGATGTAACCCAGCTGGTGGGCGGAACTCCGCTGGTCCGGCTGAACCGGCTGACCGAAGGTCTTGACGCCACCGTGGCCGTCAAGCTGGAGTTCTACAACCCGGCCAACAGCGTCAAGGACCGGATCGGCGTCGCCATCATTGATGCTGCCGAGAAGTCCGGTGCCCTCAGGCCCGGCGGCACCATTGTCGAAGGCACGTCCGGCAACACCGGAATCGCCCTGGCCATGGTGGGCGCGGCCCGCGGCTACAGGGTCATCCTGACCATGCCGGAAACCATGTCCACCGAGCGCCGGGTMATGCTGCGCGCGTACGGTGCCGAAATTGTCCTGACCCCCGGCTCCGAGGGCATGCGCGGAGCCGTGGAGAAGGCCCAGGAGATCGTGGCCAACACGGAGAACTCCATCTGGGCCCAGCAGTTCGCCAACGAGGCCAACCCGGAGGTCCACCGCCGCACCACGGCCGAGGAAATCTGGACGGACACCGACGGCAAGGTGGACATCTTCGTCGCCGGCGTCGGCACCGGCGGCACCGTCACCGGCGTCGGGCAGGTCCTGAAGGAACGCAAGCCGGACGTCCAGATCGTCGCCGTTGAGCCGAAGGACTCCGCCATCCTCAACGGCGGCGCCCCGGGCCCGCACAAGATCCAGGGCCTCGGCGCGAACTTCGTCCCGGAAATCCTGGACACCAACGTCTACGACGAGGTCATCGACGCCACGCTGGAAGATTCCGTCCGCGTCGCCCGCGATCTCGGCATCAAGGAAGGCATCCTGGGCGGCATCTCCTCCGGCGCCATCGTCTGGGCGGCCCTGGAGCTAGCCAAGCGCCCGGAGAACGCCGGTAAACTCATTGTTGCTGTGGTTTGCGACTTTGGTGAGCGCTACATCTCCACCGTGCTGTACGACGACATCCGCGGCTAAGTACCTGCCGCTGTCCCACAATTCCCCAGAAAGGTCTTTGTGAGCTTCTTCGCAAGACTGAAGGAAGACCTCGACGCCGCCCGGTCCCACGACCCGGCGGCTCGAGGTTCTTTTGAGAACTTCTTCGCCTATTCCGGCCTGCACGCGATCTGGTTCCACCGCCTGACGCACCGGCTGTGGCAAAACCCGGCCCTGCGGTTCCCGGCGCGGCTCATCTCCCAGCTCGCCCGGTTCCTCACGGGCATCGAGATCCACCCCGGCGCGACCATCGGCCGGCGCTTCTTCATCGACCACGGCATGGGCGTGGTCATCGGCGAGACCGCCGAGATCGGCGAGGACGTCATGATCTACCACGGCGTGACCCTCGGCGGCCGCTCGCTGGCCAAGATCAAACGCCACCCCACCATCGAGGACCGCGTGGTGATCGGCGCCGGGGCCAAGATCCTGGGCCCCATTACTATCGGCCGGGACAGCGCCGTCGGCGCCAACGCCGTGGTGGTCAAGGATGCCCCGGCGGAATCAATCGTCACCGGCGTGCCGGCTACGTGGCGTCACCGCGATGCGCAGCGCGAGACCAAGCCCGCCGTCGACCCGGCCGAATACCTGATCGATTACCACATCTAGACCCAATACCGGATCTGGGCGGTCCTACCCGGGGAACCGCTTGTAGATGTTCCACAGGACGGCGTCGAACACACGGTCCGGCAGCAGGTGGCGCAGCATCAGGATCCCCCGGGCGCTGGCACCCACCGGGTACCGGGTCTTGGGGCGCCGTGCCGTCGCCGCGTGCAGGATCGCCTCGGCCGCGAGCTCCGGCCGCGCCGACGTTGCAGCGTTGTCCGTGGTGGCCAGGGCAGCCGCCACCACCTTGGCCTGGGCCCCGTACGGGCCACTCCCGGAGCTGGCCAGCAGCCCCTGCGCCGCAATGGCGCCCCACTCGGACTGCGTCCCGGCGGGCTCGATGATGGCCACATCAATCCCGTGCGGCTTAAGCTCGAGCCGCAGCGAATCACTCAGGCCTTCCACCGCAAACTTCGTCGCGTGGTACCAGGCGCCCAGCGGCTCGTACATTTTGCCGCCGATCGATGAGATGTTGATGATCCGGCCCGCCCGCGCGGCCCGCATGGCGGGGATCACGAGCTGCGTCATGCGCGCCAGCCCGAAGACGTTCACGTCGAACTGCCGTCGCCCCTCGGCCAGCTCCACCTCCTCGAGCGAACCGTACGTCCCGTAGCCGGCGTTGTTGACCAGGACGTCGATCCGGCCGTGCGCGGCCAGCACTTCCCCGACGGCGGCGCCCATCGAGTCCTCATCCGTCACGTCCAGGGCCATCACCTTGACGCCGGAGGCTTTCAACGGCTCCATCTTCTCCACCCGGCGGGCACCGGCATAGACGGTGAAGCCGGCCGCGGCGAGCTTCTTCGCGGTGGCAAAGCCGATCCCGGTGGACGCACCGGTGACAAGCGCTACGGGCTGGGGCATGTGCAGAACTCCTTGGGCGCTGAACTCCTTGGGTAGGAGCGGCCGGATACACGGACGGCCGGCGCCTCCCAGAGTATCTGGAAGGTGCCGGCCGTCCGTGGTGCGGCTAGTGGGTGTCGACTGCCTCGATCTCGGACTTGTCCTCGCCCCAAAGGGTGTGGAACGTGCCCTCGGCATCGACGCGGCCGTAGGTGTGCGCACCGAAGAGGTCGCGCTGGCCCTGGATGACGGCGGCCGGCAGGCGCTTGCGGCGCAGGCCGTCGTAGTAGGCCAGCGAGGAGGAGAACACCGGCACCGGGATGCCGAGCTGCACGGCGGTGGACACTACCCGGCGCCAGGCCGGGAGGACCTCGGCGATCGCCTTGGTGAACGCCGGGGCGAAGAGCAGGTTGGCCGGCTTCTCCGCCGCGGCGTAGGCCTTGGTGATCTCCTTGAGCAGCTCGGCGCGGATGATGCAGCCGCCGCGCCACAGCGAGGCGATTTCATCCAGCTTCAGGTCCCAGCCGTATTCCTTGGCCGCGGAGGTGAGCATGTCCAGCCCCTGGGCGTAGGAAACCAGCTTCGAGGCGTAGAGCGCCTGGCGGACGTCTTCGACAAAGCTCTCGGGGACCTCGACGGCGGCCTCGCCGCCGGCGAGCAGTTCCTGGGCCAGCACGCGCTGCTCCGCCTGCGAGGACAGGGCCCGGGCAAAGACCGACTCTGCGATGCCCGAGGTCGGGGAGCCGAGCTCGAGCGCGGAGATGACCGTCCAGCGGCCGGTGCCCTTCTGGCCGGCAGCATCCACCACGACGTCGACGAACGGCTTGCCGGTCTTCGCATCGACGTGGCCGAGGACCTCGGCGGAGATTTCGATCAGGAAGGAGGCGAGGTCGCCCTTGTTCCACTCTTCGAAGATCTTGGCCTGCTCGGCCGGTTCGATCCCGGCGCCGGAGCGCAGGAGGTCGAAGGCCTCGCCGATGACCTGCATGTCGGCGTATTCGATGCCGTTGTGGACCATCTTGACGAAGTGGCCGGCGCCGTCGGTGCCGATCCAGGCGCAGCAGGGCTGGCCGTCGACGTGGGCGGCGATCTTTTCCAGCAGCGGGCCAAGCGCGTCGTAGGACTCCTTGGAACCGCCCGGCATGATCGAGGGGCCGTTGAGGGCACCCTCCTCGCCACCGGAGACGCCGATGCCGACGAAGTGCAGGTCCTTCTTGGCGAGCGCGGCCTCGCGGCGGCGGGTGTCCTCGTAGTGCGAGTTGCCGGCGTCGATGATGATGTCGCCCGCCTCCAGGAGCGGCTCAAGCTGCTCGATCACGGAATCGACCGGCTTGCCGGCCTTGACCATGATCAGCACGCGGCGCGGCTTTTCCAGCGAATCAACGAGTTCCTGGAGGGTTTCCGTGCGGACGAAGTCGCCCTCATCGCCGTACTTGGCGAGCAGGGTGTCTGTCTTTTCCACCGACCGGTTGTGCAGGGCAACGGTGAAGCCGTTCCGGGCCAGGTTGCGTGCGAGGTTGGCCCCCATCACCGCGAGGCCGGTAACACCGATGTGTGCTGACATCAAAACTCCAATTCATTTCTGTGCACCATGATTTCTGTAGACCATGGATGCACGGCGGTTCATCTAAGACGTTCATCTAGGACTCGGGCAGGTGCGCCGCAGAGGGCGGAACCCGCTCTTGAGAATTTGTGGCTGTCCATAAACCATATGTATTTCCGCGGGCTGCGGGAAAGCAGCGCCCACGTAGCGGAATACTGCGCGTCATAAACAGTCTATGATCACCGGCGCCCGCCCCGCCGGTCGGCCGGGACCAGGCCCGCCGCATTATGCTTACGACTATGTCAACCAGTCTCCATCATCGTGCCATTGAGCACCTCGGAACCCGGATCGTGGCCGGCGAGCTGCCGCCCGGGCACGTCATGCTTGCCGAGCACCTTGAGGACGAACTCAAGGTCTCCCGTTCGGTGGTCCGGGAGGCGGTCCGCGTTCTCCAGTCCCTGGGCCTGGTTGAGACCATCAAGCGCGTCGGCATCCGGGTGCTGCCCTCCAGCCGCTGGAACCCGTTCGATCCGCTCGTGATCCGCTGGCGCCTGGCCGGCGAGGGCCGTGGCGCCCAGCTGCGTTCCCTGGCCGAGCTCCGCACCGCCGTCGAGCCGGTGGCCGCCGAGCTGGCAGCGGCCAACGCCCCCGAGGAGCTCCGCCAGGAGCTCGTGGAGATCTCGCACGCCATGCGCGACGCCGGCCAGGCCGGGGACGTTCCCCGGTTCCTCGAACTGGACATCCTGTTCCATTCGCTGTTGCTGACCGGCTCCGGCAACGAGATGTTCGCCAACATGGTGGGCCAGGTGACCGAAACCCTGACCGGCCGCACCATCCACGGCCTGATGCCGGACCACCCGCGGGAGACGGCGCTGCAGTGGCACGTAGAGGTCGCCGAAGCCATCGCCGCCGGGGATGCCGCCGCCGCGCGCGAGGCCTCGAACCGGATCATGCGGGAGACCATCTCGGAGATGGAGCCGAGCTGGAAGAACCAGCCGCGGGTGTTTGTCCCGGTCGAGCGGCACTAGCGCGCCACTGGCGGACCGGGCCTCGACGACGGCGCCGCGCCTCACGCCGGCCGGGCGCCTCACGCCGGGGCCGGCCGGAAGTCCAGCAGGACCTTCCCGGAAACAGCCGCGTTCCTGGCGACGTCGAACGCTTCCAGTCCGCGGTCCAGCGTAAAGGCGTGGGTGACCACGGGATCCACCAGCAGGGATCCGTCGGCCAGCGCACCGAGAACCTCATCGATTTCGTCGTTGAAGCGGAACGAGCCCACCAGCTCCAGCTCGCGCGTGATGGCCAGGGAGATCAGCACGGGCTGCGGGCCGGAGGGCAGGAGCCCCACCATGACCACCCTGCCGCCGCGGACCGCGCCCTTGATCGCCGAGGCCAGCCCCTGGTGGCTGCCTGAGGACTCGATGACGATGTCCGCCTCCACCGCCGCGATCGCCGCGGCGTCGTCCCCCTTGAGGACGGCGTCCGCTCCCACGGCACGGGCAATTTCCAGCGGCCGCTCATGCATGTCCACGGCCACGATCCGCCGAGCACCGGCGCGCTTGAGGACGGCCACCGCCAGGGCGCCGATGGGGCCGCTGCCGATCACCAGCGCCGTCTTTCCCGCCACATCCCCGGCGCGCGACACGGCGTGCCAGGCAACGCTGGCCGGCTCAGCCAGTGCGGCAGTCCTCAGCTCGAGGCCGGCCGGCAAGGGCCGGAGCATCCGTGCCGGCAGGTTCACATACCGGCTGAACGCGCCGTCCGTGTGCGGAAAGCGTGCCGCGCTGCCCAGGTAGGTGCAGCCCGGCGAAAGATTGGGGCGGTCCCCGGGGTACCGGGCGCCGCCCGGGCCCGGTGTGGCGGGATGCACCGCCACGGCCGTGCCCGCCGCGGGCCCGGTCCCGTCCGAGGCGGCGCGGATGACGGTTCCCACGATCTCGTGGCCCAGGACCAGGGGTGCCTTGAGGATGGACTCCCCCGCGGCGCCGTGCAGCCAGTAGTGCAGGTCGGATCCGCAGATGCCGCCGAAGGCCACTTCGATGACGGCTTCATCGGACGCCGGCGCGGGCACGGGAATGTCCTCGATCCGCAGATCGCCGGCCGCGTGGGCCACCACTGCGGCGGCCGTGGCCGGAAGTCCTGCCACGCCGCGCATCAGACCACCACCGTCATTCCGCCGTCGATGAAGATCGTCTGGCCATTGACGAAATTTGAGCCGTCGGAGGCCAGCCAGACCGCGGGGCCGGCCAGGTCCTGCACGGTCCCCCACCGGTGCGCGGGGGTCCGGCCCAGGATCCAGGCGTTGAACGCCTCATCGTCGACGAGGTTCTGCGTCATCTCGGTGTGGATGTAGCCCGGCGCGATGCCGTTGATCTGCAGGCCCGAGGCCGCCCATTCCGCGGTCATGGCGCGGGTCAGGTTCCGCAGGCCGCCCTTGGCCGCAATGTAGGGGGCGATGGTCGGGCGTGCCAGGTCGGTCTGGACCGAGCAGATGTTGATGATCTTGCCCCGGCCGCGGGGAATCATGTGCCGGGCCGCTTCCCGCCCCACCAGGAAGGCACTGGTCAGGTCCGTGGAGATCACCCGCTCCCAGTCCGCGACGTCGAGCTCGAGCATCGGCACGCGGTGCTGGATGCCGGCGTTGTTCACCAGGATCTCCAGCGGCCCCACGTTTTCCTCGACCCAGGCGACGCCCCGGGCGGCCTCGGAGTCGCTGGTGACGTCGAAGGCGCAGCTGTGCACACGGCCCGGCGGGTAGTCCGCGGCCATCGCGGCCTCGGCGGCCTTGAGCCGCTCGGGGTTGATGCCGTTGAGCACCACGGTGGCGCCGGCGTCGGCCAGGGCCCGGGCCAGGGCGTTGCCGATCCCCCGGCTGGAACCGGTGACCAGTGCGGTCCGGCCTGTCAGGTCAAAAAGTCCATTCATGGTTCGCTGATCCTCAATTGGTCTTCGCTGCTGGGTTTTCACGTGTGTCGTCACTGAGATTGGAGATGGTTTGCCGCACGACGGCGAGGTCCCGGTCCCCGAGCCCCTGGCGCTTGAGCTCCGCGTAAAGCTCGACGCCGGCGGCCGCCATCGGTACTGCGGCACCGGCCGTGGCGGCGCTGTCGAGCACGAAGGACAGGTCCTTGTGCATGAACTTGGCCGGTCCGGTGGGCTCGTAGTCCTTCGCGGCGAGCCGCGGCCCCACGATGTCCAGGACCCGGCTGCCGGCCAGCCCGCCCGCGAGCACCTCGTAGAGCGCGGATACGTCCATGCCGGAGCGTTCGGCGAGCTCCGCGGCCTCGGCGAGCGCCGCCGTCGTGGTTCCCACGATCAGCTGGTTGCAGGCCTTCGCGAGCGACCCCGAGCCCACCGGACCCAGCCGCCGCACGGTGCTGCCCATCGCGCTGAAGAGCGGCAGGAGCCGCCGGAAGTCGGCTTCGCTGGCGCCGGCCATGATGGCGAGTGTTCCGTCCACCGCACCTCTCGTGCCGCCGCTGACAGGCGCATCGACGACGACGGCGTTGCCTCCGCTCGCCTCAGCGACCCGTTTCCCGAAGTCCTGGACCCCAGACGGCGAGACGCTGCTCATCACCACCACGGCGGTTCCGGGGGCGGGCGGCCTCGCGGCCCAGCCGGCCAGGAGCGCGGCGCTGGCAGCCTCAATGTCGGACAGATCCGGGAGCATGAAGACAATCACCGGCTGGTCGCGGAGCGCCTCGACTGCTGCCACGCGGGATCCGCCGAGGGCCTCGAAGGCGTCCAGGGCCGCCGGCGAACGGTTCCAGGCACTGACGGCCCACCCCGCCGCGAGGAGGTTGGCGGCCATGGGCGCCCCCATCAGTCCCAGGCCGACAAACCCGGCTTCTTTGCGGTCCAGCTCCATGTTGCCTCACTCCATCGTGGTAAATCTGTCGTGGTGAATCTGTCGTGGTGAATCTCTGCCGTAGTCAATATTGGAAATCTGTTCAGCATTCTAGCCTCCATTCAGTATGATGAACACTATGACGACCAAAACCACCGTCGCGATCGCCGTCCCGCTCGAAGCAGAGCATGTGGAACGCATCCGCGCCGTAGATCCTTCCGTGACCGTCCTCTACGACCCCGAGCTGTTGCCGCCGGAACGCTTTCCCGCAGACCATTCGGGAGATCCGGACTTCCGCCGGACGCCGGAGCAGGAAGAGCGCTACTGGGACATGCTCAACAAGGCCCAGGTCCTGTACGGGCTCCCCAACGAGAGCCCCGCGGGCCTTGCCCGGATCGCCGGCAGCAATCCCCGCCTTGAGTGGATCCACGCCATGGCGGCCGGCGCCGGCGGTGCCGTGAAGGCATCGGGGCTGGACGCCGCAACGCTGCAAAAGTTCAAGGTCACCACCTCGGCCGGGGTGCACGCCCTGCCGCTCGCCGAGTTTGCCGCCCTCGGCATCCTCAACGGCTTCAAGCGCAGCGCGGAACTGGCACAGGACCAGGCCGCCAAGCTCTGGCCCGAGCTCCGCACCCCCACCCGCCTGGTCAACGGCTCCCGCCTGGTGGTCACCGGACTCGGCGAGATCGGGCTCGAGACCGCACGAATCGCCCGCGCCCTGGGCATGAGCGTCAGCGGCACCAAGCGGACCGTGGAGTCCATCGACGGGATCGAGGTGGTCACGGACAACGACGGCCTCGCCGGCCTGCTCGGCACCGCGGACGCCGTCGTCAACACCCTTCCCGGCACGCCCAACACCGAGAAGCTCTTCGGCCGCGACGTCTTCGCTGCCATGAAGCCCGGAACGGTCTTCGTGAACGTGGGCCGCGGCACCGTGGTGGATGAAGAGGCGCTCCTGGAGGCGCTCGGGAACGGCCAGGTCTCCTACGCCTGCCTGGACGTGTTTGCCGTGGAGCCGCTCCCGCAGGACAGCCCGCTGTGGACCCACCCCAGGGTGATGGTGTCCCCGCACACCTCGGCCCTCAGCGCAGCCGAAAACCGGCTGATCGCCGAACGCTTCTGCAGCAACCTGCGGACCTACCTCGACGGCGGCGAACTCCCCCACGTCGTGGACACGGTGCACTTCTACTGAGTCGGCTCTATCCCCATCCTGCGGCCCCCGCCGCAGCGCACGCCAGGCGGTCCCTCCGGAAACGGAGGGGCCGCCCTCTGCGTTGATGCAGGGCATGCGCGTCCTGCCTGGCGACTCGCATTCCCGCCTGGCGAGGCGGGTTCCGCTCAGCGACGCGCATAGTGCCCGGCGACGCGGGTATTCGGAAGCGCTGGGTATTTTGCGCGTCGCCAGGCGTTTCCCGTGTCGCACAAGCGGCCGTGGCCCCTTCCTGAGTGGAAGGAGCCACAGCCTGCGGTCCCGCGCACGGCGGGTTGATAGGGGCGGGTGCGCCTAGCGCGCATCTTCCGTGAGGAGCAGGTCGCGTCCCACCGTCTCGGGCGTGAAGAAGGTGGTGACAAACGAGATCAGGGCAAGGACCAGCGAGTAGATGGCGAGAACCAGCCAGGAGTGATCCGTCACAGCCAGGAGCGCGGCACCCACCAGCGGAACGAGTCCGCCGGCCATGACTGCAGAGAGTTCACGGCTCATGGCCACCCCGGTGAAGCGGTAGCGCGACCCGAAGAGTTCGGGCAGGAGCGGGCACTGCGGGCCCAGCATGGACTGAACGCCGAGGGCGATGCCAACCACCATGACTATCCAGACAAGCGTGACATTGCCCAGCGTCACCAGGTAGAAGGCAGGCAGGGCGATGACGGCCTGGAACAGCGCACCGTAGCGGTAGACGGGCACGCGGCCGAACCTGTCGGACAGCGCACCGAACGTGATCACCATAACGGCGGCGAAGCCGGCGGCAATGAGCAGGCCGACCGGTCCGATGAACTTGTCGCCGGGGAAGACTCCGTCCTTGGCGGCCAGGAAGGCAATCAGCAGGGCGGAGTAGATCGAGGAGTTCCCGTTTTCGCCCATCCGCAGGCCAATACCTATCAGCGTGTTCTTCTTGGAGTGCTTCCACAGCTGGCCGATGGGGTTCTTGGCGACATTCTTGTGCTTCTCCAGCTCCTGGAAGACGGGCGTTTCCTTCAGCCGGAGCCGAATGAAGAGAGCCACTAAAATCAGGAACACACTGGCCAGGAAAGGCACCCGCCACAGCCAGCCCTCCAGCGTGGCCTTGTCAGCCATGGCAATCAGGGCAAACGTGCCGGCGCCAAGCAAGGTGCCCAGCTGGATGCCGACGAACGGAAGCGCGGCGAAGAAGCCACGACGGCGACGCGGTGCGACTTCTGAGATCAGCGTGGTGGCGCCGGCCTGTTCCGCGCCGGCGCCCAATCCCTGCAGGATGCGCAGCGTCACCAGCAGAACGGCGCCAAGCATGCCCGCCTGTTCATAGGTCGGCAACAGGCCGATGGCAAAGCTGGCGGACCCCATCAGGGTGATGGTGAGGATGAGGACCATTTTGCGGCCGAACCGGTCCCCGATGTAGCCGAAGACCATTCCGCCGAAGGGCCGGGCCGCGAAGCCTACGCCGTATGTGGCGAAGGATGCGATCAGCGCCCCGTCTTCGCCGAGCGGCTTGAAGAACAGCGGGCCGAAGATCAGGGCCGAAGCCAGGCCGTAGATGTAGAAGTCGTAGTACTCCAGCGCGGAGCCCACGGAGCTGGCAAGCGTAGCCCGTCGCAGCTGTTCCGGATCGACGACGGCGCCGTCCGCTTCAGCGAGCGGTGTATTAGTACTAGTTGTCACAAGCACTCCCTCAAGAACACTCCAGACCCCCGTTGGTCTGGTGGGATGTGAGCAACCCCCGAAGAGTCGATCACCATACTGAACAGCGTACAGCATGGTGATCGACTAGCCAATGAATAATCAGACTTATTCTTGGCAACCCGGGACGAGCCGACGGAACGGGGCTAGCCCATGGGATTGCCCAGGGACCGGGCAAGGTCCTGGAGTTCCTTGACCATCATGGCGCCCTGCTCCTGCGAGTAGGTCGCCTTCAGCGCGGTGACTGAGAGGCCAAGGCTGGGACCGTGCGCGCCGCGCGTCGGGACAGCCACGGCCAGGCACACGACGCCCGTGGTGGATTCCTCGTCCTCGAACGCATACCCCTGCTCCCGGATGACATCGAGCTGCGCCTTGAGCTCGGCTCCGGTGCGCAGCGACTTCGGCGTCAGGACCGGCAGTTCGGCGTCGTCCGGAAACATCTCGTCGACGTCATGGTCATGCAGCCGCGCTATCAGGGCTTTGCCCACGGCGCAGAGGGAGACCGGCATCTTGTCGCCAATGTTGGACGTCAGGCGTACCGCGGGGTGCCCTTCATAGCGGGCAAGATAAATGACATTTGTTCCGTCCAGCATCGCGATCCGGACAGTTTCACCCGACAGCGTCGGAGCCTGTTCACAGAACCGGTAGAACTCCTGGACCTCGTCGAGGCGGCTGAGATACGCCGCACCCAGCTCAACCAATTTGCGGCCGAGGGTGAACTCCGCGCCCTGGCGGTTGATCAGCCTGGCCTCCTCGAGCGCGAGCAGGAGGTTGGAGGTTGAGGACTTTGGTATTCCCAGCTCCCTGGCCAGATCACTGAGCGTGAGGCGTCCGGTCGCGGACGCGGCCAGGGCCTCCAACACGGCGGCGGCGCGCGTGACAGCCGGTGCCGGTGACGCGCTCCCCAATCCGTCGGAGATTCGGGAAACTCGGGAATCGGCCATGATTCTCCTCCAGGTATCGCGCGCAAGTTGCCGCGCCACTCAAACAAATACCGTCCAGTCAGCTGAACACTAACCATCATAATGTCTGGCGCCGTGAACCGGACCTGGCTGGTCTCGTTTACCGCCGTTCGCCTGGCAGCACCGCCCGTCGTGGACCGCCGGCTCGTCAGGCGGCGGACACCACGGGATTGGTCAGCTCGCCGATGCCTGCAACATGGCACGTGACCGTGTCGCCGGGAATGATTGGCGCGGACCCGGCGGGGAATCCCGTCAGTACCAGGTCGCCCGGGTGAAGAGTCATGAAGGAGGTCAGATAGGCGAGGATTTCCTCTACCCGCCAGCCGAGATCGGCGGAACTGGCCGGCTTGAGCTCCACCCCGTTGTGCTTGATTCCGATTGCCAGGTGGTCCTCCGTCAGCTTCGTGACGACCCACGGCCCTGCAGGCGTGA
>NZ_JBFUJJ010000041.1:0-24173 GCF_056401435.1 Arthrobacter sp. P4_F10
CAGCAGACCCGTGACGGGCGGCAGCGAGTGCAGCTGGACGTTCTCGCCGATCTTCGCGCCCAGCGCCTTCGCGTAGTAGGGCACCCAGGGCGCGCTGGCCAGGCTGATGGCGCCGGCGAGGTCCTGGATCTGTTCCGCGAGCCAGAGCCGGAGGTGCACCCGCCCGGACCGCGGATACGTGCCGGGCACGACGTTGCGGAGCAGGAGGCGCGCGGCGGCAACGGAGAGCAGCATCCGCCCGGCGGGGCTGACAAAGACCAGCCAGGAAGCGCCCACCCACCACCACGAGACCGTTGGCGCGGCGCTGAATCCGGCGAAGGCGGCCAGAAGATTGTTCGCGGCCATCAGGTAGGTCAGCCAGCGCATGCCGACGAGGATGTGCAAGGGAACGCCCAGGAGCGTCTGGAAGGCCTGGGACTTGCGCGCGGTGGGCCGGACGGTGCGCTCCTGGGCGGCGACCATTCCGCCCTCCGGCAGCGACTGCCGTGCCTCGTCCACCAGGGCGCCCACCCGGGGCGTCGCGTAGATATCGGCCACCGTGATGGTGGGGTAGCGGACGCGCAGGGCTGACACGAGCTGTGCAGCGGCCAGCGATCCGCCGCCGTAGGCGAAGAAATCGGCGTCGAGGCTGGTGACTGGGCTTCCCAGTACCGCGCTCCACTGCTCCACGATCCACTGCGCGTCATCGGGCAGGTTCAGCGGGGCGCCATCGGCCTCGACAGCTCCGGTTCCGCTCAGCGGCCAGGGCAAGGCGTGGCGGTCCACTTTGCCGCTGGTCTTGGTCGGCAGCGAATCGACGAGCGTCAGCAACGGGATGAGGGGCGCCGGCAGGCTCTCGCCCAGCAGTTCGCGCGCGGCCGCGAGGTCGATGTCCCGGCCCGAAACGGCGGCAAGGTAGCCGACCAGGATCTGGTTGCCGGCAGCGGTGGTCTGCACCGCCGCCGCGGCGCCGGCGACGTCCGGCAGCGACTGCAGGGCGGCGTCGATTTCGCCGAGCTCGATCCGGCGGCCGCCAAGCTTGACCTGTTCATCGGCGCGGCCCTGGAAAATGAGGCCCTCTGTTTCGTACTTCACGAGGTCGCCGGAGCGGTAGGCGCGCGGCCAGCCCAGGGACGGCATGGGGGCGTATTTTTCGGCGTCCTTGACCGGGTCAAGGTACCGGGCCAGCCCGACGCCGCCGATGATCAGTTCGCCCACCTCGCCTTCGGCGACGGGCAGCGAAGAGGCGTCGACGACGGCGAGGTCCCAGCCGTCCAGCGGCAGGCCGATCCGGACGGGGCCGGGCGCGCCGAGCCGCGCGGCACAGGCGACCACGGTGGCCTCGGTGGGCCCGTAGGTATTCCACACCTCGCGTCCTTCGACGGCGAGCCGCTCGGCAAGGTCCGGCGGACACGCTTCCCCGCCGAAGATGAGCAGCCGGACACTTTCCAGCGATTCCACGGGCCAGAGCGCGGCGAGCGTGGGGACGGTGGAGACCACAGTGATGCCGTGGCTGATCAGCCACGGGCCGAGGTCCATCCCGGTCCGGACCAGCGCCCGGGGTGCCGGAACAAGGCAGGCACCGTGGCGCCACGCGAGCCACATTTCCTCGCAGGAGGCATCGAAGGCAACGGACAGGCCGGCCAGCACCCGGTCCTGCGGGCCCACCGGATCGCCCTGCAGGAAGATGCGGGCCTCGGCGTCCACGAACGCGGCGGCCGAGCGGTGCTGGACCGCGACGCCTTTGGGTGTGCCGGTGGAGCCGGAGGTGAAGATGACCCACGCGTCGTCGTCGGGGCCTGGCGGCCTGGCATCGGGGAACGGCCGGGGGTGGTTGCTGTCCGTGACGATCTTCCCGCCGGCGCGGAGGATGGCGGCCACCCTGGCCTCGCCGAAGACCAGTTTGGCCCGCTCATCCGGATCGTCGGCGTCCACCGGGACGTAGGCCGCACCGACCAGCATTACCGCCAGGATCGAGACGTAGAGTTCGTTGGTGCCCGACGGTATCCGGACGCCGATCTTGTCTCCGGCGCCCAGCCCGGCGAGGTGCAGTTTCCGCGCGGTTGCCCGGACTTCGCCCATAAGCTGGGCGTAACTGAGCGAGCGGTGCCCGTCGTCGAGGGCGGAAGCGTCCGGGAACCGGGCGGCGGTATCGCGGAGGATGTCGATGAGCGTCCGCTCCGCCGGGGCGGAGCGTGCGCCCGGCAGCTGCGGCTCGTAGACGGTGGCGCTGGCAGCCGGAAGACTCTGCACCGTACCGGCGTCGGGGGCTTCACTCGGGGTCAGTCGTTGCTCGGTCACTGGCGCATTGTCCCTGCAGGAGATGAACGGATGGTGTTGCTGTGCGGCCTAGGAGACCGTACGGCTTAGGGGACCAGGATGACTTTGCCGGTGGTGCGGCGCTGTTCAAGGTCGTCGTGTGCACGCGCTGCCTCGGCGAGGGAGTAGCGGGCGCCGATCCTGACCTTGAGGCTGCCTTCGGCAGCGGCGGCAAAGACTTCGTCGGAGCGCCAGCGGCGTTCCCGGGCGTCGCGCAGGTAGTGGGCCATGGTCGGCCGCGTGAGGTAGAGCGAGCCGCCGGTGTTGAGCCGCTGCGGGTCGAACGGCGGGACCGGGCCGGAGGCTCCGCCGAAGAGCACCAGCATGCCCCGGATGCGCAGCGACGCCAGGGAGGCGTCGAAGGTGTCTTTTCCGACGCCGTCGTACACGACGTCCGCGCCGGTGCCGTTGGTCAGATCCCGGACGCGTCCCGCGAAACCTTCATAGCGCAGCACATGGTCGGCGCCGGCGTCGCGGGCCAGCTGCTCTTTCTCGTCCGTCGAAACGGTGGTGATGACACGGGCGCCCCTGGCCTTGAGCAGCTGGATCATTAGGAGTCCGACGCCGCCGGCGCCGGCGTGGAGCAGGACCGTGTGGCCGGACTCGACCTTGAAGGTGGAGTTGATCAGGTAGTGGGCGGTCACCCCCTGCAGCGGCAGGGCCGCGGCGGTGAAATCGTCCAGGCCGTCGGGAACCGGGAGGGCCTTGTCCTCGTCGACGAGTGCATAGCCGGCGTAGCAGTCAGCGCCCTCGGCCGTGGCCACCCGGTCGCCGGGAGCGAACCCGGTGACGGCATCGCCGACCTCCTCCACGGTGCCTGCGGCCTCGGAGCCGGGCGTGAAGGGGTAGCTGACCTTGTAGATGCCGCTGCGCTTGTAGGTGTCGATAAAGTTCACGCCCGCGGCGGCGACCTTGACGAGCAGCTGGCCGGGCCCGGGAACGGGACGAGCTGTTTTGTCGAGCTCCAGGACCTCGGGGCCCCCGGCCTGGCGGGCGACGATTGCGTGCATCATGTGGCTCCTTTTCCGGGCGGGAAAGTCTGTCCCGGTCCCTGGGTCCATCCTAGGGACACCGGCGGTAACCATGAAGGGGCGTTCCGTAACCGACCGTCACGTGATGCTTCACGTGCCAGCGTCCGGACGTGGCGGGTCCTGCGCGGACGCCGCCTGATGCGTCCCTTAGTAGCGGCGGGTGACCGTTGCCATCGGGCATTCGAAGTGCCGGCCCGCGGCGAGTCCGACATCGTTGAGGTAGCGGACGATGATGGCGTACGACTGCATCAGGGTGGTTTCCGTGTACGGGACCTGGTGCTTGGCGCAGTACTCGCGGACGATCTTGGCGGCCTTGTCCAGCTGGGGGCGGGCCATGTCCGGGAACAGGTGGTGTTCTGCCTGGCGGTTAAGGCCGCCGAGCAGGATGTCCATGAAGCGGCCGCCCGAGATATTCCGGGACGTCAGGACCTGGCGGCTGAAGAAGTCCACCCGGCTGTCCGCCGGCAGCACCGGCATGCCCTTGTGGTTCGGCGCGAACGACGCGCCCATGTAGAAGCCGAACACGGCCAGCTGGACGCCGATGAAGGCGAACGCCATGCCCAGCGGCAGGAAGGAGAACGCGAGAACGGGCAGCAGGCTGAGCCGGACGGCGAGGATCGGAATTTCAACCCAGCGGTGCGTGACCTTGGCGCGGCGGACGATGAATTTCACGGAGTCGATCTGGAGTCCCAGGCCCACCAGGAACAGGAGCGGGAAGAAGAACCAGCCCTGCTTGCGCGTCAGGAACGCGAGGCGCCCCTGGCGGTCGGCTACGGCTTCGGGGTGGAAGGCGATGGGGCCGGGCGCGATGTCCGGGTCCTTGGAAATGACGTTCGGGTGGTTGTGGTGCGCGCCGTGCTTCTGCTCCCACCAGGAGTAGCTGATCCCGGCCACGGACGTGGCGAGCAGCCGTGCTGCCCAGTCGTTGGCGCGGCGGGACGCGAAGATCTGCCGGTGCCCGGCCTCGTGGGCCAGGAAGCTCAGCTGCGTGCACAGGATGCCCAGGGCGGCGGCGATCAGGAGCTGGAACCAGCTGTCACCGATCAGCGCGAACCCGAACCATGTCGCGGCCATCAGGAGGGCAAGCACCGAAAACACGGTGACGTAGAAGCCGACTCGGCGTTCCAGGAGACCGGCAGCCTTCACGGTCTTGAGCAGTTCCGAATAGCTGAGAACGACGGCGTTGGGTTGACTCGCGATTTGGGGCGTACTGAATCTAGAGGAGGAGGAGTGAGCGTAGTGGTCATAGGGAGCCTGCCTCGTTGCTGTTTACGGGCAACGTTGCAGCTGACATTTGCAGCTGCACGGTCTGGATCACCCTTTACCAAGCATACGCCCCGGGGGTTCCCGGACACGGCCGCATCCATGCATAAATATCGGCATCTATGCATACTCTTGCTGTATAGTCGTGCTTATGACTATTTCTGTTGCCGTTTCCGGGGCGAGCGGTTATGCCGGCGGCGAGGTCCTGCGGCTCCTCGCCGGCCATCCCGACGTCACCATCGGCGCCATCACGGCCCACAGCAACGCCGGTTCCAGACTAGGGGAATTGCAGCCGCATCTCCATGGTCTGGCGGATCGGATCCTCGAGGACACCACCGTGGATAACCTGGCCGGGCACGACGTCGTGTTCCTGGCGCTTCCGCACGGAGCGTCCGCGGAGATCGCGGCGCAGCTGCCCGCCGGGACCCTGGTTATCGACGCCGGCGCGGACCACCGCCTCGAGGACCCGGCGGCCTGGGAGAAGTTCTACGGTTCCGCGCACGCCGGAACCTGGCCCTACGGTCTCCCGGAACTGCCCGGTCAGCGCGACGCCCTCCGCAGCGCCACCCGGATCGCCGTCCCCGGCTGCTACCCGACCTCGGCCCTGCTGGCCCTCATGCCCGGCTTCAGCAACCAGCTGCTGGAAGGCGACGACGTCGTGATCGTCTCCGCATCCGGCACCTCAGGGGCCGGCAAGGCCGCCAAGGTCAACCTGATCGGCGCCGAAGTCATGGGCTCCATGAGTCCCTACGGGGTAGGCGGGGGACACCGGCACACCCCGGAGATCGAGCAAGGACTCTCCAAGGCGCTTGGCGCTCCGGTCACCGTCTCCTTCACGCCCACCCTGGCGCCAATGAGCCGGGGGATCCTCACCACGGCGACAGCCAAGGTCCGGCAGCAGCCAGGACGCAGCGTCACTGCCGCGGAGCTGCGCGCGGCCTGGTCCGAGGCCTACGACGACGAACCGTTCGTCCACCTGCTCCCGGAGGGGCAGTGGCCCTCCACCAAGTCGGTCCAGGGCTCGAACCACACGGTCATGCAGCTGGCCTTCGATGAGCACACCGGCCGCGTGATCGTGTGCTGCGCCATCGACAACCTGACCAAGGGGACCGCCGGCGGGGCCGTGCAGTCCATGAATATCGCCCTCGGCCTGGCGGAATCCGCCGGCCTCAACCTCCAGGGAGTCGCACCGTGAGCATCACCGCACCGCAGGGATTCCGCGCCGCCGGCGTGACGGCAGGGCTCAAGGCTTCCGGCAAGCCGGACGTTGCCCTCGTGGTCAACGACGGTCCGTCCAAGGCCGCCGCGGCGGTCTTCACGTCCAACCGCGTCGCCGCGGCCCCCGTGCACTGGTCCCGCGAGGTGGTCAAGGACGGCCGCGTGGACGCCGTTTTCCTCAACTCCGGCGGAGCGAACGCCTGCACCGGGCCCCAGGGCTTCCAAAACACCCACACCACCGCGGAGAAGACCGCCGAAGCCCTCGGCGTCTCCGCCACCGACGTCGTCGTCTGCTCCACCGGACTGATCGGCGAACAGCTCCCCATGGAAAAAATCCTGGCCGGGATCGGTTCCGCCACCGCCGCTCTGGCCGCCGACGGCGGCCCCGCGGCAGCCACCGCGATCATGACCACGGACTCCGTCTCCAAGCAGGCCGTCTTCTCCGGCACCGACGCCGAAGGCACACCGTTCACCATTGGCGGCATGGCCAAGGGCGCCGGCATGCTGGCCCCGGGCCTGGCCACCATGCTGGTGGTCCTGACCACGGACGCCGACGTCCAGCCGGGCATGCTCGACGCGGAACTCCGCAACGCCACCCGGGTCACCTTCGACCGCGCGGACTCCGACGGCTGCATGTCCACCAACGACACCGTGGTGCTGCTGGCGTCCGGGGCCTCCGGCGCCGTGCCGTCCGCCGTCGACTTCCGCACGGGCCTGACCCAGGTCTGCGCCGAGCTGGCCCGCAAGCTGATCGGCGACGCCGAGGGTGCCAGCCACGACATCGCGATCCGGACCTTCAACGCCGCGAGCGAGGGGGACGCCGAAATCGTCAGCCGCGCTGTCGCCCGCTCCAACCTGTTCAAGACGGCGATTTTCGGCAAGGACCCCAACTGGGGCCGCGTGCTGTCCGCCGTCGGTACCACCGACGCGGCGTTCGATCCGGACCAGCTGAACGTGTCCATGAACGGCGTGCAGATCTGCCGCAACGGCAGCATCGGCGATGACCGGAACCTGGTGGATCTCGAACCGCGTGAGGTCCTGGTCGAAATCGACCTGCAGGCCGGCGGGGCCGAGGCCACGATCCTCACGAACGACCTCACCCACGACTACGTCCACGAAAACAGCGCCTACTCCAGCTAATCCGCCTGGAAGGACGAGCAGTAAGGACGAACAGCATGAACACCCAGACCCGCGAGACGACATCCCAGTCCGACGCCCGGGACAAAGCCGCCACGTTGATCGAGGCGTTGCCTTGGATCCAGCGCTTTGCCGGCAGCACCATGGTGATCAAGTACGGCGGCAACGCCATGGTCAACGACGAGCTCCGCCGCGCCTTCGCCGAAGACGTCGTGTTCCTGCACCACGTCGGCATCCACCCCGTGGTGGTTCACGGCGGCGGCCCGCAGATCAACGCCATGCTCAGCCGGCTCGGGATCGAATCCGAATTCAAGGGCGGGCTCCGCGTCACCACACCCGAGGCCATGGACGTGGTCCGGATGGTCCTCACCGGCCAGGTGGGACGCGAACTCGTGGGCCTGATCAACTCCCACGGCCCGTACGCCGTCGGCATGTCCGGCGAGGACGGCGGACTGCTCCGCGCCGTCCGCACCGGCACCGTGGTGGACGGCGAGGAGGTGGACCTGGGCCTCGTCGGGGAAGTGGTGGGCGTCAACCCGGAAGGGATCGTGGACATCCTCGCGGCCGGCCGGATCCCGGTAGTCTCCACCGTTGCCCCGGAGATCTCCGCAGACGGATCCACCACCGGGCAGGTACTTAATGTCAACGCGGACACGGCGGCGGCGGCGGTCGCCTCGGCCCTGGGGGCATCCAAGCTGGTCATCCTGACCGATGTCGAAGGCCTCTACGCCAACTGGCCGGACAGGTCATCGCTCATCTCGTCGCTGACGGCTTCGGAGCTGCGAGAGATGCTGCCGCGCCTTGAGTCCGGCATGATCCCGAAGATGGCGGCCTGCCTGAAAGCGATTGACGACGGCGTCGAGCGCGCCCACATCGTGGACGGCCGCCTGCCGCACTCGATGCTCCTGGAAACATTCACGACCGCCGGCATCGGCACCCAGGTCGTCCCCGACGAGGAAAGCAAATGAACCAGATCGAAACTGCACCTTCCACGGATCTCGAACACTCTCCGGTAGCCGACCTGGTCCACTCGCGCGCCACCGGCGCGCAGTGGCTCTCCCGCTACTCCTCCTCCCTGCTGGGCGTCTTCGGCACCCCGCAGCGGGTCCTGGTCCGCGGCGCCGGCTGCCTCGTGTGGGACGCCGACGGCAAGGAGTACCTGGACCTGCTCGGCGGCATCGCCGTGAACGCCCTCGGCCACGCCCACCCGTTCGTCACCTCGGTGATCTCCAGCCAGCTGGCCACCCTGGGCCATGTCTCCAACTTCTTCACGAGCCCCACCCAGATCGCCCTGGCGGAGAAGCTGCTGGAACTGTCCAAGGCACCTGCCGGGTCCAAAGTGTTCTTCGCCAACTCCGGTACCGAGGCCGTTGAGGCGGCCTTCAAGCTGGCGCGCCGGAACACAGGCCCGGACGAGACGCCGCGCACCAAGATCATCGCGCTCGAAGGCGCCTTCCACGGGCGCACCATGGGCGCCCTCGCGCTGACGGCGAAGGAAGCTTACCGGGCGCCGTTCGCGCCGCTGCCAGGCGGCGTCGTGCATGTCCCGTTCGGTGACATCGATGCCCTCCGCGCCGCCGTGGACGACACCACCGCCGCCGTCTTCCTCGAACCGATCCAGGGCGAGGCCGGCGTCCGGCCGCTGCCCGCCGGCTACCTGTTGGCCGCCCGCGAGGCCACCAGCGCCGCCGGCGCCCTGCTGATCCTCGACGAGGTCCAGACCGGCATCGGCCGCACCGGCAAGTGGCTGGCCAGTGAGGACGCCGGGATCGTGCCCGACGCCGTGACCCTCGCCAAGGGCCTGGGCGGCGGCTTCCCGGTCGGCGCGCTCGTGACGTTCGGACCGGAAACGTCCGAGCTGCTGACCGCCGGCCAGCACGGCACCACCTTTGGCGGCAACCCGGTGGCCACTGCGGCCGCCCTCGCCACGCTGCACGTCCTCGAAAACCAGGACATCCTGGCCCACGTCCGGGGCGTGGGGGAGCACCTGCGCGCCGGCCTCGCCGGAATCGCCGGCGTCACCGAGGTCCGCGGGGAGGGGCTGCTGATCGGCTTCGACCTCGACGCCGACGTCGCCCCGGGCGTCGTCACCGCCGGGCTTGACGCCGGTTTCATCGTCAACAGCCCGGGCCCGCGCACCATCCGGCTGGCACCGCCGCTGATCCTGACCACCGAACAGGCCGACCGCTTCCTGGCGGCACTGCCCGCGTTGCTCGAGACCGCAAAGTCCACTGCCGAAAAGTCCGCCGAACAGCCCGCCACTTCAAGTAACAACGCCGCAAAGGACGCCAAGTGACCGCCGTCGTGACCGCATCAGTGCCCACCCGCCACTTCCTCAAGGACACGGACCTCACCCCGGCCGAACAGGCCGAGGTCCTCGAGCTCGCCGTCCGGATGAAGGCCGCGCCCTACAGTGTGCAGCCCTTCGCCGCGGCAGGCAGCGGCCGCCAGACCGTGGCCGTCATCTTCGACAAGACCTCCACCCGGACCAGGGTCTCCTTCGCCACCGGCATCGCGGACATGGGCGGCAACGCGCTCATCATCAACCCCGGCGAGGCGCAGATCGGGCACAAGGAATCGGTCGAGGACACCGCCAAGGTGCTCGAACGCATGGTGTCCACCATCGTGTGGCGCACCGGCGCGCATGCCGGGCTTGTCGCCATGGCCGCGAACTCCCGCGTTCCGGTCATCAACGCCCTGTGCGATGACTACCACCCGTGCCAGCTGCTGGCCGACCTCTTGACCGTCAAGGAGCACAAGGGCTCGCTCAAGGGCCTGACCATGGCGTACCTGGGCGACTCGGCCAACAACATGGCCAACTCCTACCTGCTGGCCGGCGTCACGGCCGGCATGAACGTCCGCATCGCGGGACCGGCAGGGTACCTGCCGTCTCCGGAGATCATCGCCGCCGCCGAGGACCGTGCCGCGGAGACCGGCGGCTCCGTGCTGGTGACGGTCGACGCCGTGGAGGCCCTCCTGGGCGCCGACGTCGTCGCCACCGACACGTGGGTGTCCATGGGCCAGGAGGCGGAGAAGGAAGCGCGGATGAAACTGTTCCGCGACTACTCCGTGGACGCCGACGCGATGAAGCTCGCGGCGCCGGACGCCGTCGTGCTGCACTGCCTGCCGGCCTACCGGGGCTACGAGATCGCCGCGGACGTCATTGACGGCCCGCAGTCGGTGGTCTGGGACGAGGCTGAAAACCGGCTCCATGCCCAGAAGGCGCTGATGGCCTGGCTCATGCACCGCTCCGGCCTGGCTGTTGTTGACGGGCTCGCGCCAGTTGATGGGCTGGCACCGGTGGACGGCTTGGCCTGATGTCCGTCCAGCCAGCCTCTCCGGGGGCCAGCCCGGCCACCAAGACAGCCCGGCAGGCGCGGATCACAGCGATTCTGACGGGCGAGTCGGTCCGTTCCCAGGCTGAGCTCGCGGCGCTGCTCGCGGACGACGGCGTCCAGGTCACCCAGGCCACGCTCTCCCGCGACCTCGTGGAACTCGGCGCCGTCCGGGTCCGCGGCAAGGACGGCGTGCTGGTCTACGCCGTCCCGGGGGAGGGCGGCGAACGGGCGGCCAAGAGCGGCGTCACGCAGGAAATCCTCGACGCCCGGCTGACCCGGTTGTGCGGGGAACTGCTCGTCACCGCCGAGGCCTCGGCCAACCTCGTGGTGCTCCGGACCCCGCCGGGCGCCGCAAACTTCCTTGCCCTCGCCATCGACCACTCCGTGATGCCCTCGATCCTGGGCACCATCGCTGGGGACGACACCGTCCTGCTTGTCACCCGGGACCCCCTGGGCGGCGCGGACATCGCCGCACGCTTCCTGCAGTTCGCCGAGGAAGCCGGCCAATAAGCCGCGCAACGCCCCGGGCACAACCGGGCTTGTGACAGGCTTGCAGCAGAGAGATTTTTCCCACACTTACAGCATCACCAAACAACTAAGGAGCATTTCCGTGACTGAGCGTATTGTTCTGGCCTACTCCGGTGGCCTGGATACTTCCGTAGCCATCGGCTGGATCGGTGAAGCCACCGGCGCCGAGGTCATCGCCGTGGCGGTCGACGTCGGACAGGGCGGCGAATCGCTGGAGACCATCCGCCAGCGCGCGCTGGGCTGCGGCGCCGTCGAAGCCTACGTCGCCGACGCCAGCGACGAGTTCGCCAACGAGTACTGCGTGCCCACGCTGAAGGCCAACGCCCTCTACCAGGGCCACTACCCGCTGGTCTCGGCCATCTCCCGCCCGGTGATCGTCAAGCACCTGGTCAAGGCCGCCCGCGAATTCGGCGCCACCACCGTCGCCCACGGCTGCACCGGCAAGGGCAACGACCAGGTCCGCTTCGAAGTCGGCATCCAGACCCTCGGCCCGGACCTGAAGTGCATCGCACCGGTCCGTGACCTCGCCCTGACCCGCGACAAGGCCATCGCGTTCGCCGAGGAAAAGGGACTGCCGATCGAGACCACCAAGAAGAACCCGTACTCGATCGACCAGAACGTCTGGGGCCGCGCCGTTGAAACCGGCTACCTCGAAGACATCTGGAACGCCCCCACCAAGGACATCTACGACTACACCGCCACCCCGGAATTCCCGCCGGCGCCGGATGAGGTCACTATCTCCTTCGAGGCCGGCGTGCCGGTCGCGATCGACGGCGTCAAGGTCACCCCGCTGCAGGCCATCAAGGAACTCAACCGGCGCGCCGGCGCCCAGGGCGTCGGCCGCATCGACGTCGTCGAGGACCGCCTCGTGGGCATCAAGTCCCGCGAGATCTACGAGGCCCCCGGTGCCATGGCGCTCATCACCGCGCACAAGCACCTCGAGGACATCACGATCGAGCGCGAGCAGGCCCGCTTCAAGGCGACCGTCGGCCAGCGCTGGGCCGAGCTGGTCTACGACGGCCAGTGGTTCTCCCCGCTCAAGCGCTCCCTCGACGCCTTCATCGAGGACACCCAGCGCTACGTCACCGGCGACATCCGCATGGTGCTCCACGGCGGCCAGGCGATCGTCAACGGACGCCGCTCCGAGACCTCGCTCTACGACTTCGACCTCGCCACGTACGACACCGGCGACACGTTCGACCAGTCGATGGCGCGCGGCTTCATCGAGCTGTGGGGCATGTCCGCCAAGGTTGCCTCCGGCCGCGACATCCGCGTCGCAGGTCAGTAATGGCGTCCGCCACCAATGAAGGCGCGCTGTGGGGCGGCCGGTTCGCCGGCGGCCCCGCGGACGCCCTCGCCGCGCTGAGCAAGTCCACGCACTTCGACTGGCGGCTGGCCCGCTACGACATCGCCGGGTCCAAGGCGCACGCCCGCGTGCTGCACAAGGCCGGGCTGCTGGATGACGCCGAACTTGAGGGCATGCTTGCCGCACTGACCCGGCTGGATGAGGACGTCGCCTCCGGCGCCTACCTGCCGGCGGAGTCGGATGAGGACGTGCACGGTTCACTCGAGCGCGGCCTGATCGAGCGCGCCGGCACCCAGCTCGGCGGCAAGCTCCGCGCCGGCCGGTCCCGCAACGACCAGGTGGCCACGCTGGGCCGGATGTTCCTGCGCGACCACGCCCGGATTATCGCCCGCGGCGTGCTCTCAACGATCGACGCACTGGTGGACCAGGCCAAGGCGCACCAGGGGGTGGCCATGCCCGGCCGCACCCACCTGCAGCACGCCCAGCCGGTCCTGCTCAGCCACCACCTGCTCGCTCACGCCTGGGCGTTGCTGCGTGACGTGCAGCGGCTCCAGGACTGGGACAAGCGCGCCGGCGTTTCGCCCTACGGTTCAGGTGCCCTGGCGGGCTCCTCGCTGGGCCTGGACCCGGAGGCCGTCGCAGCCGACCTGGGCTTTTTCTCGGCGACGCACAACTCGATCGACGGCACCGCCTCCCGCGACGTCTTCGCCGAGTTCGCCTGGATCACGGCCATGATCGGCGTGGACCTGTCCCGGGTCTCGGAGGAAGTGATCCTGTGGGCCACGAAGGAGTTCTCCTTCGTCACCCTGCACGATTCCTACTCCACCGGCTCCTCGATCATGCCGCAGAAGAAGAACCCGGACGTGGCGGAACTGGCACGCGGAAAAGCCGGCCGGCTGATCGGCAACCTGACCGGGCTGCTGGCCACCCTGAAGGGGCTGCCGCTCGCGTACAACCGCGACCTGCAGGAGGACAAGGAGCCGGTCTTCGACGCCGCCGATACGCTGGAGGTCCTGCTCCCGGCAGTGTCCGGCATGATCGCGACGCTGAAGTTCAACACCGAACGGATGGAAGCGCTGGCACCGCAGGGCTTCGCGCTGGCGACGGACATCGCCGAATGGCTGGTCCGCCAGGGCGTTCCGTTCCGCGAGGCGCACGAGCTCTCAGGCGCCGCGGTGAAGCAGGCCGAAAGCCGCGGCGTCGAGCTCTGGGACCTGACGGACGAGGAATACGCCGCCATCTCGGAGCACCTGACGCCAGAGGTCCGCACGGTCCTGTCCACTGAGGGTTCGCTCAACAGCCGGAACTCCCAAGGCGGCACCGCACCGGCCGCCGTCGAACGCCAGCTGCTGGCCCTCGACGGCGAGCTCGCCGGCGTGCGGACGTACGCGGGGTAGCACCGGTCTCTACGCGCGGGGGCCCTCTGCGGATGGGGCCCTCGCGGCGGTTAAGGTAGGCACATGAGCGAACCGTTCCGCCAAATGCTGCGTGCCCTGCCCGATTTCCCGGAGCGCCTCCCGGACTTTGACCCGGACTCCGCGCCCGCGGACCCGGCAGAGCTGTTCCGGCTGTGGCTGGACGAAGCGCTGGCGGCCGGGGTGCCGCAGCCCAACGCGTGCAGCCTGGCCACCGCCGATGGGCAGGGCCGGCCGTCGTCGCGGATGCTGATCCTGAAGGACATCGACGCCGACGGCTGGCACTTCGCGACCTCCCGGGAATCCCGCAAGGGCCAGGAGCTCGCGGCCAACCCGCACGCGGCGCTGAACTTCTTCTGGCAGCAGCAGGGCCGCCAGGTGCGGGTGGCCGGGGACGTCGTGGAGCTGTCCGCCGAGGCCTCGGCCGCGGACTGGCAGGCCCGGCCGGGCGCCGACGGCAGCGAAAATGAAAACACAGACTGGCAGCTCTACGCCATCCGGCCCCGCGAAATCGAATTCTGGCAGGCCCGGCACGACCGCCGGCACATCCGGCACCGCTACGCGCCCCGCTGACCGGGTTCCACTCAGTTAATCCGACTTAATTGGGTGGCTCGGTTTAGGATGGGCGCCATGACCTCAATCACACCAGAGAACCTTCGGGCAGATCTGCACCGTGCCGCCGACGTCGTGGCCGGAATCGCAGCGAAACTGACGGAACAGGACATCAAAGCGCCGTCGGAATTGCCCGGCTGGAGCCGCGGGCACGTGCTGGCCCACATCTGCGGGATTGCCAACGCGATGGGCCGCCAGCTCGAATACGCCGCCCGCGGCGAGGGCGTGGAGCTTTACGACGGCGGCTTCGAGGGGCGGAACCGCGCCATCGGGATGGCGGCCGGCCACAGCCTCGCTCAGCACCGGGCCGACCTCGACTCAGCGTTGGGCAGGGCCCTGCGCGCCTTCGACTCCCTCGATGCGGCCGGCTGGCGCGAGCCCATCACCTACCGCGGGGGAGTCGTGTTCGACGGCGGCCTGGCGCTATGGCGCGAACTCATCATCCATGCGGCCGATCTCGGCACCGGCCACGGACCGGAAACCTGGAGCCGCCCCTTCTGCGGGCACCTCTTCGATTTCCTCTCAGCCCGGGTGCCCGAGGGCCAGCGCTTTGTGCTGCAGCCGCTCGGCCTGCCCGCGGTGGCCATCGGGAGCGGCGGAACCTCGACGGTGATCAACGGCATGCTCACGGACATCGCCGCGTGGCTCGCCGGCCGCACACCCACCCTCGGCAGCCTGCGCGCTACCGCCGCGGCCGACGGCGTTGACCTTCCGGAACTGTTGCCCTGGCCCGCCGGAGTGCCCGTCAACAACTAAAGTCCCTGGTCCATGGCCGGCCATCCCCCGCCCGGCGCGGTGCCCGGGTCCGTGCAGCCTTAGGCCTAGGGCCGTGCCGTTGCGAGGGCGAGTTCGCGTTCCCGGTCCAACAGGCTGCCCTTGACGGCCAGCCCCCAGCGGAATCCGCCCAGGGTCCCGTCGGTGCGGATGACGCGGTGGCAGGGAACAAACAGGGCCGCCGCGTTGAAAGCGCAGGCACTGGCCGCCGCCCGGACGGCCTTGGCGTTGCCGGAGAGCTCCGCATACTCCGTGTAGGTCACCAGGCGCCCCGGGGCGACCGTGCGCAGCACATCCCAGGCGTGGCTGCGGAAAGGTCCGGACTTCTGCAGCACCGGCACGGCCATGGCCGGTTCCGGATCGCCGGAGTAGAACGCCTCCACGGCCGCAGAGATGGAGCCCAGGCCGGCAACGGTCTCGAATTCGCCAGGCAGCAGGTCCGCGTGGATCTGCCCGGTCAGCTCACCGGGAACGGCGGTCCAGCCCGAAGACAGGACGGCGCCGTCGCGGGCAATGATGGTGAAAGGACCGTCCGGGGTGGACATGGTCAACAGCTGGGCTTTCATGGTTTCGCTTTCTTCGGAGTCTGCTTTTGAGCTGGAGACGGCGCGCGCGCTGCGGCCTGGGCAGCCGCTGCTGCGCGCCAAAGGTGCATGGTGGCGTAGGACCGCCATGGGCTGACCTCACGGAAATCAGTGGTCAGGGCGCCGTCGGGGTTCTGGGCGAGTGAGCGGATGCCGTTGCGGACGGCGGCATCGTTGGCCAGGAACACATCCGGCGCGCCGATAACCCGCATCGCGACGTATCCCACGGTCCACGGCCCGACGCCGGCCAGCGGCAGGAGTTTGGCCTCCAGCCCGTGCACGTCATCGCCGTAGCCGAAGTCCAGGTCGCCCGAAGCCATCGCCGCGGCGGCGCCCCGGACGGAATCGATCCGCCGCTGCGGGCCGCGGAGCAGTTCGAAGCCGGTCTCCGCAATCTGGGCGGCCGTCGGGAACAGCCGGTGGAGACCGTCGTCGGGCACCAGGCTCGCGCTCCCGGCCACGGACAGCTGGACCAGGGCGGTCCGCGCGGCGGCCACTGTGATCTGCTGGCCGATCATGGCCCGGATCAGCAGCTCCTGCGGATCCACGGCGCCGGGCATCCGCATGCCGGGTGTGCGCGCCACCGTGGCGGCCAGGCGGGGATCGGCGGCGAGGGCGGCATCGATGGCGACGGGATCGGCGTCCAGGTCCAGCAGGCGGCGGACCCTGCTCAGCAGGGCGGCCAGGTCCCGGAGATCGACGGCGCCGATGGTCAGCACGAGCGGACGCCCGGCCGCGCCGGCATCGTAATCCACCCGGAAGCGGGCATCGCCGTGCGTCAGCTTCAGGGTCCGGGCGTAGGAACTGGAAGTACCTTCCTCGATCCCGGGGATGGCACGGACGGCGAGGAAGTCGAAGACGCCGGGGTCGAACGGTTCGCGGTACGGAAGATTGAGCGTGAGCGCGGTGGTCGCTGCGGGGGAGCGGTGATGCCGCGCAGTAGCCCGCAGCGCGGAGGGCGTCATCGCAAAGACCTCGCCGATGGTCTCGTTGAACTGGCGCACGCTGCTGAACCCGGCGGCGAAGGCGATATCCGAGACTTTCATGCCGGTGGAGACCAGCAGGGTGCGGGCGGTCTGGGCGCGGCTCGCCCGCGCCAGGGACAGCGGACCGGCGCCGAGCTCGTGGCTTAGGATCCGGTTGAGCTGGCGCGAGGAGTAGCCGAGCCGGGCCGCCAGCCCCTCGACGCCGTCGCGGTTGATCACGCCGTCATTGATGAGCCGCATGGCCCGGCCGGCGATATCGGAGCGCACGTTCCAGGCCGGAGTGCCGGGCACGGCCTCGGGTAGGCAGCGTTTGCAGGCCCGGTAGCCGGCGTCGTGCGCGGCAGCGGACGTTTCATAGAACGTGACGTTGTCCGCCTTGGGCGTCCGCGCTGGGCACGAGGGCCGGCAGTAGATGCCGGTGGTCCGGACAGCGGTATAGAACTGCCCGTCGAAACGGGTGTCCCGGGCGTCGATTGCCCGGTAGCGCTGCCAGAAGTCCATGACCCCATCCTGCCAGCTTCGCTGGACACCTGCTAGCGGAATTCGGACACGGCCGTGTGGTCCTCCGGCGGCGTTTGTTAAAGTCTGAGCATGACGTCGAGCCCGCCTCCTGCCCGGCCCGGCACGGGTACAGGTACCCAGCCCGGCACGGTGACAGGCGCGGCCGCGCCGCTCCGGGAGCTGCTCTCGGCCGATGCACGGCACGTGGCGCCGCTGATCCTCGGCGCCGTGTTGACGCACGACGGGGCCGAGGGCTCCGTCTCGGTGCGGATTACCGAGGTGGAGGCGTACCTCGGCCCGCATGATTCCCACCATCCTGACCCCGGGTCCCACACCTTCCGCGGCCAAACGGCCCGCAACGCGCCGATGTTCGGCCCGGCCGGCCACCTCTACGTGTATTTCACCTACGGGATGCACCATTGCGCCAATATCGTGTGCGGGCCCGAGGGCGTTGCGTCGGCGCTGCTGCTGCGGGCCGGCGAGGTGGTTGCGGGGCACGAACTGGCCAGGGCCAGGCGCCCGACGTCGAAATCGGACATCGACCTCGCCAGCGGGCCTGCCCGGCTGGCCACCGCACTGGGGCTGACGACGGCGGACAGCGGGCGCGACGCCCTCGCGCCGCCGTTCCGGCTGGAACCGCCCGCGCACCCGCCGGAAGGGGTCGCTTCAGGCATCAGCTCCGGTCCGCGCGTTGGCGTCTCCGGCGCGGGCGGCAGCCACGACTACCCCTGGCGGTTCTGGCTCAGCGGCGACCCGACCGTCTCCCGCTACAAGGCGGCAAAGGCGCCAAAGGCGGCAACCACCCGCGGCGCGTAACGCGGCAGGCACTMGGCAGGCACCCGGCAGGCACCCTGCAATCAGCCTGATGCCGCGCCCACGTTGGGGGATGATGGAGCATTATGGGCGAGGGGAAACGCGGAAAACCGGGCAACGAGCTGGAACGGCTCCAGATCTTTGCGCAGCTGGCCACCGAGTACTTCCGCATGGTGGAACTGTTCACCCCTGACGGCGAGCAGATCGCGGTGGACCCCGTCGAGGCAGAGCGCAGGCACTGGGTGGAGCTCTTCCGTGCAGCCCTGCTGCGTAAATTCATCGTTCCGGAAGAACACGTTTCGCTCAAACTCGTAGTCAGGGCCCTGCGCCTGTGCAACTACTCGGCGGACCCCCGGATAACCGAGGGCACGGCAGAAGCGGCCGGCTTGTTCACGAACGGGATGATCCGGGACCGCCAGGCGCTGATGGCCGAAATCGCCCTGGATGACCATGACCTGTTCGAGGACGTCCTCTACGGTCGGCTCCTGCATGGTGACGCCGACAGGTTCCGCCGGTCCGGGTGGGCTGAGGACTACAGCCGGCTGAGCAGCGTGGCGGCCGGCCGGTTCGACGCCGAGCGCGCGCTCAGAACAGCGCTGGGCGTCGTCTCCTACGGGCTTGCCAACGAACTCCTGCGCCCGCCGGAACCGGGCGGCGACACCGGGCCCCCAACGGCAGAAGCGTAGGAATTTCTAGGAGGCGGCGAAACTGCTGAGCCCGTAGTCTGCGCTAACGGCGAAGGGGGCGAGGCGCCGCCGAAGCTCTTCCCGCACTGGCGGCCACTCCTGCGAGAGGATCGAAAAGACGGCGGTATCCGCGCGTCCTCCGCCCGGGGCCGCCCGGTGGCCGCGGAGGATCCCCTCGAATTGGGCGCCGAGCCGCTCAATCGCCGTCGCGCTCCGGGTGTTGCGGGCGTCGCAGCGGAAGGCCACCCGGTGGACTTCCAGTACCTCATAGGCGTAGGCGAGGAGCATATGCTTGCTCGCCGGATTGACGTGGCTGCCCCAGAACTGCCGCCCGTAAAAAGTTCCGCCGATTTCAAGGCGTTGCTGGGCCGGGACGTAGTCGCGGAGGGACGTCGTGCCCAGCAGGGCGCCGGTGCGCCCGTCCGTCACGGCGAACGGGATGGTGGCGGGATCCTCCAGCCGAGACTGGAACAGTGCTGCCAGTTCGCCGCCCGTCCCCGGCATGGGCGCCGCCATGCCTGCCCACATGCCGGGATCCACGAAATCAAAGAGGCCTGCCGCGTGATGCGGAGCCAGCGGAACCAGGCGGACCCCATGGCCGGAGAGGACGATTTCGTGTCGCATTCGAGCATTCAATCACCGCCGGGGTGGACGGGACCGGCGTTTCCGGCGCCGCCCGCGTGAACATTGGATGACTGATGGGTTGCCGCGTGGCCGCCGGCCCCGGGCCAGCCGGCGCCGGCGGCCACGGCCCGGTGTTCGCCGACGCCACTGCCTTCGGGGCCGTCGTCGATGCCCTGGTGGGACCATTCCAGGGCCAGTTCGACGCCGTCGCCGGAGTGGAAGCCCGCGGCTTCCTGCTCGCGGCGGCCGCAGCGTACGCCACTGGGACCGGAGTCATCACGGTCCGCAAGGCCGGCAAGCTGCCGCGCGAAGTGTTTTCCGAGGACTACGCCCTGGAGTACGGCACCGCCACCCTTGAGCTGCACACCACGGACCTGGCGCCCGGGAGCCGGGTGCTGATCCTCGACGACGTGCTCGCCACCGGCGGTACGCTCGGCGCCGCGGCGCGGCTGTTCGAGCGGTGCGGGATCCACGTCGCCGGCGTCGGCGTGGTCATGGAACTCGACGAACTTGCCGGCCGCACGGCCCTCACCGGCCACAACGTCCGCTCCCTGCTGCGGATCTAACGGGGACTGCGGGGCTGGACCATCCGGGTCGTGTCGGTAGAATTCCCTGACGAAGACTGCCTTGGCATTGTTTCGGCGACATGCAACAGCCGTGTCCGCCGAAATGGCTGTAGAATGGTGGGTCCGTCTTTTTCGATAGGGGAACGTTCGATGCACGACGCTGATTTGGCCCATGAACGCGACTATGTGGCCGGACTTTACGCCCGGCTCGATGAGTTGCGGGTGGAGAAGCGCACCCAGCTGGCCCAGGTGCGCCGTGCCGGTGCCGTGGGCACCATGCAGAACGTTTCCGAACGCGATGCCTTCGCGGCCCTCTACGAGGACCGCCTCGCCCAGCTCGACGCCGTCGATGACCGGCTCGTATTCGGCCGCCTGGACCTGGATTCCGGGGAGGCCCAGTACATCGGCCGCATCGGCCTGACCACCGAGGATCTGCAGCGGCTCATGGTGGACTGGCGGGCGCCCGAGGCCGGCCACTTCTACCAGGCCACGGCGTTCGACCGGCAGGGTGTCCGCCGCCGCCGTCACCTGATCCTGCAGGGCCGCGAGGTCAAGGCAATCGAGGACGACGTGCTCGACGCCGACATGCTTGCCGACAGCGATTCGCTCCAGGGTGAAGGCGCCCTGCTGGCGGCCCTGAACTCCAAGCGGACGGGCCGGATGTCAGACATCGTCGGCACCATCCAGTCCGAGCAGGACCGGATCATCCGTTCCTCCATCTCCGGCGCACTCGTGGTCCAGGGCGGTCCGGGCACGGGCAAGACCGCTGTCGCCCTGCACCGCGCCGCGTACCTGCTCTACACGCACCGGGACAGGCTCAAGAGCGCTGGCGTCCTGCTGGTGGGGCCGACGTCGTCCTTCATGAACTACATCGAACGCGTGCTGCCCTCGCTCGGCGAGACCGGTGTCGTGATGGCGAGCCTGGGCCGGCTCATGCCGGGCATCGCCGCCGTTGCCGAGCCGGACTCCGCCGTAGCCGCCATCAAGGGCCGGCTGGACATGGCCGACGTGGTCGCCAACGCCGTGGCCAACCGGCAGCGCATTCCGGCCGGAAACCGGATCCTTGAGGTCGACGGCCGCAAGCTGGTCCTCACGCCGCGGCAAGTCCGCCGCGCCAAGGAGAGGGCGCGCGCCACGGGCAAACCGCACAACGAGGCCCGCGTGTCCTTCGTCAAGATCCTGCTCCGCGAACTCACCGAGCAGATGACGGAACTTGTGGAGGCCGGCAACATCGGCAACAACGCCGACCGCTCCTATCTGGCGGAGGACGTCCGGTCCGCCCGGGATGTCCGGATCGCCCTGAACCTGTGCTGGATGCCGATGACCCCGGAGAAGCTCGTGGGGGAGCTGCTGAGCAAGCCGGCCGTCCTCGAGGCATGCACCCCCAACCTCACCCCGGAAGAACGCGCGCTGCTGCTCCGTCCTGCCGGTTCGCCGTGGACCGAGTCCGACGTTCCGCTGCTCGACGAGGCCGCCGAATTGCTCGGCGAGCTTGATGCCGCCGCCGGACGGGGACTGGCGCAGCAGGAACAGGACCGTGCCCGCGACCTTGCCAATGCCAAGCAGACCCTGGTCAACATGGAAACCGCCGGCGTGGACGTCCTCGTCACAGCTGAAGACCTGGTGGACCAGAACCAGGAGCGCGAGACGCGGCTGACCGCTGCAGAGCGTGCCACCACGGACCGCAGCTGGGCCTTTGGGCACATCGTGGTGGACGAAGCCCAGGAGTTGTCACCCATGCAGTGGCGGCTGCTGGTCCGCCGCTGCCCGCTGAAGTCGTTCACGATCGTGGGCGACATCGCCCAGACAAGTTCCGTTGCCGGGGCCAACTCCTGGCACAGCGCATTGGGCCCCATGTTCGGCGACCGCTGGCAGCTCGAGGAACTGACCGTCAACTACCGCACGCCGTCCCAGATCGCCGAGGCCGCTGCACGCATGGCTACCGCGGCCGGACTGGTGGTTTCGGCGCCCAAGGCTGTCAGGGAAGGCCGCTGGTCCCCGGTCATCGACAGTGTCGGCAGGGGCCAGATCGTCAACAAGCTTGTCGAGGTGCTTCCGGAGGAGCTGGACGCCATCGAGGGCGGACTGCTGGCGGTCATCGCCGACGGCGAGCTGCTGCCCGAGGCCAGCGCGGCGCTGCGGGCCGTGTACGGCCACCGTGTCGGGACCGGAGCGGGCAGTTACGCCCAGGACATCGTGGTGATCAGTCCCCGCGAGGCAAAGGGACTGGAATTTGACGGCGTCGTGGTCCTGGAACCGACAGACATGCTCAACCACGAGCACGGCCGGGTGGGCGACCTGTATGTGGCCATGACCCGGCCAACCCAGCGCCTGCGGCTCATCGCCGCCGCCGGAATCCCGGCAGGCATCGAGGAGTAGGCCGGCAACCGGGCAGCAATGGCTGTCCGGTTGCCGGATGCACGGCGTCAACTGCGATGCGGGTGACGTTGATCCTGCTAACTTAGATTGCGTGTCCCAGCTAAATATTCTCGATGCCCAGCAGAACGACCCCAGCTTTGCCAATATCTGGCAGGAGCTGAAATGGCGCGGCCTTGTCCACGTCTCCACGGATGAGGCGGAGCTCGAAAAGCTCCTCGCCGGCGAGCCCGCGACGTATTACTGCGGCTTCGATCCGACCGCGCCGAGCCTGCACCTGGGCAACCTGGTCCAGCTCCTGCTCATGCGCCGGATCCAGCTGGCCGGCCACAAGCCGCTCGGACTGGTGGGCGGTTCCACAGGACTGATCGGTGATCCGCGTCCGACGGCGGAACGCACCCTCAACACCAAGGACACTGTGTCCGAATGGGTGGGCTACCTGCAGGCCCAGGTCCGCCGCTTCCTGAGCTTCGAGGGCGACAACGCCGCCCAAATGGTCAACAACCTGGACTGGACGGCGCCCCTGAGCGCCATCGACTTCCTGCGCGAGATCGGCAAGCACTACCGTGTCGGCACCATGCTCCGCAAGGACGCCGTCGCGTCCCGCCTCAGCTCCGAGGAAGGCATCAGCTACACGGAGTTCAGCTACCAGATCCTGCAGGGCATGGACTACCTGCAGCTGTTCCGCGACTACGGTTGCATGCTGCAGACCGGCGGCTCGGATCAGTGGGGCAACCTCACCAGTGGCACCGAGCTCATCCGGAAGGTTGAGGGCAAGCACGTCCACGCCCTGGGAACGCCGCTCATCACCAACTCTGACGGCACCAAGTTCGGCAAGAGCGAGGGCAACGCCATCTGGCTGGATCCGGCCATGTGCAGCCCGTACGCCTTCTACCAGTTCTGGCTGAACACCGCGGACGCCGACGTCGCGGACCGCCTCAAAGTGTTCACCTTCCTCAGCCGGGCAGAGATTGAGGCACTGGAACTCGCGGTCGCTGAACGGCCGTTCGCTCGCGAAGGCCAGCGGAAACTGGCGTACGAGGTGACCTCGCTGGTCCATGGCGTGGAGGCCACGGAGAAGGTCATTGCGGCATCGGCCGCGGTGTTCGGCAACGGCGATCTTTCTGTGCTGGATGAAGCGACATTGAAGGCGGCCACCTCCGAGCTGCCGTCCGCCACTGTCGACGCCGGCGCCCTGGGCATCATCGAGCTGCTGGTCGCCTCCGGTCTGTCAGAGAGCAAGTCCGCCGCGCGCCGCACCGTGGGGGAAGGCGGGGCCTACGTCAACAATGCGAAGATATCCGACCCCGACGCCGTTATTGCGGCCAGCCAGTTGCTGCACGGGCGCTACCTGCTCCTGCGCCGGGGCAAAAAGAACCTGGCAACGGTGGAAGTCTCCGCGTCCTGACCAGCTTCGAAAACGCACCCTGCACGCTCCYCCCCGGCCGATTTGCACGGCCGGGGGGGAGCGTGTATTGTTTTCTGAGTCGCCGCCGTTGAGTGGTGACAAACCCCCACAAATGAGAAGCAATTCTYCATGCGCTAGGCGCACACAATGGAAATTGCTTCAATTCTGCTGGGCGGATTCGCTCCATAAAGTGAAATTCGGATGAAAATCGCGGATTTGCAAAGTGGAAATGAATGAAATAAGCTGTAAACATCGCAGCGAAGAAAAACGAAATAAAAAATTCATTGAAATGAATTGTTTCGGCAAGTATTCGAATGTGTCTGTTGTTTGAGAACTCAATAGTGTGCCAAGTTTGTTGATACCAATTTATTGTATATGGATTGGTTGAATGTGCCGGGCCCGCCACCCCGTGGTGTGGTCTGGTGTTTTTGGCTGGTTTCAAATTTTGTGCAGCCATTTTCTCCCGTTTTCCCGGGGGTGGTGGTTGTGTCTGTTTTACTTCAACGGAGAGTTTGATCCTGGCTCAGGATGAACGCTGGCGGCGTGCTTAACACATGCAAGTCGAACGATGACCCGGTGCTTGCACCGGTGATTAGTGGCGAACGGGTGAGTAACACGTGAGTAACCTGCCCTTAACTCTGGGATAAGCCTGGGAAACTGGGTCTAATACCGGATATGACTCCTCATCGCATGGTGGGGGGTGGAAAGC
>NZ_JBFUJJ010000042.1:0-22358 GCF_056401435.1 Arthrobacter sp. P4_F10
GCCCAAAACGTCACACGCGCCCAGCATCCCCACTATCGAGACTGGGGATGCTTCTACCTCGCCGGAGGATGTTGACATGCCGATCAACCTTCCCGACCTTCGATGGTCCGAAACCTCTCTGGTTCCTGAGGAACGCGTCACCAAGGGTGTGCCGAACAGGGCGCCCGACGGTGACCTCGAATCAAGAATCCTCCTCGGCGGGCCAATCTGCCGCCCGCTCGAGAAGGCCCTGGCGGCCGACGACCCAGCCTTAGTAGCCCTTACCGCGGAACAAGAAAATGCGGCCTACACCATGACCGACCTTGCCGTTACGTTTGACGGCAGCGAGGACGAGCGGATCGAAAAGGTGTGGGTGCAGATCAAACTCACTGCAACTCAATCGCCTCAACCGCCGATCGTGTGGTCAATGACGCCAGAGAAGGTCAGCAGCCCTGTGGAGATGTTCGGCAGCGTCGAAATCAAAGCCAACCTCAAAGTGTTCACAACCGGTGCGACCGCCTCGCGAAAGACGACAGGCGAGGCCACCTTTCTGGAAGCGCTGAACCTGCTCCGTCCTGACCCCGTGTGGGAGTTCAGCAGGTCGCCCGCCCACGCTATTAAGGGGGCGCACCGACTCGTCCTCGTCGTGCGATCCCCAGCACGGACTGCGGTCGAGGGACGGTTATCAATAACGGCCTCGATCCGCAGAAAGTATTGGAACATCATCCCCTATCGGGTGCTGCTCGCTGGCGGCGTGGACACTTTAACCTTCCCTATTCGCACCTCGTAACCTGCTCGAACGGGGGCAGCAGCGGACGCGAAGGTCCCCAGTCGGTGGCATTTCAGATTACGACTCGGGAGGTCCGGACTCGTTCGAACGTGCTGATGGCCACTAAGTCTGGATCGACTACAAATGGGAGACGCTCAGGAAACACCCATCGAATTTGGGTTTCGCCATCAACTAAAGATTCTCAGGAGCCCCAACATGAGCAATGTTGCAGCCATCGGACTCGGAATCATGGGCTTTCAACCGGCTGTTCTGGTGCATCCGGGTTGCCGGCCCGTCACGCACGTGTCCGATCCGAATGGCGGAGCGTACTACTTGTAGCCGTTGCTGTGGTTGCGGCCGGCCTGACCGGAGGTCCGACTGGAAGCAGGTATGCGTGAATCGCCAAACGGCAATGACCCCTGCTCAGTGGGTTTGACCTATTGTCTTGACAAGCCTGAACGGGGTCGTTTTAATTGTTGGTAGGACGCCGAAGGTGACGCAGATCACGATCGCCGCGAGCTTGGCGGACGCGACAGAGACATTCCTGGCAACCATCCGCTTCCCCTGTTCATTAGGGACGGATACTGATGGCCACCGCGAATCCTCCTGTGTCTTGAACCGCAAACAACCACCCCTTGGGCGCCGCAAAGACCCCCGACCGCCACGCAAGGACAATCATGCCCACCGCAATTGAAGCCATTGATATCCACGTGACCAGCCGGCACTCGCTCGATGAACAGCTTGAGGCCGCAGTCAAGGACCTTCAGGAAGCCGCAATGCTCACGGGAACATACGGAATCCTGGTCACTCGCAACAAGCCCGGACGCTACACAGCCGCGCTCTCGGACCAGGTTCCATTCGGAATGACCCGCGAACTCGTCCACTAAAGACCACGCCGCCCTGCGAGCAGGACAGCGAGGAAACTGAGCCAGGGCGGAGGCACACAACTGGTCGTTGAGGAGCTGTTCTGCGGCTTGCCGGGCGGCCCGGCGGGTGGCAGAACGGCTCGATAGGTAGTACCCGCCCTGACTGAGGGATTCCAGTCCGAGCCGGGTCAAGCAGGCCGACGTCGATCATGGTTCCGAAGAAGATGATGGCGAAGAACAGCAGGGCCGCCGTGGGGGCGAGCTTGACGGTTGATTCGATAATCATGTCCGGTATCCGGCCAGTTATGCGACCCCACCGCCGAAAGGGAGGCGGTAAACGGGTTCGGTTTCCTGGTGCCTTTCGGCCACCGGCATTGCTTCTTGAGCCATCCTGTTCCCGACGGACAACATCGGCGTTCCTTACGGTCGGCCTACCACACCACAGGTCCGGGAGGCCGTCGGGGTTTCCACGTTCCACATGCGCAAGACACGACGGTCAGGGTGCCGCTTCTACCCCGGGGCGGTGGTGTTCATGCGATCGGTCAGATGCGCCCGACCGCCACCTGCCATTTTCCAGCAGCCAGYCCTGCACCCCGGCACCACATCCATCTATCCGAGGCTCACCTTGACGAGGTGTCAGCAGAGATTCACTCACGTTCACCCATCCGGTCTTCCCCTCACCTGCGGTTCTTGGATGGAACAACAACCGCTTCGGCTTTTCCCCGAGCTTCACACCCCGCCGTTACCGGCAACGCATGTCGAGGAGGGGTCAGGCATAGAACACACGCCCGAGATCACGTCATCGACAACATCGCCGATCCTTCCTTCCAACGCGTCCACTTACTGCATGCGACCTCGTGTCGCACCGTCTGCGAGATGCCCTCTCATCACGGTGGAACAGGACCCTAAGCAAGTACCATTCTTCCCGTCCAGAGTGGCCTCGCCGGTGAGCAATTCGGACAGGGCGCGGAAGTCGGCGGCATGGGTCATGGCGGGATCCTTCTGCTCAGGCCTCGTCGAAGACGAGGTCTTCGGCGGGATGAGTTATCCGCACGGTGTCGCCGTTGAGGACCTCGACCACAGCGTCGAGACCGGTAGTGGAATGGCCGGTGGAGAGGATGAAGTAGCGGTCGCCGGCCTGGGCCAGGAAGTCAGGGAACCCGGCCAGGGACGGGTYGCCGCCGCCCAGCTGCAGGTAGTCCACCAGCCGCCGGAAGAGCTTGGGGAGGACGACCACGTCGTCGGTGAGCGAGGAAAGCCCGGTGACCTTGGCCCCTATGGTGGTCGCGTCGCTCGGCCACAGGCCCCGGGCCGGGGCCGCCTGCGCCTGGTGGGCTGCGGCGGTCAGTTCCGCGCGCAGGTCGGGGAACAGGTTTCGGTAGTAGGTCGGGTAGGCCAGCCCGGCCGAGAGCAGGTGGTGGTTGGCAGTGGTCTTGAGCAGAGCCACGTCGACGAAGATGCCGGTGCCGCTGGCACCCAGGGGCTCGCCGCGGCCGACCAGCGCCACGCACCGGCCGTGGATGTCGGCGCCGCGGGTTAGTATGAAGCCGGGGACGCTCTCGGGCGTGGCGGCGGTTACCGTCTCGTCCGGGGTGCGCTGCACCCCGGTGAAACCGAGCCAGGCCAGCAACTCGTCCGCGGCGGCGTGGGCGAGGGTCAGCGGCTGATGCGCTCGAGGCCCCCCTGTCACCTGGTAGTGGGTCTCCAACGCGTCGATGGCGTCCAGCCGCAACTGGCTGCGCCCCGACCCGTTGCGCTTGACCCGGTGCGTTCCCCCGACCAGGTTCCATTCCGCCGGGTTGTCGGGGGTGAAGTGGACAGAATCCCCGTCCGGCTGGCCACCCTTCACCTGGAACGAGCCCTTGATCAGCAGCGTTGACATGACGCGCCCCCTGGTTGCGGAAGGGGTACCGGATGCTTTGCTGACGCACACCCGGGACCGCACCTACTCGACCACTACGTGACCCTCAATATCGCAAACAGCACTTGGTGGTGACCGTAGGCGCCCGGCCCGGTATTTGTCAACGGATTCAGGGCTATTTCAAAGTCCAGTGAGGTTCCGGGCGATTTCCGGGTTGCGTCCGGCAGTCCGCATCGCCTTGGCGATGCCCCGGGTTCCGGCAAGGCGATGCAGGGCCAGGACCAGGTTGCGCAGACTGGCCATCACATGTGGCGCGTTGCCCGTGCGGATCTGGGACTTGTCCTCGCCCATGGTGGAATCCCTGACCCGGTGCAGTCTGTTTTCGATGCCCCAGTGTCCGCGGATGTAGGCTGCCAACTCGGCCGCGCCGGCTTCCTCGGCGCGTAGGGACGTGACCTGGTAGACGCGTTCGGCCGTCCGCTCCCGGTTTGGTGGTTGGTTTTCTCCCGGGTGAGCACGGTTTGGGCCGCGTGCGGAAAATCGATCCAGTCCTGGGCCGGCTGCGCGGTCGCGCTCCAATGCGTGGTGCGTCCGTGGGCTTTCTCCCACTCGGAGTACCCGACCTCGCGGGTGAACCAGGTCTGGAACTTGATGCGGTCCAGCAGCGCCTTCTGGCTGCCCTTGACGGTGAGCACGTAGTGGGCGCCGCGTAAGTGCAGGAGCTTGGCATGGGCCCGCTGGGTATGCAGGGCATCGGCGGTGACGACCGCCCCGTCCAGGTCTCCGACCTGTTCCAGCTGGGGTTTGAAGTGCGGGATTTCGTTGGTTTTCTCCGCGATGGACTCCTGGCCCCCACCAGCCGGAGGCGTGTTCGGGGTCTGAGGAGGATCGGTACGGAAATTCACGTTTAGGGCTGTTGAATTGGTGGCATGGCGGTCGATTTCCTCAGTGATGAGCAGGCTGCCGGCCAAGGCCTGGCTGAGGCGGATTGAATCTCCGGATGTCTGGCAGACGTGCGCGTGGTGCAACAAGCGATCGACGGTTGCCGTGGCGAGGGTTTTGGGCATGAGCTCGTCAAACCCGGCGGGATGCAAATTTGAGGACACCGCGATGGACCGTTTCTCATAGGCCGCGTCGACGAGGCGGTAGAGCCCCTCCGCAGCGTCGGTGCCCACCGGCAAGAGGCCTATATCATCGACCACCACCAAATCCGCGCGCAGGATCCGGCCGACGACTTTGGTGACGCTGTCATCGGAGCGGTGGGCGCGCATGAGAGCCCCGAGGTCCTCGAGGCGGAACCATGCGACCCGCATGCCGGCCTCGACGGCCTGCTGCCCGAGAGCCTCGAGGAAGAGCGTTTTGCCGGTGCCGGAGGGGCCGCAGATCACGACGTTCTCCTTCCTTCCGATCCATTCCAGCGTCCGCTGGGCCTGCTGTGTCGGGGCAGGGATCGAGGAAGCGGCGGGGTCCCAGGTGTCGAAGGTCTTCCCGGTCGGGAAGCCCGCGGCTTTGCGCCGGGTGGCGAGCATGGACCGGGACCGGCCGGTGACTTCCTCGACGAAGAGGGCTTTGATGACCTCGGCCGGTTCCCAGCGCTGGGCGCGGGCGGTCGCGATCAGTTCCGGCGCCAGCGCCCGCGCATGGGGCATCTTCAGCTGCCGCATCAGCGCCTCCAGCTCCGGAGCCAGCGCGGGTGCGTTGGCCGGAACCGGGCTCATGCGCTTTCCTCCAGAACGGCGGCGGCTCGGGCGGTTACGGGTGGCCGGCCGATGGCGGCCCACGCGGCGGTGCCTTGGGTGAGGGAACGGGTTTCCCCGGCGGCATGCGTGGTGGTGCGTGAGCCTGCGGCGTTGAGGATCGAGGCGAGGTCCTTGTTCGCGAAGCGGCCGTGGATGGCTGCGGTCCCGAGCGCCTGGTCGACTTCGGCCTGGCCTGCGATCTTGGCCAGGGCGACGGCTTCGGCCATTTTCACGTTCACCCGCGCCGTGCCGGCCGCTGCGGCTTCGAGCAGCCAGGTCCGCGCACCGTCCCCGATCGCGAGGAACTCCATCTCCGCGGCGCTGCGCGCCTTCACTGTGTATTCGCCCGGGATCCTGGGCCGGTGGTCCGGGAAGTGGGCGTCGTTGATCGCCGGGCTGCCGGGCCGGGCGCGCGGGTGCCGGGCGACTTCCACCGGACCCTTGCTGCCGTGATGGACCACGATGATCTGCTCGTCCGGTCCGGCGCCGTGGCTGCGGACGAACACCCGCGCGCCGAGCAGATCCGCCGGGACCGAGTACTGGCCGTTCTCGAACGTGACCATCGGCGTGTTCTCCGGGACGCTGCGTGAGAGGCCGAACGCGACCGTGTGTGCGTTGTCCGGAATGCGGTGCAACCGTGGCGCTTCCTCGGCAAGCATCGCGGCGGGTTTGCGGCGGGTTTGCGGCGGGTGGCACGGTGTTCACGGTTGTTGACCTCGTCCATGAACGCCTGGCAGGCCGCTTCGATCTGCGCGAAGGAGGCATATTCGGCGCGCAGGGGACGCTGCAACGGGCATCTTCTTCTGCTGCCCCAGTCGGTCATCCAAGGCCGGCTTCCGCCACTCACGCCTCGATAACGTTGCAGTAACGGGGCTCCGAGCAGAATGCCCCCATCGAACTGATGAAGCCGATCGGCGGTCATGACGGTCCGTCTCGATCGGGAGCAGCGCGCTCTTAACCACGAGCCCCAACCCTGCCACCGTCCGAGGAGGTCCCGATGGCCATCCTGCATCGCTCGCTCTCTTTGTTTTCGACGCTGTGGGCCAACGTCCACGGCGACGCCGCGTTCTCTCTCTGGCAGATCACCGACGACGGTGCCCGAAGCCTCGGCGCCCCAGTGATGGTTCCTGTCTTCATCTCCGGCAAGACCTACAGCGTCACCGTCGCCCACTCCATGTTCTGGGAGCCGGCGCGGGGTGAGGAGCCAAATGACACCTTGGCCAAGATCATGCTGTGGTGCGAGGTGATGTACCGCCTGTCTGTGGGCGACGGCATTTACGCTGACGATGCCGTGGGTTCGGTCTCGCCCAGCACCAGTTTCACGGACGCCGACGGTACCGTACACACGTACGCGATGGAGACCTTCTTCACCAGCGCCACGGTCCCGAAGGGAAGCGTCACCTTCGCCGGACTGCTCGGGGGGCGCACCGCGTTCCCGGGCTTCGACATCAAGCGGCGGGCGATCGGATCGGTGCTGCACCTGGTGCAGGACTCCTTCGCGCGCGGGCATGTGAAGCGGACGCTGTCCAACCCGGGCGACCTGGCCGCGCCATCGTCGATCGACACCTACAAGCCCGGAAAGTTCGGACACTGGACTGATGTCGAGAACTTCCACGACTACAAATCCCAGAAGGAAGACGACCATGACAAGAATGACCAAGTGGCCAGTCGACCCGATCCGCAAGTGCTGGACTCCTTCAACCCGATAATCGGTGCGCGGGACGCTGCCGACGCCTCCGTCAAGATTCTGGACCGCTGGAAGACGGGTGACCCCTGGGCAAAAGGCCAAGCCCCAGGTGACCCGGCTGTTCAAATTATCCGAAGGCGGCACCCCGGCCGACGGCACCGAATAAAGGGACTAATGCACCAACGGGCACCTCGACAGTGGGCGAACGGCTGGGTTGGTGGTGACTCCGAGAGACCGCTATGCATGCTAGCTCCCCCCATAGTTCGGCCGATGGACCAGTGCCGTGAAGCCGATCATGAATTTGAGGCGGATCATCATGAAGCTCTTGCCGAATCGGCCACGCGTAGTAGGCAGGCTCGTTGCCATATTGGTGGTGGCCGCCATTTTGGGCGTAGCCGCCATCGTGGGCGCAGCGAACTCGCCGCACGGGACCGATCAGTGGGTCGATTCCCTCTCGTCTGAGGTGGCAAAGGCCGGGGTTCAGATCGTGGCAGTCGGTGTGCTAGGGGGCGCTCTTACGTTTGCATGGAAAGCCCTTTCAGCTTGGAACCAGACGCAGAAAGACCAGCGGTCTAAACTTGGCCAAGATCTAGTTGAGCTCTTCACGTTGTACAACGACGTCAAGGGAGTGCGTCGCATTCTGAAGAGTCAAGGCCTGGACCTCAAAGCACCCAATCGCCCCGATCCCGCATCGGACCCCGGGGGTATTCTTAGTACTCAACAGTCCGAAGCTTTCCATGAGCAGATGCTCGCGCTGATGACTCTGCAGCTCAGGTTCGAGTCCAAGGCGCGGCAGTTTGGTCAGACCGACTTCCTCGGCGTGGATACGAACCGCGTGGTTTCCCACTTGGGAGTCATCGAGCGGTATCTTCACGATGTCCTGAAGGAAGCATGGGAACGACGCGCCTGGACGATTCATGCGGGTACTGACGTGACGCTGGTCTCGGATGCACTTCAGGATCTCTTCCGCGCTGATGCCTTTCGCGCCAACATGACCAATCCGGTTGCAGAGATCACCCGTCACATCAACGCGCACATGTTTGGTGAAGCCACAAAAGTGACTCAGGAAGCGTTGGAGAGCCTCGTCGGGATCGATGCGGCCGCCGAGGCTAAGGACCCCCACAGGGAAGGAGACAAAATCAGCGATTCGGGATGAGCATCCGGTGGCAGATGCAACTCACGTGCTTTGACCGCCGATAACCAGGCGTTTCGTCAGCGTGAGCTGGGGGAGAGGCCGCGCAATGGCACATCTTTCCTCGAAGAGTTCGGTTAACGCGGCTTGTAGTGGTCGGACCGGTGTTCGATGCGGTGGACGTATAGGGTGTGCTCGTCGATGTCCAGGGTGAACAGCACCCAGGCGGGGGTGCTGTCGGTGCGGTAGATGACGGTGTTGCCGTCGTCCTGGACGGGGAGGCGGGCCCCGGGGTTGCCGTCGGTCTGCGAGTCCCAGACGTATACACTTCCCGGTCCGGAGACGGTGAGGTTCCCAGTCGCCCTGCATAAGGCAGACGCCGACAGGTCTGCCTGCGGTCTGGGAGTCCCACAGGGGTCCGACGGGTCCGTACAGGACCAGGTTCCCGTCGCCCTGGTAGGTCAGGACATAGCGGCCGTTGGCCGAGGCCGGCGACTGGCCCGGGAGCAGGACCTCGCCCGGCTGCATGTCATCACCCGAGGCGCTAGGTCCTGTGGCGACAGCGGTCTTGGTGTCCCAGGCGGGGGTGCCGTCGGTGCGGTAGATGATGGTGTTGCCGTCGTCCTGGACGAGGAGGCGGGCCCCGGGATCTTGCCAGGTGCCGGAGGACCACACGGGCCTGCTCCCGATACCCGCATCATCGCCGCTCCCGTCAGTTGCCTCGTGGACGGACAAGACGCTAACCCATCCACAACGAAGCAACCAGAGCCCCCAAACCTCGTGAACTACATGGCGGACAGCAGCTGGAGGGCTAGAGATAACGGTCGTTTTTGACCGTCTCGTGCTGGAGGGAGCGGGCGTTCCCTCATGATCATTTGCCGTCGCTCACAAGAAATACCTCCGCACCCAACAACTCAGGGAGAGGAGCCACGCTGTCTCCGTAGTGCGTAATTACTTGTAACGCGCTTCCCCGTTCCAGTCGACAAAGACATTAGGGCAAAGATCCTCCCAGGTCATCCGCCCGTAACGCTGCAGTAACGCGCCGGCTGTTCAGATGGTCACGTACTCAAAGGTCCCGATCCTGAGAGGTGAACAAAGGTGAGTAACCCCCTAGTTGACATCGTCCCTGCCGCCGTTCGAAAAATCGCCTACGCAGTTTATGCGACCGTTGGCCTAATCCTAGGTTGTATTCAGGTGGGCATATCCGCCGCCGGAGGCGGCCAACCGGTCTGGTTCAACGTTAGCCTCGCCGTCTTTGCTTTCCTCGGCGGCGCCCTAGGCTTCACCGCCGCATCCAATACTCAGCCGGTCGAGAATCCCGTGCGATAGGCCCGCTACCTCGGACAGCAGAACCTTACGATCGCTTGGGATAGCGGGGCTTTTTGGCTTGGATTGTTTCCCTCCGCCACGTCCACGAGAAGGGGCTCACTCCAATTAAGGTGGTAGCCAGTTCTACCCGCCCAGCATTGTTCGGCTGGATCGCATGATCCGCCGTACCGAAATGCATAACTCTATCTTCGGAGAATAACTTGTGTACCGACGTCGTATGTCAGTACGCCCGGCTCGGAGGAGGGGGCAGGGTGGCCCGAAAACGAGTGTTATCGAAAAATCCACGAGTGCTATTAGTAGCGACGTGTTTATTAGTCGCAGGTCTTTCCGCATGCTGGGGGGGAGGTGGCACGCCAATTCCCCCTAATGAGAACGGCTCGGCCAGCGTAAACTTCACAACTATCATCAGTGCCAGCGGCGCGCCAAAGTGCACCGTCAACACCACGTATACCTATCAACCCATAACTACTAAGGCAACTTCCGAGGGGTCGGACGCGGTCCAAACACACCAGAGAAGCGATGAAGTTAATTCGAGCACTGGTACCTGCAGTTTCCAAGATGGGGCGTGGAATCTAAAGCAAGGCAAGTGGCGCCTAAGCAGCTCCGCTATCGGCAGCTGCGACGTTGAGCTGCACTCTGGAATTAATGTCGTGATACTTAAAAACGGGAGTTGCGGCTGAGAGAAGACGCAATGGATTGTTTGGCAAAGCTCGCGGCCTAAGTATCAAGTTTCACCCCGCAAGAAGGCATCATGAATCATCAGCCAAAATCCCATTTGCAAGGGATACTACCTAACACAAAGCGCGATTCATTCCGCCGGCACTGCTATGGAATAAGTAGCATTAGAGTTGAGGCGCGCCGGACGTCAAGTATACTCACCCTGGTCATGTGCCTGTTGACATTGACCGGCTGCCCCCCGCCGCCACCGGGTGTAATAAATCCCGTCGGCGGAGCATTGTCGGGATTCAGGGACACGCTTAACAGCGTAATCAGTGAAGCTACCGCGAAGGGTGAAGCGTTGCTGGTCACTGCCGCGGGGCAAGTTGACCTCGCTGTAAGCAATGCTGAATCATCACTGGCAGCCGACCTGAACAAGAGCCTCGATTCCGTCGATTCATCCGTTCGACAGACGCTGGACCACCTGCAAACACTTGTTGCTGACGTGAAAACAGCCACTCAAGAGACGCTCAAAACCGCTATCGACGGGTCCCAGCAGCTCATCAACAGCCTTCCTTTCACTAACAAGAATCCCCAGGTCCGGTCGTATTCCCCGCAATTCTCCGCCCTGACTTCCAACGTGGATGTGGCAATTACCGTTAGCGGAAACTTTTTTTGGGCATCAGAACAAGGTAAACAAGTCACGCTCACTGCCGGAGGAGAGACTTTGCAGCCAACGTTGTCGACCACAACAACTGTCGGGTTCACTCTGCCAGCCCGATTATTCAGCTCTTCACCGGACAGGTTCACACCCACCTCCTTCACGGTTCATGCTCCCTATGAAAAGGGTGCAATATTCCCCCAAGCTAAGGTTGGAGATTTCCGACTACTCGTAACCATCCTCCCAAATCAGCCACTTCGTGCTCTAACATTGAAAAATTCGACTGCCGTTCAAGGTACCGAAACGAAGCAGGCTTTTCAGCCAACGCAATATACGACTGACGGGACAGGTTGGCGCGTTGAGTCCTGGTCCAACTGCAAGGACAACAGCGACTCTCATGCAATCAGTGCAGACCCCGACGGATGGCAAATCCTTCCCACCTCCATTGCTGTCGGGTACATTAAGCGCGGCTATTCTCCACGCGGCGAAGCGTCCATAACTGCGGCTAGTCCAACTGGCTTTGTAGTGGAGGGAAAAACACAGGCCGCCTGTTTCCTGGGGATCAGCAGTAACTCAGGCGACATAGAGTACTTTGTAGCCTATTCGCAGCAGAGGAGTGTGACGACCACAAATCAGGAAACTAGGGACCTGCTGGCGGGTGCAAATACCGGCATGCAGTGGGGTGACCGCCTGGTTGTCCCCGTCACGAAGGGGGGCTGGCATCTACACGCGGTGCTCTGGGATGGGACAGTATTGGAAACGTCGGGGACTGAAAAAAGCAATAAGTATTTCTCCGTGGAAGACCAGGGCCCGAACATATCCATCTCCTTAGTGGCACCAGCTCAATTGGCCGTCAGCTGAATCATGTCATTTCGGTCGTCGGAGTACCGTTGGCAGTATGTAGCGCTTCCCTAGGAGCTAATTCCGTGGACTCTGTGGCAAAGCTGAAGTCCGAACCCGGCTTATTCGGTGTGACCAAGTTGGAGTGGAAGTCCTGGCCTAGCCGAAACTGGCTCAGCTGGCTTTTAGCGGCTCTTTTCCTCGTCGGAGCTGGCATCCTGATTTCCCAGACGGTTCTGCAGCCTAGGCAGCCTAGCAGTTGGCACAGCTCATCAAGGATCATTGTGGGTGCCCTGCTGGTTGTTATCGTGGTAGTTCGCCTCGTAATGGAGGCCACGGTGGCCAAGCCAGAACCAGGGTCCCCCCTCCTTGGGACCGGCAACTAGTAGACCCATGGTGGTCAACAATCCATACCCTCACAGGAATAGCTCTCGGAATTTGGCTAGTCCCGCTCGGCGTGGCTCTTCAAACGAGAGCTTGCGTTCGTACCACCGGGCGGTCTCAGCAAGTAACGACCTAGTAACGCCGGGGAATAGATACTGATCACAGAGAGAGGGTAATTTTGATCTTGTAATTTCGGGTTTGGAGATGGGCGATATGCCTGGCTGGTACGTACATATGGAAGCCGCCCGCCTCGCCGCTGAGCGGCTGCAGGCAGCGGATCTCCCTGCCGACTACGGGCTGGATCCTGCTGAAGCCCAGCGGCTGGGAAACCTGGCATACAAATGGCGTAACTACTTAGCAGCAGGCGCCCTGGGCCCAGACCTGTTCTTCCTTCTACCGGATTTCAAGGCGCCGTTCGGCGGCCCCATTCTCGGCATTGCGGACTGGGTGCTCAAAGTCTGGACTGCCGTCGAGGAACACCTTATCGACCCCTGGGAAGAGTGGATGGGCCCGATCGGCGCTAATAATTCCCAGGTGGCCTCTGACCTCACCGGCGGCCTGTCGCAGCAACTCGCCGCTGCACTTGACGACATCTCGGGTGCCATCAGCAACGCGATGCAGTCGGCCATCACCCGCAGCACAGACGTTTTCGGATTCCTCACCTCCGGCGTCCCGCAGGGCTTCGGCGAGTCCGCCTTTTACTGGTCAGATATGCTCCACTACCGCCGCACTTACGAGGTGCCGGCCGAGCTCTACCGGGCTGCTCGCGCTGCCGAGTTGGCCGCGACGAACGACGACGAACGACAGGACGCCGAATCTCTGCAGGCCTTCGCGCTCGGTTGGATGTCTCATTGCGCCACTGACGTCGTGGGTCACGCCTTCACTAATGCCAAGTCGGGCGGCCCCTTCCGGCTGCATTGGCAACGGCACCACTTAGTGGAGAACCATTTCGACTCCGCCGCTTACAGCGCGCGCTTCGGTGGCGGGCCGCAGTACTCGACGTTGGGGACTTCCGCCCTGCACTTCCGCATCTCCTGGCGTGTCCGCAACGATGCACCTTACTCCGGGCGGTCGGACGCGCCGGCCTACGACTATTTCGCCGGATTCCCGCCATATCCCTCCGGGGCCACGGCGATCGACAGCTTCAGCCGCAAGCAACACTTCTCGATGGGGCCGTCGGAGATGCCCAAGCACCTTAAGCAGGCTCTCAGCGACACGCTCCGTGTCGTCTACGCCCGCCCCGGCGACGACATCACCCCCGAGGTGCTCAACACGACGGACCCGGCCTTTAGCGACGATGGTCGGCCCAACGAGGCCGCCATGGACATCATGTGGGAGATTGTCCACCGGTTCCTCGCACACATGGGTTCCTCCGGGCTGTCGCTGCGACCCCCATCACCACCCACGGTGATCAATGACCACCCGTTCCCCACCCCGCCGGGCGGTTCGAGCGGCGCGACGCGTCCGGATCGCGGGGTGGACCTATCCGACGACGACGTCACCGTGCTCGACATTTTGTTCGCGATCTTCGCGTGGGTGGTCTTCATCGGCCAAGTGGTCACATGGCTCCTCACGATCCTGCCGGCTCTCATTCTGGACGTGGCAACCTTCCCGGCCCGAGAGATCCTGCACTACACGGTCGTCGCACCGCTGCAGTCGTTGGTGATGGCCTCGCGGCGGCTGCTTGTGATGGCCGGGTTCATCAGCCCCGAGACCGAGGAAATCGACCAAGGCCTTGTGAACCTTGGCAGGAGCAGTCAGTTTTGGCGCGCTTCGTTGCGCGCGGACCTTGCCGATCCCGCCGGGTTCGCCCCGCTCCCCACATCCTTCGACGAGCCCTCCGGCCGCCGCACGCCCCAGGAGGCGCGGCATGCAGATCCGGCTTACCCCAGGGACACACCGCGTGACCCTGTCCCGGTGCTGAGCCAGATCCTTGCTCGTGCGGGCGTGCCGCCGGTAGTGCCGAGCACCGGCATCACGGACCCGTTCAGCGAGTGGGTATTCCCCTGGCGGTACCCGGAGCGCGACGTGCAAGGCCATCGCCTCGGGTGGGAAGCCGATCTCGTACACGCCGGACCCTTCGTCCTCGGCGACAACGCCTCCATCCTGCTCTCCCGTTCCCCCACCGATGTCGCGGTGGCCGCGGAGTACGAGCAGGCCCGCGGCCCGAAGGGCACCGAAGAAGTCAGCGCGCAACGGCTACCGCAAAACCAACACCTCGGCCACCCGGTGGACTACACGCTCTACCTCGCGGCCAAACTCACCAGCGGCGGGGCAGTGAAGAACTTCAACCTTGACTCCGACCGCGGCTACGCCTGGCGATGCTGGGACTGGAACCGGCACGTCCCGGAGATCGACCCCGCTGACGGCAGCGAGAGATGGGAGTGCTGGCCGAACGCGGCGAACATGCCGAACCAACCCGACGCCTTCGAGCATTCGCAGCCCTGTACCCCGCCGGCCCAATTCGACCCCTACAGCGTGCATGAGCACCAGCCACGGCGGCCCGCACTGCCTCGGCCCGAGCACATGTTCGACCCATGGCAACGCCGACTCATCCACTACCTCGAGGACGACCCGAAAGACTACCCGCGCTGCGGGCTCGTAGTCGACGCGACAATTCCGCCCGAACAACTGGACGCTGCGGGAGTATCTCCGGAAGGGGAGGGGTGAAAATGCCTGACGTGGATGACACGGACTCAACCAGTAGGGGTGGACCCCCTCCCGGATTCACGGACCCGGAACCTCTGCCGCCACGGGGGCTTCCGGACCTCGATCCGAGCTGGCGTCCCAGCRATGTCGGTACGAAGATCATGCAGCAGTTCGGCCATGAAATCCGTGAGCGCCCGGACAAACTATGGTTCCCGCACCTCATCGTCCGTGCAGGTCCTGGGGACACCGGCGCCCGCCCGCTGTGGCCGCCCACACCGTGCTGGGTCTCCCCGGACATCCTCCTGTTCGAAGAAGCCGACGGCGTCGACCTATCCCGCGCGGTAATCCAGCCGCGCGTCGGGCAGCGGTACATCGTGGCCGTGCACGTGTGGAACCTCGGACGGTTCCCGGCGTTCAGCGTGCTTGTACGCGCATGGTGGGTGCTGCCCGGCTTTTCCCCGACGGCCACCGACCCGCGCTATCGGCCGCAGTTCATTGGAGCCACAATGGTCGATCTCGGCGACCGGGACTCGGGCCGGGCGCACCAAATCATCCCGCTGCCCACACCGTGGCTTGTCCAGGACGACGGCGGCGGTCACCAGTGCCTCTTCGCCTGCGCAGAGTCCTTCGCCGATCCGCGCGGCAACGACCTCTTCGACGCGAACAACGACCGCCACGTCGCACAACGCAATCTCAGCCTGATCCGTGGCGACGACGAGGCTGCGCCGCTGATCGACCAGCTCGGGACGATGCTCCTGGACGGGGAGCCCCTGGTATTGGCCGTGGGCGATATGCGCACCCCCTCGCTGCGCGGTGCGGTCGAGCGTGGCGTGGCCACCAGCAGTGACGTACGGACCGGCACCGGCCCGATCACCATGGACCCACCCCGTCGTCTCGTCGCCACCCTCCAGCGAGTGGATGGCGTGTGGTTCACGGATCGGGACTCGCCGGACCTGCCCCGTGACGACCGCCGATTCGGCCGGCTCGGAGCTGGGCGCCGCGATCTGGGGACCGAGCGGCTGTCCGAGGCGATCGTGTTGATGCTCGGCGCGGCGGGGACGACGGCGCGGAGCCTGCTGGCGAGCCCCGGGATCGGTGACCTTTCCTCCGCTGCACTGCATTTGAGCACCAACCAGACCGGGTACACCGTGCTGCTCTCACAATGACCGCCGCACCCCCACGAGGACTAACCGAGGTGATTCACATGCACCAGCAGGAACCGAGCACGCAGAAGAATTGGAGCCCCTGGCTGCTGAACTCGACGTCAGCGGGCGTGACATCGACCTTCTCAACGTTGTTTTGCCTGCCAGAAGCGAACCACAGTGCCGAGCAGGTGGTGCAGTGCAAGGCGACGCCGGTCACCGCGCGAGAGGCAGCAAAAGAAAGCCGGGACGTGCGATTTCCGCCCCGCGGCGTCATGCGACCACAGAAGCGTCAGCGGCGGGGAGCAGACGGTCTCGAAGTTGTAATCAGGCGCCCTCAGGAAATCGCGCTCCAGAAACGACTCGAACCCTAAAGGGCACAAGCGATCGAACTCCGCAAAAAGTTCGCGTAGTTGCGCTTGCCCTCCAGCAAAGAAGCGCCTAATCGGCACGGCCGACTCAATGGGCCCGATCGGCACGGCCGACTCAATGCGCAGGGATGCCAATCCACCTGAGATAGGGCATCAATGCCAAGTCCAACCATAGCCAGCTGAATGATCGGAGTTTGCCCGACATGTATGACGTGATAGTTCACCGGTATGCGGAGTGGGATGAATTGGTGTGAGCGGACCTCGGGATAATCGTGGACCCGTTGATTTATGGTATCGGGCAGTTCTTCCTCGAGGGTGGGCAAGGCGCCGCGGCCGAAAGCGAAGCCCGCTGGAATACCATCAGTGAGGATCTCACGTCCCTCGTGACTTTTCTGGACATGATCGTTCTATACGATCGCCTCCCCGCGTTCAATTACGCGGACACCTTTGCCTTCTCCGGAGTAGCAAGCCTGAAGTCTGCCCTGAACCAGTACGGCGAGAAGGTACTCTATCACGTCGATGTCGAACACGACGTGTATCGCCAAGTCAAAGCTTCTGCGCTCCTGCAGTTGGAACAACTCCTTGCGAACGGCCCGTTCATCTCGTCCGCCGCGGCCTCATCTACGCTCGCCACTTTGACTGCCGTCCGGTACGACTGGCAGCCTCGCCTAGAACAGCTGGAAATGCGGGTCAAAGACCCCGACGGGCGCCGGCTGGCACAATTCCTGCTCGGACAGCTCGTGTTCTCGGGGTATGCCCAGCTGACGGGGTCACCGCATATTGTCGCGCCGCGGCGCAGTGCGTTCCTCGTCGCTGCGGGTCTTCAAAAGATCGATATAGATACTCTTTCCGAGTCCGAAAACTACGACGAGCTCCGCCGCCGTATCCGCGATGCGGGCGAGAGTTGGCGCGATGTGAAGGCCCCTTGGACGCCTTCCTTCGTACCGTATCTGCTCAGCAAAATGAACGTGTACCGGCAGGGCCCGGACGAACTAGTAAGAAGGGCACTTGATCTCCGTGAGAACAAAGCCGTGCAGCGGTACCGCACCTTGCGACGGGAACTCCTGTCCCAGGACCCTCTGAAGTCTGCTGAGGCGCAACAGCTGCTCACAGGGGCAGCCGACAAAGTCGCCCGTAACCTCGGGACCGATCGGGACGACCTGGAACTTACCAGAAATATTTTCGTAGAAGGGCTTCCGAAAGCTGCGGGTATCGTCGCCGGCGCTGGAGTAGGCGCATTGGCGGGCGGGCCGGAAGGTGCCATTTTCGGAGGTCTCGCAGGTCTCACCGCTGAATCGGCGCTCACCCTGGTTCAGAGCAAACTGTGGGGATGGCTAGTTGCCGGGCTGCCCTGCCGCAGGGCAGCCAAACTGCTCACACGCACCGTCATGGCCGAATATCGGATGCGAAAGGATCTTGGAATACAGCTTCACGCGGTTTGGGAAACGGGACCTCGACAATCATAACCGAGCAGTGTGCGGCCCGCTTTGGTGCGGCTGGTCCCTCAATCCCCTGGTGCATATGGTTAGCGTCCTTCGTTGTCGGCCTTAGCTTGGACCAGCCACAGTGAGGCCTAGAAAGTTGGAATGACTAATGGGTGTTAGTACTTCGCTCGACGAGCTACAGACGGTTGTCCGTATATACGTCGCGGTGGTTGAACTGGCGCGTGAACGTCGACGTTCGGTTTCGGCTTCGGAGCGGGCCTGCTGTGCCCGGGCGAGGGCTTCATAAACGGCGGGCTCATCCGCGCCGGTGTTGTTCACGTCGATGCCGTAGCGGCGCTGTACCTGCGGATTGACGGGAAAGGCCGTGAGACCCGGAGGCAACAATCTCCAGTAGCTTGACCAGGCAGCTGATCGGGCCAAGGCCCGGAGAGGAAGGCCCGGAATTGGCTTGCGTAAAAGTAGTAACACCGCAGTAACGGCTCAAATGGACGATGAAGTCCGATTGAAAGTCATAGCGGCGGGGGCAGGGCATGAAAAGAGTTCGGCTTGTTGGGGTAGTGCTGTCCTTCTGCCTTTGTTCTGCATTGCTATCCGGCTGCAATCCCCTGGACCCGGTTGTGGATGCAATCGACCAAGCAATATCGACAGTCGACAGGAGCGTCACCGTCGTCCAGCGGGAGTCAGGGGCTTGGAGGAACGAACTCCCGCAGTTGACGGAAGGTCTTAATTCGGCCGCCCAAAAGGCTCAGGCGCAGGGCACCGCCGATGCGGAGAAGGTCATTACAAGTGCAACGAACTCCGTTCGATCCCTCGCCGAGGATACGATTAAAATATCTGGATTGACGGCATACGGGACTGCCCCGGGTTTGCTTGACTCCTGACTTGTGAGGATTCGTTCCTTGCAGCAAGGATGTTCATATGCCTAAGCCTTTTCCCGCTGAGTTCCGTCGTGACGTGGTCGCGGTTGCGCGCAAGCACGAAGCCCCGATTTCACAGATCGCCAAGGACTTCGGGATTTCCGAAGCAACCCTGCATAACTGGCTGAAGAAAGCCGACATCGAGGACGGCACCCGTTCGGGTGTGACGGAGAAGGAAGCTGCGGAGCTCAGGGATGCCAGAAAACGGATCCGGCTACTGGAGCAGGAGAACGAGATCCTGCGCCGGGCAGCGGCGTTCTTCGCCCGGGAGCTGCCCCCAAAATGAAGTTTCCGCTGGTCCTTGACCTTGCCGCGGACGGGATTCCCGTCGCGGTGGCCTGCCGGGTGCTGGGTTTCTCCAAACAGGCCTTCTACGCATGGAAGGCCACGCCGGTCACCAAGCGTGACTGGTCCGATGCCCACCTGATCAACGCAGCGGTGGACGTCCACCGGGACGATCCGGCGTTCGGATACCGGTTCATCGCCGACGAGCTCGAAGACCAGGGCGTCCGCGCCGGAGAACCGGGTGGCACGGCTATGCAGCAGCCAGCGGATCTGGTCCGTGTTCGCCAAGAAACGCGGCCTGACCCGCAAAGCCGGCCCGCCCGTGCACGATGACCACGTCGGACGGGACTTCACCGCGGCTGCACCAGATCGGCTCTGGCTCACGGACATCACCGAGCACCGGACCGATGAGGGCAAGCTCTACCTGTGCGCCATCAAAGACGTCTACTCCAACCGGATCGTGGGCCACTCCATCGATTCCCGGATGAAAGCGTCCCTGGCCGTCTCGGCCCTTCACAACGCGATAGCGCTCCGGGAACCGGCAGGAACCGTCGTGCAAAGTGATCGAGGTTCCCAGTTCCGCTCCAACGCCTTCGTGCGGACATTGAAGGGCAACGGACTCACCGGCTCGATGGGCCGGGTCGGTCCGTGTGCCGACAACGCCGCCATGGAGTCGTTCTTCTCGCTCCTGCAAAAGAACGTGCTGGACAGTCAACGATGGTCCACAAGGGCCGATCTGCGCCTGGYCATCGTGACGTGGATCGAGAAAACGTACCACCGGAAACGCCGTCAGCGGCGACTCGGACGGCTAACGCCGCTCGAGTTTGAGACAATCTATAGCGGCCTCAAAGCCGCCTAACGAACCTAAACCCCGAGAGTCAACGAAATCCGGGGCAGTCCCTAGTGCCTTTCACATTAACGTCTTTGTACATAAGGCGCCGGGACAACTATCAGGGCATATCACCGGGAAGTCTCGGGTGCAATGTGGTGGCGTAAGGAGCGATGCGTTGAGAAACCTGCTGATTCGCTCCCCGTCGCGGTGAATTACGAAGGAATGTTTACAGGTGGCTCAAACGGCAGTGTTGTGCGTGGGTTTCACAACCAGAGTGTGCTTGCCGACTGCAGTCGCCGGGTCATTGTCGAAACGGACCAGCCGCCGGGCTGCCCCACCTGCGCTGAGATGGCATCCCGGCGTAAGGAACAGCGGCTGCGCGGGAAGCGCCCGCTGGTACTGCGAGGAACCGGTCTTTCCACRCCCGTCGTTCTTCGAATCGACGGCCCAGCATCCGCGCAGTGCCCGTTCCACCGACTGGCTCCGGGACCAGGGTGTTGCCGCAGTCGTCCGTTCCGAGACGGGTCGTGTCCGAGACCGCGACGGCGGCGTTCGGGGTCTCGTGGTGGACAGTCCGTGCGGCGCTGAAACTCAGCCCTCGGATGCTCGCGCCGTGGATTTACACTCTGGCAATTTGGCTGCCCAATTGGCATTCGCCATGCGACACACCGGAAGTCCACCGATGTGAGGATGATTAAGCCGAAAGTGGCTGAAAGCTCGCGTCCGAGAGCTCGTGAGCTTGCCCCTTGCTGAATCCGCACTTCTTCTGCGCTCCGAGTACTCGCGGACTGTGGTGGCCACGAATGCAGTCTTCGCCGAGGGGCACGAGGGTCAACGGCTCCACGTGGTGCTGGAGGGCATCAACCGCGAATTCTCTGCCGTGAACATCCGTATTCTAATTGCACCGGTGCCCGTACTCAGCTAGCAGTCGGGGAGATCGTCGAGATTGTTCGCCGCGATGGTGTCAGGGTCTGTGCGAAGGTAGGGGCCGTTGCGGCCGTCGATGACGCGCACGAACGCGTCGTCGCCGTCGACGCGGGTGAAGTAGATCGCCGTGCGGCTTCGGATTTGTGTGATGGCCTCGGCGGCCGGGACGGGGCCCCATCCGGCGTCCGGGCCGCCGCAGAGGTGCGTGATGTCGCCGCCAGCGTCCTTGCGGGCACGGGTGACCTGGCGGAGGCTCCCCTCACTCGGCTTCCCGCCACCGATCACGTTAGCGACATAAAGCGGGTGCCCGGCGCCCGGCACCGGCGTAGTCCATAGACCATTCGGATTGCTGGACTTCGCGACGCACGCCCACTCGGCCTGAGTCGACGCCGCCCTGTTGTCAGCGAACCCTGTCGGACACTCGTAGGAGAACACGACCGTCTTTATCGCGAGGCTCGCGTCGCAGTACGTGTAAGTGGCGGTTCCCTCGGACCCGAAGATACTCGGCTTCGGGTCCTGGAGGACGAACCGCGCGACCGTGCCCTGAGGGATCCAGGACGGAGGGCTGACCACATACGAGCCGTGGGTCGAGGCGGCGCCGGTCAGCAACAGATCCGACGCGCCGTTAGTGTTGTCGATCATCACATAGCAGGAGAAGTCGAGCGGCAGGCCGAGGTAGTTCTCGATCTCGCTGACCCAGGTCGAGAACGCCTGCGACACGCCGTTGAGCCAGCCCTCGATCGTGCTGCCCGCGACGCCGAACCCCTCGGCGAGTGCACGAACGACCGACGACGCGGATTCGCCGATCTCGATCGCGCGCTGGGACGCGGTCAGGCCGAAGTAGTCGGCAAGGTGCAGAATGCCGAGTCCCACTACGCTGAGGAACTCGGCTTGGACATGGTTAGGGTCGTTGGTCGGGAAACCCAGGCCGGTGTAGGTGCTGACGATCGTCTGGTTGGCCGCCTCGACCGCCGCGAGAATGGGCGCTGGCTTCGGGGGCTGGGGCACCGCGAAGGGCTGGTCGAAGGTGAATGACACCGTCGTGCCGTTCACCGCGAGGTTGGGGTACGGACGTCCTTTGATCCCCGCAATGAACGCGTCGCGCATCGTATTGTCCTTCAGGGTGATGGTGACGTCGACCGACAGCTGGCTCGGGTCCGACAGCACGCCCCACTTGAAGCCGGTCAGCCACCAGTGCACCTCGGGGCCGCGGGTGAAGAGCACTGCGCCGTCGCGGTGCAGCGTCGCCGAGAGTTCGAGCCGGTCAGCGTCGGCGGCGCAGTCGTAGAAGAGGTTGTGGGACAGCACGTCGTCGCCAGGCCGTTGCCCGACGGCGGAGTCGAGCAGTGCGTAGGCCTGCCCGGTGGACCCGATCGGCCGGGTGTAGACACCGATCTCGCATCCAGTCTCCAGCCCGTACTGGCCCTTCCAGAGCTCGATCATCCAGTGCTTGCCGCCGTAGTCGAAGAAGATCGGCTCGCAGTCCAGGACGGCGCTCATACCGAGCGCGGCCGCGTCGTAGCCATAGGCGTAGCCGAAGGATCGCTGTGGGGCGTCTTTCCGCGAGTAGATGATGTCCTGGTCGGGGTCGTACATGAACCCAGCCGCGTAGACGGCGTACGCAAGCGCTGAGATGGGCGTCCAGGGGCTCGGCATGGCTACGCACCGACCAAGAAGGTCACCCGGGCGGGATCCCGGGAGTCGACTCGCGTGTCGGAGCCGCCGAAGAGCACCTTGACTACGATGTCCGGCCTGTCGCCGAGCGCCTCCTCGTATGCCGGTGGCGGGTAGCTCAGCGACCATGCCCCATCATCGTTCGTGACGGCGCGTCCGAGCACGTCGTCCTTCGTCACCGTTTCAATGTCAGTGGCGACGACGACAAGGCC
>NZ_JBFUJJ010000043.1:0-21716 GCF_056401435.1 Arthrobacter sp. P4_F10
GGACCAGGAACGGAGCTCAGCTATGACCACCATGAATCATCCCCACTCGGCGTCGTCGGCGCGCGCCGCAACCCCGTCCGCTCCCTTCGGAACAGACGTAACGTGGACCAACTGGGGCGGAAACCAGAGCGCCACGCCGGCCTTCACCGTCCGGCCGCGGAACGAACAGGAAGCGCTCGACGCCGTCCGGTTCGCCATCCGCGAAGGCCTGCCCGTGCGCGCAGTCGGCTCAGGGCATTCGTCCTCACCGCTGGTCCAGACGGGCGGCGTCCTGATGGACATGTCCGCACTCTCGGCCATCACCGGAACCGACCTCATGCGGCGCCGTGCGCGGGCCCTGGCCGGCACCACCATCAACGCCTTTGGCGATCCGCTGTGGGAGCAGGGGCTGGCACTGGGCAACCAGGGCGACATCGACAAGCAGCAGATCGCCGGGGCACTCGCGACCAGCACCCACGGCTCCGGAAAAAACCTGGGCAGCTTCTCATCAGCCCTGCGTTGGGTCAGACTGATCAACGGCTACGGCGAAATCGTCGAAATCGGTGAAGGCCAGCTCCGCGAACTCAGGGCCGCCCAGGTCGCCTTGGGGACGCTCGGGATTTTCCTCGAGGTAGAACTGGCGGTCGAGGACCGCTATTACCTGCAGGAGGAGATTACCTATCCCACGTGGGCGGAGACCGCGGCAACCTGGCAGGCCGACATCGACGGGAACCGGCACTACTCCTTCCTCTGGTGCCCGGACGACGATTCATGCGAACTCCTGGACCTGCCCGGTTCGCCTGGCCAGGGCATGGCGAACCGCAGCTACACCAAGCGGTACAACATCGCCCAGGTCAAGGACGAGCGTGAAATTTCCCGCACGGAGGGTGCCCGGCTGGACCGGTCGTACCGCATCTACCCGGGCGGATTCACCACACCGTTCCATGAACTCGAGTACTTCGTTCCCAGCGAACATGGCTTGGAGGCCGTCGAGGCTGTCCAGGACCTGATCCGCACCAAGCACTCCGACCAGAAGTACCCCGTTGAGGTCCGCTGGGTGAAAGCCGACGAAGGTTACATGTCCCAGTTCCAAGGCCGCGACACCACCGTCATCACCCTGACCACCGAACCGGGGACCGACTACTGGCCCTTCTTCCGGGATGCGGATGCGGTGCTGCAGGAATTCGAGCCACGGGCACACTGGGGCAAGATCCATTTCATGACGCGGAGCCGCCTGGAGCGTCTCTACCCGGAGTTGGACACCTTCATCAAGATACGCCGGGAGTTCGACCCCCGCGGCATGTTCCTTAACGACCACACCCGTGCGCTCGTTGGCTAAATCAGCCTTCTAGGCTGCGCCCGCCCTGCCACAACCAATGGGGAAGAGAAGACATGAGCCATTTTCAGGACAAGGCCTACCTTGTCACCGGAGCCAGCTCCGGCATCGGTCTCGCGACCACTCGGGCGCTTCTGGCGCAGGGGGCAAAGGTTGCGGCGGTTGGGCTCCCGGACCGTCTGCTTGAAGACGCAAAACGCCAACTCTCGGGCGCTGTGATCTTCCTTGAGGCCGACGTCTCTGAGTCCCAACAGGTCGATAGCGCCTTCGCCCAGGCGGAAGCTGAACTCGGACCACTGAGCGGAGCGTTCAACTCCGCAGGAATCTCCAGTGTTGCGCCCATCGCCGAAACGTCCGACGAGCTGTGGCAGAGACTGGTCCGGGTGAACTTGACCGGCACATTCCACTTCGCCAGGGCAGCGGCGCGAACGCTCTCAGCCAACGGCGGTGGATCGCTCGTCTGCACCGCCAGCGAGCTATCACTCGTCGGCCAGGCTGGCTACACCGCATACACCGCGACCAAGGGCGGTGTCCTGTCGATGATGCGGTCACTGGCCGCCGAACTCGCACCTGCCGGCGTCCGGGTCAACGCCCTGTCGCCGGGGACGACAGATACTCCGATGCTTGCGGCCGAGTTCGCGAACGAAGAAGAACGCGCCAGGGACGAAGCGTCCGTACCGCTTGGCCGATTCGCCTTGGCCGAGGAGATTGCTGCGGCGGCGCTGTGGCTGTTGGGCCCTGAATCCTCATATGTCACGGGAACAAACCTTGTTGTCGACGGTGGTCGAACCACGACGTTCCCGCTCGGACATTGAATCCCACACCTAACTCTCGTACTGAAAGGCAAAATCACATGAGCTCTGTCCTGGTCACAGGTGGTGCCGGATTCACGGGACGCCACATAGTCAACGAACTTGCCGACGCCGGCCATCAGACGGTCAGCTACAACCGGGACTTCCTCGAGGCGCCACGCCCCGACGTCGTGTCCGTTCAGGGCGAGCTGTTCGATATCCCCCGCCTCCTCGAGGTATTCAAGGAACACGACGTGGATACCATCGTCCACACCGCAGCCATCTCCCACCCGACCTATTCCTTGAGCTTTCCCCTGGCAACCTTTGCTGCCAACGTCGAGGGAACGGTAGCGGTTTTCGAGGCGGCTCGACTCCACGGCGTCAAACGGATCATCTTCTTCTCGTCCGAGTGCGTGTACGGAAAGACCTCAGCACCTGTGGTTCTCGAATCGGAGCCCGTAAATCCGACGACGCCGTACGCCGTGACGAAGGTCACCGGGGAATGGCTCGGACAGGTCTACGGCGACAGGTATGGAATCGACGTCATCTCCCTGCGCATCGGCCAGGTCTACGGACCCGGCAACCGAATGGATGAGGTCATGCGGGACATTATGCGCGGCGTGGTCCGCGACGGTTCGTTCTCACAGGACCACGGGGCCGACCACCGGTACAACCTGGTCTACGTCCGCGACGTCGCTCTTGCCGTACTTGCGGCAGTCCAGGCACCGGAAACGGCCTCGGCCAGGCCTCTGGCGTACAACATCTCCGGCAGCGAGTACTGGACCCTCAGCGACGTAGTCAAAGAAGTTCGAATCGCATTCCCGGACGCCACCGTGGAGATCGGGCCAGGGACGGATCCAACCCTGGACTTGCAGGGCCATTTCAGCATCGCTTCCGCGGCCAGGGATCTAGGCTACGAATCGGCCTGGCCCCTGCAGCGGGCCCTCGGCGATTACGCAGACTGGCTCTCGGGCCATGACTTCTGACGTCGATAAGAGCGCCTGGAGGCAGGGGGCGGCATGCGTTGCGGCGTTGACGTTCGACGTCGACGCCGAGTCCCCCATCCTGGCCGCCGGCCGCCGCTACGCCGACAATGCGATGGCGATGACTCACCAGGCGTTCGGACCCAAGGTGGGCGTTCCTCGGATTCTCCAAATGTTGAAGGATGTACAGCAGCCGGCGACGTTCTTCATTCCAGGAGTCACCGCGGAACGATATCCCCACATGGTTGAACAAGTCCTGGAATCGGGACACGAGATCGCGCACCACTCGCACACTCACCGCACCGCGGTGAACATGAGTTTCGACGACGAACGCGCCGACTTCGATCTGGCGCTTGCCGCACTCGGGCGCTTCGGCATTTCGCCAAAAGGGCATCGCGCCGCACTGTGGCAGCCCTCGTGGCAGACGCCGTCGCTGGTGGCTGAGTACGGGCTGACATACGATTCCAGCCTGATGGATGCGGACGTCCCGTATCTCATTGAAACCCCGGCGGGGACAGTTGCGGAGCTCCCCCCACATTGGAGCCTGGACGACTGGGAGCAGTATGCCTTCCTTCCGGAACCCAAGATCGGCGAAATCATCCAGTCGCCACTGGTGGTCGCTGATATGTGGATTCACGAGATCGACGCAATGCGACGTCATGGCGCGCTCTTCATGCTCACGTGCCACCCGTTCCTCACGGGACGGGCAGGACGGCTGGAGGCCCTGCGGACCGTGATCGAAACGGCGCTGGAACGAGGCGACGTCCGCTTCTCGACATGCGAAGCGCTCGCAGACGCGGCCCTCGGTGACCCTGCATTGATCGCCGAGCCCCTCAACCCTGTCACAGCGTCCGCGGAGCTGTACCCGGACTACTGAACGCCGGACTGCTGAACGCCGGACTGCTGAACGCCGGACTACTGAGCCGCGGACTGCTGAGCCCGGCGGCACGGCGAACATTGGTGACCCCAAAACACAACAGGCCAAGGGCGAAGCCCTTGGCCGCGCTTCAGCCACGCCCGCAGCTCGTTGTGAAGCTTCACCCCCAAGACCGTCCCAGCGAAAGAAGGCTCATAGCAATGAACTCCCCGTCCCAGCTGTTGTCGGATGCACCTGGTCCACCGCAGACCCCTAATCCTGAATCCCTCCAACTCAAACGGGAGATGGGGTTCTGGTCCTCCTTCTCCTTGGCGTTTGCCTTCATGTCGCCAATCATCGGCTTGTACGGAGTATTTGGGTTGGCTCTGATGGCCGCAGGGCCGGCCTTCTGGTGGGGTCTGTTGGTTGTCCTCTTGGGCCAGGCCCTGGTGGCGGCTGTACTTGCCGAGCTCGCTTCGCGTTGGCCTGTTGCCGGCGGGGTCTGCCTTTGGTCCAGGTCCCTCCTCGGGCACACCTACAGCTGGTACGCAGGATGGGCCTACATCTGGACCCTCATCATCACAGTTGCCGCTGTAGCCTTCGGTGGAGGCACATTTCTGGCCTCACTGTTCGGCATCGAACAGCCTGACACCACAACGAAAATCATGCTGGGCGCCGTTATCTTGTTGGTCAGTACGATTGCCAACTCCGCCGGCAGGAAATGGCTGAGTCTGCTGGTGACTGTGAGCATCGTGTGCGAGGTCATCGCCAGCCTGGGGGTCGGGTTGGTACTGATCATCTTCCATCGCCGAAATTCCCTCAGCACGATTCTGGACTCCTTCGGATCCGCGCCCGACACCACCGCGTATGTCTTTGGGCCTTTCATGGCCGCCGTGGCAATTATCGGATGGTCGTTTGTGGGATTTGAGAGTGCGGGCGCCATAGCCGAGGAAGTCCGGTCACCCGAACGCAGAGTGCCGCGGGCTGTACTGACGTCCCTGGTCACGGTGGCATCTGTCATCACGTTTTCGTGCCTGGCCCTGCTCCTCGCAAACCCGGATATTGGTGCCGCCATGTCGGGGGCAGACCCAGACCCGATTACCACAACCCTCACTGCCAATCTTGGCGAGGGAATCACCAAACCGCTCCTGGTGACCATCGTCCTGGGATTTATCGCAGGGACAGTGGCGCTGCAGGCAGCTGTCTCACGATCAATTTTCGCATTCGCCCGGCTGGACGCCCTGCCTGCGGCCAAGGGTCTGAGGCGCCTCAGCAAGACCGACCGGCTGCCCATCAACGCACTCATAGTCTCTGCGGTCGCTTCAATGATTATTCTTGCCCTGTCGGCATCACAGGTGTACGGCGCCCTCATTGCGTTCGCGACGGCCGGCTTCTACGTGGCGTTCATCTTTCCAGTGCTGGCCGCCCTGGTGGTTCGGCTGAAAGGAGCGTGGAAGGCCGGACCCTTCAGCCTGGGAGTTTTTGGAACAGTAGTGAACGTGGCCGCGCTGCTGTGGTTGGGCTTTGAGATCGTCAATATCGCATGGCCGCGGCAGCCAGAAGCGCCCTGGTACCAAAACTACGCAGTGATTGTGGTTTTCGTGATCCTTGGCCTGGCGGGTTTCGTGGTCGAGAAGCGCCTGCGTCGACGCAATAGCGGCACTTTGGCGGCGGAGGCAGAGCCAGAGCCGGAACTGTTGAAAGTCGGCCCGTGAGCGCCGCCCAGCAAGAAGTTTGCCTTTAGTCCCAATCAATAAGTGCAAGGCGCCACCGACAGCAAACGCACGGCTTTGCCCCGCGGCAGGGGGCAAAGCCGTGCGCCGTCCGTTGGCGCTGGCGTCTACTCGGGAACCACCAGGGCGGGGGTGTCCTTCCGGATGGTCTCGCCTCGGAAGAAGCCCGGATGCAGCTTCGCGGTCACCAGCATCACCACGACGCCGAGGGCGAGGATGCCAATGCCCAGGATGAACACCAGGCCCACGCCGAAGACCTCGGAGCCGCTGCCGAACTCCGGCGCCCAGCTGTCCACGGCGGTCTGGAAGAAGACCACGGTGAGGACCAGGCCGCCCAGGACCGGGAACAGCAGCCGCATGAAGAAGTTACGGACGCTGGAGAACAGGCTGTGCCGGAAGTACCACGTGCAGGCGAACGCCGTCAGGGCGTAGTAGAAGCAGATCATCAGGCCAAGGGCCATGATGGTGTCGTTGAGGACGTTTTCGCTGACCACCTTCATGACGGCGTAGAAGCCGCCGGACAGCAGGCCCGCAACCACCGTGGCGTAGCCGGGGGATCCGAAGCGCTTGCTGACGGACGCGAAGCGCGGCGGCAGTGCCCCGTAGTGCCCCATCGCCAGCAGGCTCCGGGCGGGGGAGGCCATGGTGGACTGGAGGGAGGACGCGGTGCCGGAGAGCACGGCCAGGGACATCAGGATGGCCAGCGGGCCCATGACGGGGGAGGCCAGTGCGGCAAAGACATTCGCTTGGTTGTCCGGGTTGTTCAAACCAATGCCGTCGGCGCCGGTGCCGGCCACCATCATGGTGGCCACGATCACGGCGAGGTAGAGGGCCAGGACGGCCACCGCCGTCGTCGTTCCTGCCCGCCCGGCGGTGCCCCTGCCTCCCTTGGTTTCCTCGTTCACAGTGAGGCAGACGTCCCAGCCCCAGTAGACAAAGACAGCCAGTGACATGCCGGCGGTGAACTGCTCGAAGCTCTCGATTTTCGCCGGGTTGAACCAGTCCCAGCTGAACGCGATCGCGGTGCCCGAGTCACCCGAGGCTGCGTGGCTAAGCGCCATGATGATGAAGACGGCCAGGACCAGCACCTGGAAGCCGACCATGCTGTACTGCACGAGCTTGGTGGCGTGGAGGCCGCGGTAGCTGACCCAGACGGCGAGTGCCACGAACACCAGGCACGTCACAATGTTCACGGCCGTGTTCGAGGTCAGGTCCGCGAGTTCGGGGTTGTTGAACACCTGGGCCAGGAAGAGATAGAAGAAGTCCACCGCGACGCCGGCCAGGTTGGACAGGACGATGATGTTGGCGGCCAGCAGGCCCCAGCCGCCCATCCAGCCGACAAACGGGCCGAAAGCCTTCGTGGCCCACGTGAAGGTGGTGCCGCTGTCCGGGGAGTCGGCGTTGAGCTCGCGGTAGGCGAACGCCACCAGGATCATGGGGATGAACGCGACGATGAAGATCGCCGGCAGCTGCACGCCCACGGCGCCGACGGCCGGTCCCAGCGAACTGGTCAGGCTGTAGGCGGGCGCCACGGAGGAGATGCCCAGGACCACGACGGCGAGCAGGCCAAGCTGTCCGCCCTTGAGCCCCTTGCCCGTGATGCCGTGCTTCGAGCCGGCGGGATCGACTGCGCCGTGGGCGGTGGTGGTGCCGTCTTCGCGGCCGATTGTCTGACTCATGGCTGACCTGTCTTGTGGGAGGCGGACGGTTGCTGTTGGGTGATGCAGTGGATGCCGCCGCCGCGGGCGAAGAGCTGGCGGGCGTCGATGCCCACCACTTTGCGGCCGGCGTAGGCGTCGCCGAGGATGCGCAAGGCTTTTTCGTCCATCGGGTCGCCGAACGTGCAGGCGATGACGCCGCCATTGACCACCAGATGGTTGATGTAGCTGTAGTCGACGAAGCCGTCCTCGTCGGTCAGGGTTTCCGGGGCGGGGACCTCGATGATGGTCCATTCGCGGCCGGCCGCGTCGCGGGTGGTGGCGAGGTGGCTGATGATTTCGCGGCTGACCTCGAAGTCGGGGTGTGCCGGGTTCTGCTGGGAGTGGACCAGCAACGTGCCCGGAGACGGGATGGCCGCGACGATATCGACGTGACCGCGCGTGCCGAACCGTTCCGAATCCCGGGTCAGCCCGCGGGGAAGCCAGATCACGTGGCTGGTGCCCAGGGTCCGGGCCAGTTCGGCCTCGACGTCGGCCTTGCTGAGCCCCGGGTTCCGGCCCGGATCCAGTTGCACCGTCTCGGTGACGAGGACCGTTCCTTCGCCGTCGACGTGGATGCCGCCGCCCTCGTTCACCAGGGGCGAGACGAGGTGGCTGGCCCCCGAGCGTGCCACGACGGCAGCTGCCACGAGCGAGTCCTTGTCCCAGGCCGCCCAGTCCTGGCCGCCCCAGCCGTTGAACACCCAGTCCACGGCGCCGAGCCGGCCGCCGTCGTCCAGGACGAACGTGGGGCCGATGTCCCGCATCCAGGCGTCGTTCAAGGCGGCGGTGACCACCTCGATGTCCGGGTGGAGGTAGCGGGCGGCGGTCTCCACATCCGCCGGCGCCACCAGCATGGTGACCGGTTCGAATTCCACAACGGCGTTCGCGACGGCGGCCCAGACGGAGCGGGCGGCGTGGGCTTCTGCCTCTGTTTCGCCCAGGGTGTAGCCGCCGGTGGGGAACGCCATCCAGACACGGTCCTGGGGTGCCGTTTCGGACGGCATCCGCCAGGCGCTCATGCCGTGACCTTCTGCGCAGTGACCTTCTGCCCAGTGGCCTCATACGCAGTGGGCTCATAGGCGTCGAGGCCGAGCGGGGCATCGGCGCGTACCGGTTCGGTCAGCCGCGCGTAGGTGTCCGGGCGGCGCGTGGCCAGGAAGGGAAAGAGCGTGAGCCAGTCACGGCGCTGGTCGAGGTCGAGGTCCGCCACAATCACCGCGGATTCGTCCCGTGGTGCCTGGGCGAGGATCCGGCCGTAGGGATCGGAGATGAAGGAGGAGCCGTAGAAGTTCAGGGTGCCTTCGCTGCCGCAGCGGTTGGGGACCACCATGAACAGCCCGTTGGCAATGCCGTTGCCCACAATGACCTGTTGCCACAACGGCTGGGTGTCGAACTCCGGGTGGTCCGGCTCGGAGCCGATGGCGGTGGGGTAGACCAGGAGTTCTGCCCCGCCGAGGGAGTAAATCCGCGCCAACTCCGGGAACCATTCGTCCCAGCAGGTGGGCATGCCCAACCGTGCGCCGCCGAGCTCGGCGGGGGAATGGACCTCGTAAGCATCGTCGCCGTCCGGGCCCTGGCGGAAGAATTTGTCCTCGTAGTAGCCGGCTGTGACGGGGATGTGCAGCTTGTGCGTGCGTGCCAGCAGTTCGCCTTCGGGGGAGACCAGGATGGCAGTGTTCAGGCCCAGGCCGTCGTCGGAACCGTCCGGGTTCTCCGCCTTCTGGTACAGCGAAGCGTGGACGCAGATTCCGTGCCGGCGGGCCGCGTCCGCCGCGAACCGGAACGTGGGGCCGGTGAACAGGTCCTCGGCGATGTCCGAGGGCCGCGGGCGCGGGGCCCCGGCCCGGGTGGTGTCGTTTTCGGGAAGCGTATCCGCGGGGTACCGGGACAGTGTGAGCTCGGGCAGGAAGACGACGGCGGCTCCCAACCGGGCGGCCCGCCCGATGCCGTCGTCCAGTTCCGCGTGCAGGGCCGCGGCGTCAGGATGCCAGCGGTGCTGTACGACGCCGACCCGCAGTGCTGGCCGGCTGGACGATGCACTTCGGGACGACGTGGTGCGGGCGAGGGAGGGCGGGGTGTCGAGGGACGTGATTTCGATCATGGCTACTCCAGTGAGACGGGCGTCACATAAATGAACGTTGTTCATTTAGTATTTAGGCGATGGTCGCGCCGGGCAAGACCTAATATGAATAAAGTTCATTTATTTATTCGCGGCAGTACGTGCGCCGAGTCCGGACGTGCGGGCGAACACGCCGCAGGCCGCTCCGTGGGCGCGGGCCGTAAGGCCCTAGACCGCGGATTGGGCGCGGCAGAGTCTGGGCGTATGACTCCAACGAACCCCGGGGCGGCTCCGGACATCAAGCCCGCCCAACTCAAGGAACAGCCGACTGCAGTGGTGCGTGAGACTGTCCCGATGAATGCGCTGCGCGACTTTTTCGGCCGTGCCTTCGGCGCCGTCATGGGTGCGGTGCAGGATCAGCATGTCCAATTGGCCGGACCCCCGTTCGCGCTGTACCGGGGCAAACCGACCGACGTCGTCGACGTGGAGGCGGGGTTCCCCCTCGCCGCACCTTTCACGAACCCAAGCGGCGCGGACACCGAGGTCATCGCCGGGGCACTCCCCGCAGGCCGGGCCTACGAGGCGATGCACATCGGGCCCTACGAATCACTGCAGCAGACCTACGGCGCGATCATGGCGCGGATGCGGCAGGACGGTGCGAGCCCCGGGGAAGCCATGTGGGAGTACTACCTCACCGATCCCGGTGCCGAGCCCGACCCGGCGAAGTGGCAGACGCTGGTGGTCTGGCCGGTCGCCTGAACTGCCCACCGCGGGCCGCGGACGCGGGGCGTCCCGGGGCCGCCGACCCGGGCTTCCGCGCCCCGTCCGACTCATTGTGTCTGATTGGCCACACTATTCCTCAACTCCATGCATAATGTCCTAAACTGCTTCACTGAGGTGCCTGAAATGGCGCTGCGCAGCAACGAAAGTGAACCCCGATATGGCTACCGATTACGACGCCCCACGTAAGACAGAAGAAGAGTCTCCCGCTGAGTCGCTGGAGGCCCTGCAGGCGTCCCGCGGCGGCGGCGCGCAGACTGCTGTGATCGACGTCGACGAGAACGACACCGCTGAAGGCATCGATCTTCCGGGTGCGGACCTGTCCGGCGAAGAGCTGACGGTCATTGTTGTACCGGAGCAGTCCGATGAATTCACCTGCTCCTCCTGCTTCCTGGTCCGGCACAGGTCCCAGGTGGCCCTTGAAAAGAACGGCATGAAGTACTGCCGCGACTGCGAAGGCTAAGAATTTTTCAGCAACACCAAGGCCGCACGAAGCGCCGGACCCTCGGGGGTGCCGGCGCTTCGCCGTTCCTGGCGTGGCCCGCGGCTGCCGGCGTTATCTGTTCGTGAAGGAACCTGGCGGGATGTGTCCGTGCAATCCGTCCGTGACCAGCAACGGGCCACTTTAACGGTTGGGCGCCGAAACGGATGAGGACCTCGCCCGCCGGTTCGGGGCCGCCTACGCTGGAAGCGTCTGACCTGCGCTGACTGTTTGGCCAGCTCAAGGGCTCGGGCAGCACCAGGGGGTGGCGGGGTTGAAGAGGACCCAGTTGAAGAAGACCCAGTTGAAGAAGATCCACGCTTTGCTCGCGGCAGTGCTGATGGCCGCCGGTCTCGGGGTGCTTGCGCCGGCTCCGGCAGCCGCGGACCCGTACTGCGGCCTGGTCTGGGGTTCGCTGGTCAAAACGGATCCGGCCATGAGCCAGGCCAAGGTGGTGAATGTGCGGACCGGTCAGCATTACTGTTTTGATCGGCTGGTCATCGACCTCAACGGCCCCGTGGCCGGCTACGCCGTCCGCTACGTGCCCGAGGTGGTGCAGGACGGGTCCGGCCTGCCGATCCCGCTGCGGGGCCAGGCCTTCATCCAGCTCACGGTCAATGCGCCCGCATACGACGACGCCGGCAATCCCACCTACAACCCGGCGAACAAGGGCGAACTGGCGGACGTGACCGGTTACCAGACGTTCCGGCAGGTGGCGTGGGCGGGCAGCTTCGAAGGGTACAGCAGCCTGGGCCTGGGGGTCCGCGCGCGGCTGCCGTTCCGGGTCCTGTCCCTGTCCGGGCCGGGCACCGGGTCACGGCTAGTGGTGGACGTGGCGCACTTCTGGTGATGGCCGGGGCGGCAGAGCAACGCGGCGCGTTGCGCGACTTGCGAACTCAAGGCCTTTGGTGGCATCTCGTGCGCTGCGACCAATGCGCTGCGCTCTTGCCGATGATGCAGTTGTCCACCTCGCCAACCCGCGTACTTTTTCGACTGACAGGACAGTTGGGCGTGCGAGCAGCCCATTCCTGGGCAGTTCGACTCCTAGGTGGTTCGACGCGCTCGGAGCGAGGTGCCCCTAGGTGTCGAAATGGGCCGGAGGCACACCCTTCCGGTGGAAACGCTAGCGCCCCGCGTTGCCCTATCAGTTACGGCTGTCATTCGGACGGCAAAGTCAATCCGTAGCAGCCACAACTGATAGGGCAACGGAGGCGGCGCTCGCCGTCAGGCAGCCAGCCAGGACACGGGAAGCTGTTTCACTCCGTAGACGATCGTGCTTTCCATCCGCTCCAGCTGCGCCCCGGGTCGCACGGCCAAGCCGGGCAGCCGGGAGAGCACGGCCTGCAGCGCGATCCTGGCCTCGAGCCGGGCCAGGGGAGCGCCGAGGCAGAAGTGGATGCCCTGGCCGAAGGCGAGGTGACGGTTCGGTGAGCGTCCGACGTCGAACACGTCAGGGTGCGGGAACTGCTCCGCGTCACGGTTCGCCGAGCCGATCCACGCCACGATCGGCGACCCCGCAGGGATCGGCAGGCCCCGCACGGTCGTGTCGACGGCGGAGATCCGGTACATGGACTGGACGGGGGAGCGGTAGCGCAGCACCTCTTCGATCGCCTGCGGGAGCAGGGCAGGCTCGGCGATGAGGCGTTCCGCCGTGCCCGGCGCTTCGGTGAAGCACAGCACCGCATTGCCGATCAGGTTCGTGGTGGTCTCGTTGCCGGCAACGAGCAGAAGGGCGCAGAATCCGAGCAGCTCGATGGCGCTGAGCTTCTGCCCGTCGATCTCGGCCGCGAGGAGCGCGCTGATGAGGTCATGGCCCGGCTGGCGCCGCCGCTGCTCGATCATGCCCATGAAGTACTCCGCCATTTCCCGGTGTGCGGCCATGTGGCCGGACTCGTCGGCGCCGGGGCGGGTCTGGCTCACGATCACGTCGGACCACTGCTTGAACCGGTCCCGGTCCGCGGCCGGGATGCCCATCAGCTCCGCGATGACGATGACCGGCAGCGGATAGGCCAGCTGGTCGATCAGGTCCGCGGAACCGGCAGCAACTACCGGGTCCAGCAACTCGTCGGTGAGTTCCGAGATGCGCGGGCCGAGCGCTTCCACTGACCGTGGCGTGAACGCCTGGGACACCAGGGAACGCAACTGGCGGTGCCTGGGCGGGTCCGTGTTGATCAGGCTGGCGGCGAAGAGCTGGCCCGTTTCGGAGGGGTTGTCCCCGCCGATCCGGGAAGAAAACGTGGCGTGCTCGGACAGGACCCGCTGCACGTCATCGTAGCGGAACACATGCCACACCCCGGTCTCCTGATCCTGGAAAACGGGTTCACTGTCCCGCATGGCTTCATAGCGGGGAAACGGGTTCAACGGCTGCTCCAGAGCGGGAAATGGCACCATGGCTGGCCTTCCTGACGAGGCGGACGGCCGTCGTTTCCTGGCAATGGACCAACTGCAAGGGACGAACTGCAACAGAGCAGGCGTCCAACGGGGCGGGCCGCGTGGCCCCGTCAGCTCCCACCCTAATACCGCGCAACAGCCTTGGCATGGGGATTCTGGCCCACGTCGGCCGCCCCTGCGGAACCGGCCCGTCACCACGGCGCCTAACGAAGCGGCCGGTCCTGCCGACGGTACGGAGGAGAACACCCCGGCTTTCCGCTAAACGTGGTCCGGACTGACGCCCCCTACGACGACGGCGCAGGCCTGTCGGCGTTGTTCGCAGGAAAGCATTGACCAGATGGTCCGCTGCGCCGAAGAGACCCGCAGGGAGGTCCTGCTGTCCCGCGAAGAGGGGGCAGACAGCGTCAAGAATCTCTCCCTCGCCCGTGCCTAACGGAACATAGGAACGGGGCAGTCTCAGCTTCCCGAAACGGTTAGTAAGCCGACTTAGTAAGCTGACCGAGAAATTCCTCCCCGAACCGTCGCGGCCCGTCGCTGCCCTGCGGTAGCGTCGGAAGCATCGGCCGCGGTGCCAGCAAATGGTGCGCGCGGCCCGCACGGTACCGGTTCTATTGAGGAGGATGCATGAAAGCGACACCTACACTGACGGCCAACCTGCAGGCGGTCCTAGTGGACCTGATCGAACTCCACGTTCAGGGCAAGCAGGCGCATTGGAACATCGTCGGGACTAACTTCCGGGACCTCCACCTCCAGCTGGACGAGATCGTCGACGCCGCCCGGGAGTTCGCGGACGATCTCGCCGAGCGCATGCGCGCCCTCCACGCCCTGCCGGACGGCCGCAGTTCCACGGTTTCCAAGTCCACCGCACTCGCCGAGTTCCCCGCGGGCCTGATCAACACGAAGGACGCCATCGAACGGATTGTCGCGGCCCTCGAGGCGGCCGTCGGCACGATGCGCAAAGTTCACGATGAAGTTGATGAGGAAGACCCCACCACCGCCGACCTCCTGCACGCCTTCATTGCCAAGCTTGAGCAGTATGCCTGGATGGTGAATGCCGAGACCATGCGGGCAAACGCCAGCGTGACCACTCCGGAGGACAAGTAGGGACCGGCTCCCACCGGTCCGACCCTAAACCAGCAGCGTCCGGCGCCGGATTTCTTCCGGCGCAGGACGCTGCTGTCCAAGCTATTTGGCCTTCGGCACCGTCCGCAGGACAATGGCGGCGAGGACGCAGGCCCCGGTCATCAGGACCAGCGCGATTGACGCCGTGACGTGGACGCCGGAGTCGAACGCCGTGCGCGCGGCAGCCGTCACTGCCTCCGCCAGGGGAGCCGGAAGCATGTGGGCGAGCTCCACCGCGCCGGCGAGGGTTTCACCCGCCTGGCTGGTGGCCTCTGCCGGGACGAGCCCGGACACCCCCTCGGGGAGCCGGAGGTTGCCCTGATAGGAAGCCGTCAGGATCGAGCCGAGGATCGCCGTGCCCAGCAGAGACCCCACTTCATAGCCGGTCTCGGAGATGGCGGCGGCGGCCCCCGACTTGTCGGCAGGCGCCGCACCCAGGATCAGGTCATTGGAAATCGTCTCCGCGGCGCCCACCCCCAGGCAGAGAACCAGCAGCGCGGCCAGGAGCAGAGACGGGCCATGGCTGTGGTCGCCGAACGCCACCAGGAAATAGCCCGCCGCGCTCAGCAGCAGCCCGCCGGCCACAACAAAGCCTGGCCGCACCTTGCGCACCAGCGGGACCACGAGCAGCCCCGCCACGACAGTGGCGATGAGGGCCGGGACCATGGCGACTCCGGAAGCCGAGGGGGACTGGCCCTCGACCAGCTGCAGGTGCTGTGCCAGGAACAGGATGAAGCCGTTGAAGGAGAACAGCGCCAGGACGTTGGCGATGATGGCCGTGCTGAAGATCCGGTTGCCAAAGAGGCTGACATCGAGCATCGGCGCCGTACCTTCCCCGCGGGCAAGTGCCCGCTGCCGCCGGATGAACACGTAGCCCATGAGCAGGCCGGCTCCAATGCTCGCGAAGGCCTCTGGTGCGGGCCCGTGGGTGGCGAGGGTTTTGATCCCGTAGACGACCGGCACCATGACCAGCAGGGACAGGACAATGCTGGGCACGTCCACGCGGCCGGGGTTCGGGTCGCGGGATTCCGGTATCAGCGCCGGACCGAGCACCAGGAGAGGAAGGATGATCGGCACTGCGACCAGCAGGACGGCGCCCCACCAGAAGTGTTCCACCAGCCAGCCGCCGGCAATCGGGCCGAGGGCGGCGCCGCCGGAGAAGCCGGCGGCCCAGATCGCCACGGCCAGCCTGCGCCGGTTGGGCTGCGGAAAGATATTGCGGATCAGGGAAAGAGTGGACGGCATGAGCATGGCGCCGAACAGGCCAAGCCCGGCACGGCCGGCGATCAGCCATTCGGCGCTCGGTGCGAACGCCGTCGCGGCCGAAACCGCGGCAAAACCCGCGCTGCCCACGAAGAGCAGGCGGCGCCGTCCGATCCTGTCGCCGAGGCTGCCCATAGCGACCAGCAGTCCGGCCAGGACCAAGGGATAGGCGTCGACGATCCAGAGCAGCTGGACGCCGGAAGCGGACAGGCTGGTGGCGATGGCCGGCAGGGCAAACGTCAGGGCGGTGTTGTCCACGGCCACGAGCAGGACGGGGAACATTAGCAGGGCCAGCGCCACCCAGTCGCGCCACGGTGCCCGGGGGCCGGTGGCCGCCGGGATGCTGGTGGCTGCGGTGATCGATGAAATGCTCATAGGACATAACTATACCGTCTGGACGGTACAGTTAAGAAATGAAGGGCTGGGCAGGCATGATGGGAGGCATGCCCAGGAAACCCGTCGCCCGCGAGGCCGTCCTCGATGCCTTCGAATCCCTGCTCATCGAAGTCGGTGAACGCGCCGCGACGCTGGACGCCGTCGCGCGCCGGGCCGGCGTCTCCAAGGGCGGCCTGCTCTACCACTTCCCGACCAAGGAGGCGATGATCGCGGTCCTGCTGGAACGGCTGGACCGGCATCTGGCTGCGGATGTTGCCGCCATGGCGGCGGCCCCCGAAGGGGCGGCGGCGTACTTCATTAGGTCCTCGGTGTGGGCGGACACGCCCATGGACCGGGTCTTCGTGGCGGCCACGCGGCTCGCCGAGGTGGCGCACGGGGAGACCCTCCGCCGCTTCGCCGCCGCCCAGGCGAGCTGGCTGGAACTGCTGGCGGCCGACGTCGGACCCGCCATGGCGAAGGCCGTCCTGTACATGGGGGACGGGCTGTACTTCAACGCCATGCTGGGCCGGGGCCCCGGCGGGCCGCTTCCGGAGGTCGAAGCGGACGTCGAGAGCCTGCTGGCCGCCGTCGAGAAGCTGCGCCGCTGACGCTCCCGCCCACCCCGCCCGCTCCCGCCCACCCCGCCGAACTCGCCGGAAGCGTGCGAGTTCGCCGCAAAGTTGCGGCGACCTGGCCGCTGTCCGGCGAACTCGTGTTGGCGGACGCACCCGGGGGCGGCTTGTCGCCCGTAACCTGGGTCGGCGGCTGGCAGGGAGTTTGCGGACGCGCGCCCGGCATAGGAGAATGGGAGCTGTGACTGTTGTCACCCACGATTAATCACCCAACTGAATACGCCTTTGATCTGCGGCGGGAGAGTCCTGCAAGTAGGTACAAGCAGGCGCCGTAGGAGCAAACCCTCCCCAGGAATCTCTCAGGCCCATGTACCGCCGCGGCAAGGCATCTCTGGAAAGTAGCAGGCGTGTCCCGGACATGCTGTGCTCACCGACGGTGCAAGCGGAGCCCCTGAAACGCAGGCTTCGCGGAAACTCTCAGGTCCAATACAGAGCGGGGAGGAACCCGAATCAATGTGGCGTACCCTGCGCCGCCTGAGTTATGGAGTTCCTTGTGACTGTTACCCCAGCCTCCACGTCCTTCGTTGACCGGCACATCGGCGCGCGCCGCCAGGCCGACGTCGACGCCATGCTGAAGGCTGTCGGCTACGACACCGTCGACGCCCTGGTGGACACCGCCGTTCCGAAGGACATCCGTCAGGACTCCGATCTCGCGCTCGCCGCCGCCCTCAGCGAGGTGGAAGTCCTCGCCGAGCTGCGCAAGCTCGCAGCGAAGAACAAGACCGCCGTGCAGATGATCGGGCAGGGCTACTACGACACGCTCACCCCGCCGGTGATCCGCCGCAACATCCTCGAAGCCCCGGCCTGGTACACCGCGTACACGCCGTACCAGCCGGAAATCTCCCAGGGCCGGCTCGAAGCCCTGCTGAACTTCCAGACCATGGTCCAGGACCTCGTCGGCCTGCCGATCGCCAACGCATCGCTGCTGGACGAAGCCACCGCCGTCGCCGAGGCCGTGCTGATGATGCGCCGCGCCAACAAGAACAAGACGGCGCACGACGGCAAGACCGTCCTCGACGCCGACTGCCTCCCGCAGACCATCGCGATCGTCAAGGGCCGCGCGGAAGCCCTCGGCTTCGAGGTCGAGGTCGCGGACCTCTCGAAGGGCCTGCCCGAGGGCGTCATCAACGGCGTCGTCCTGCAGCAGCCGGGCGTCTCCGGCCGCGTGTTGGACCACACCGCGGTGATCGCCGACGCCAAGGAACGCGGCGCGCTGGTCACTGTGGCCGCGGACCTCCTGGCCCTGACCCTGATCACCCCTCCGGGCGAGCAGGGTGCGGATATCGCCGTCGGCTCCGCCCAGCGCTTCGGCGTGCCGCTGTTCTTCGGCGGCCCGCACGCCGCCTACATGGCCGTGCAGAAGGGGCTGGAGCGCTCCATGCCCGGCCGCCTCGTGGGTGTCTCCAAAGACAACGCCGGCGTCCCCGCCTACCGCCTGGCCCTGCAGACCCGCGAGCAGCACATCCGCCGCGAGAAGGCCACGTCCAACATCTGCACCGCCCAGGCACTGCTGGCCATCGTGTCCTCGTTCTACGCCGTCTACCATGGCCCAGACGGGCTGAAGGCCATCGCCCAGTCGGTCCACGTCCACGCCAAGACCATCGCCGCCTCCCTGAAGGCCGCCGGGCTGGACGTGCTGCACACGTCATTCTTCGACACCATCACCGTCTCCGTGCCGGGCCGGGCGGCAGAGATCATCGCGGCCGCCGACGCCAAGGGCGTCAACCTGCGGGCCATCGACGCCGACACTGTCGGCATCTCCGCCGATGAGGCCACGACGGTGGCTATCGTCGCCGACGTCATCGCCGCGTTTGGCGCGTCGGTGACCGACACATCTGAGGGCTTCGGCCTGGACTCCGCCGTGGAGCGCACCTCCGACTACCTCCAGCACCCGGTGTTCAACACGCACCGTTCCGAAACCCAGTTGCTGCGCTACATCCGCCGCCTCTCGGACCGCGACCTCGCCCTGGACCGCACCATGATCCCGCTGGGCTCGTGCACCATGAAGCTGAACGCCACGGCCGAGATGGAAGCCATCTCCTGGCCGGAGTTCGCCTCCATCCACCCCTTCGCCCCGGACTCCCAGACCGAGGGCTGGCGCGAACTGATCGAGGACCTCGAAGCCCAGCTGACCGAGATCACGGGCTACGACCAGGTCTCCATCCAGCCCAACGCCGGATCCCAGGGCGAGCTCGCCGGCCTGCTGGCCATCCGCGGCTACCACCACTCCCGCGGAGACGAGCAGCGCAACGTCTGCCTCATCCCGGCCTCGGCCCACGGCACCAACGCCGCCTCCGCCGTGCTCGCCGGCATGAAGGTGGTCGTCGTGGCCACGGCTTCGGACGGCACGATCGACCACACGGACCTCGCCGCCAAGATCGAGGCCAACAAGGACGTCCTCTCGGCGATCATGATCACCTACCCGTCCACCCACGGGGTCTACGACGCCGACGTCCGCGAGGTCTGCGACTCCGTGCATGCGGCCGGTGGGCAGGTCTACATCGACGGCGCCAACCTCAACGCCCTCGTGGGGCTGGCCCAGCCGGGCATGTTCGGCGGCGACGTCTCGCACCTGAACCTGCACAAGACCTTCTGCATCCCGCACGGCGGCGGCGGACCCGGCGTCGGCCCGGTTGCTGCCAAGGCCCACCTGGCACCGTTCATGCCCGGCGATGCCAACAACGCCGACCCGGCCGACGGCACCCCGATCTCCGCCTCCCGCTACGGCTCGGCCGGTGTGCTGCCGATCTCCTGGGCGTACGTGAAGCTGATGGGCGGCCGGGGCCTCACCGAGGCCACCAAGTCGGCCCTGCTCGCGGCGAACTACATCGCGGCCCGCCTGAACGACTCCTTCCCGGTGCTCTACACCGGCGAAGGCGGCCTCGTGGCCCACGAGTGCATCCTGGACCTGCGCGAACTCACGGCCAAGACCGGCGTGACCGCCGAGGACGTCGCCAAGCGCCTGATCGACTACGGCTTCCACGCTCCCACGCTCGCGTTCCCGGTTGCCGGCACCCTGATGGTGGAGCCCACCGAATCCGAGGACCTTGGCGAGATCGACCGGTTCATCACCGCCATGGTTGCCATCCGCGCAGAGATCGACCAGGTGGCCCACGGCGACTTCACCGTGGAGCACAGCCCGCTGCGCAACGCCCCGCACACCGCCGCAGCCGTCATCAGCACCGACTGGACCCGCGAGTACCCGCGTGAGCAGGCCGTCTTCCCGGTCCACACGCTCAAGCAGGACAAGTACTTCCCGCCGGTCGGCCGGATCGACGGCGCCGCGGGGGACCGCAACCTGATCTGCTCGTGCCCTCCCCTCGAAGCCTTCGAGGACCACTCCGACGACTCCGCCAACTAAGGACAGCCACCGATGACTGAGAATTACACGGCACTTTACGAAGAGCACAAGGAGCTCGGCGCCTCCTTCACGGACTTCGGCGGCTGGCAGATGCCGCTGAAGTACAGCTCCGAACTCGCCGAGCACCACGCCGTCCGCAAGTCTGCGGGCCTGTTCGACCTCTCCCACATGGGTGAAGTCTGGGTCACCGGCCCGGACGCCGCAGCCTTCCTGGACTACGCCCTCGTGGGCAAGATCTCCGCGATGGCCATTGGCAAGGCCAAGTACTCGCTGATCTGCAACGAGGACGGTGGCATCATTGACGACCTCATCACCTACCGCCGCGGCGACGAGAAGTTCCTGGTGGTCCCCAACGCGGGCAACGCCAAGGTTGTGGCCGCGGCCCTGGCCGAGCGCGCTGCTTCCGGCAACGAGGTGGGCTTCGACGTCACCGTCGAGGACGCCTCCGCCGTGACCTCGCTGATCGCCGTGCAGGGCCCCAAAGCCCAGGAGATCCTGCTGCGCCTGGTTCCGGCCGCGCAGCACGAACTCGTCACGGGCCTCAAGTACTACGCCGCCGTCGACGTCCCGTTCATGTTCGGCGGCGCCAGCCAGGACCTCCTCCTGGCCCGCACCGGCTACACCGGTGAGGACGGCTTCGAGATCTTCGTCGCGAACGACGACGCCGCCGCCCTCTGGCAGGCGCTGGTCGCCATCGCCGAGGAAGGCGAGCTGACCCCCGCCGGGCTCGCGTCCCGCGATTCGCTCCGCCTCGAGGCCGGCATGCCGCTTTACGGCAACGAGCTCTCCCTCGAAGGCGATCCGTTCGCCGCCGGCCTGGGCCCCGTCGTCGCGCTGTCCAAGGAAGGCGACTTCATCGGCAAGGCCGCCCTGGCCGCCAAGAAGGAAGCCGGCGCGGGTGCCACGACGGGCCGCAAGCTCGTGGGGCTCAAGGGCCTCGGACGCCGGGCCGGCCGCGGCCACTACCCGGTCCTCAAGGACGGCAACGTGGTGGGCGAAGTCACCTCGGGCCAGCCCAGCCCGAGCCTCGGCTACCCGGTCGCGATGGCCTACGTCGATATCGAATTCACCGAGCCCGGCACCGCCCTGGACATCGATCTCCGCGGCAAGGCCGAGCCCTTCGAAGTGGTCGCACTGCCTTTCTACAAGCGCCAAAAGTAGCCCAACTGGGCCGGTTCCGGCCTGGGCGCCTCAGCGGTGCCCGGCTCCGGGCTTGCGTTGGCCCGTCGGACCCAACATCCTCTGCGTGCTCGGGCGCATTCGCGACCGAGCACGCGTGGGCCCACACCATCAGGGTTCCCTGGCCGAGCTTGCGAGGTTAGGGAGATGGCGGGGAGGATGGCGAGTCCCGCCGCGCAACCCGGCCACAATTTGATTTAGCACCAAGACCACTCCAAGACTTAGGAAAAACACATGGCAAAAGTTGTAGCCGAACTGCAGTACTCCGACGAGCACGAGTGGGTTGCGCGTGAGGCCGGGAACGTCGTGTCCATCGGTATCTCCGCCGTGGCCACGGACGCCCTGGGCGACATCGTCTACGTGGACCTGCCCGAGGTCGGCTCCGCAGTGACTGCGGGGGAGACCTGCGGCGAGGTTGAGTCGACCAAGTCCGTCTCGGACCTGTATTCCCCCGTCACCGGCGAAGTCACCGAAATCAACCCCGCCGTCGTCGATGACCCCGCGCTGATCAACAGCGACCCGTACGGTGCCGGCTGGCTCTTCAAGGTCGCCGCCGAATCGGACGGTCCGCTGATGTCGGCTGAAGAGTACGCGTCCAAGAACGGCGGCGAACTGTGAGCGGCGCCGCTGCCGCCGGCACCGTGACCGTCGCGTTTGAGCAGGTCGTCTCCGCGTCGCTGGACGCGGACCTGTCC
>NZ_JBFUJJ010000044.1:0-20944 GCF_056401435.1 Arthrobacter sp. P4_F10
GGATACGCCCTGGAGGAACCTGCCGGCGATAACTAGCGGCAGGGTGGGGGCGGCGATGCAGAGGATGGTGCCCGCGCCCATGATCCCCAAGACCAGCAGGAGGGCGGCGCGGCGTCCAATGAAGTCGCTCCAGCGTCCGATGACAGGCCCGGCGATGGCGCCGGCGAGGAAGAACATGGACTGGACGGGGGCTGCGCTTTCGGGGCCTTGGCCGAAGGAGGCCGCAATCTGCGGCAGTGCCGGGGTGACCATGCTGGCGTTGAGCTGGAAGGACAGCACGCCGAGCAGCAGGGTGGAGATCAGCAGGGCGGCGCGGCGGCCACCGAGTTTGGTTTGGTCCTCGCCCGTTTGGTTTCCGACGGCGGTTGGCGGCGAAGTGGCGACTGTTGCTGGGGTGTTCACATCAAACTCCTTTGTTCTGCAGGTGGGCCCTGCCTTTAGGATGTGAGTTGTTATACAACCATGTATGACACACAAGTACAACCATGCCGTACACTATTTCCTAATCCAGCCGCCTCCGGCTCGACCCGATAGGACTTTTCATGAGCACTCGCCTTCCTGCCGTCACCGTCGTCGGCAGCATCAACCTCGACATCATCGCCACCACGGACCGGCTTCCCACCGCCGGCGAGACCATCGGCGGCGGTGTTCTTCAGCAGCAGCCTGGCGGCAAGGGAGCCAACCAGGCCGTTGCCGCCGCCCGGTTGGGCGGGAGCGCCCGGATGATCGGTGCGGTGGGCAGCGACGCCCAGGGCCGCCTGATGGTCGAGTCCCTTTCCGGCGCGGGAGTGGACACCACCGATGTGGCAGTGATCGACGACGGCGCAACGGGTACCGCGCTGATCGTGGTGGACCGCGACGGCGAAAACCAGATCGTGGTCTGCCCGGGCGCGAATTCCGGCTTCTCGCTGGAGGGTGTGGAGTTCTCGGCCGAGGAAACAGTGCTGTGCCAGCTGGAGGTGGGCCTTCCCGTGGTGCTGGAAGCGGCCCGGCGCTCGACTGGATTCTTCGTTCTCAATGCCGCACCGGCGATGGACCTGCCGGCTGGGCTGCTGGAGCGGTGCGACCTGGTGATCGTCAACGAGAGCGAGTACCAGCTGATTCCGGCCCTGGCCGACGCGAAGCTGGTTGCGGTGACGTACGGCAAGGACGGATCGGCGATGTTCGAACACGGGCGGAAGGTGGCAGAGGCTCCCGCTTCGGCCGTGACAGTGGCGAACACCATCGGTGCGGGAGACGCATTTTGCGCGGCCCTGGTCCTGGCGCTCCGGGCGGGGCTTCCTTACGACCGCTCGCTTGCGGTGGCGAATGCTGTCGGCGCGGATGCGGTGGGTGATCCCTCCTCCCAGCCCGCGCTGGCTCGCCTGGAGGAGTACGTTGCACGGGCGGCCGGAGCCGAGGTTGCTTGCCAGTGAACTTCGATTTCAGGCCTGCGGGGCCGGCCGACTATCCAGAGGTCCGGAGAATCACCCGGGACGCGTACCTCCGCGCTGGTCACTTCACCGCCGGGCACCCGTACATCAGCGTGCTGGACAACGTGGAACACCGGGCGGAGCATGCCGAGGTGTGGGTGGCCGAAGCCTCGGGCGCGGTGGTCGCGGCGGTGACGCTGACCTTCGCGGGGCAGCCCTACAGCGAGATTGCTCGCGACAATGAGCTGGAGTTCCGGATGCTCGCTGTCGATCCAGCTGTCCAAGGCAATGGGGTGGGACGCGCTGTTGTCCGCCGGGTCATTGATCACGCGCAGTCATTGCCGGATATCAGGGGGATCAGCATAACGAGTGCGACGTTCATGGAACGGGCCCATGGTCTCTACGAGTCCCTGGGCTTCCAGAGGGTTCCGGCCCGCGACTGGTACGTGCCCGGCGAAGACGTACTGCTCTGGGTGTTCCGGCTGGAGGTTTAAGGGCGTTTGCGAGCCTTCATAGTCAGAATCGACGCCGGCCCGACTCAGGGACCGGACATCGCCCTATCCTGAGGCCGCAAAGCAGCGCGTAGGTYGGGCAAGCTCCAACGGGCCGGCGAATCTCATCGTATTCGGCGGGCCGGGAGCGGCATTCCTCTTGAGCTGGTCATATTGCGCACATTTTCGGAAGCACGGACTTAGTTCACACACATCACAGGTCGGTGGAAAAGTCAGCAGGCACGTGGGGCAGCGATCAGGAAAGGCTCGCTACCTGTCTCGGCGGATCTCGTTATCACCTCCGAGGCCGTCCACCTCATTAGCGAGGTCGAGGTTTACGGGCGGATTGTCCGGGACTGCATGTGCCTGATCGAACGGAGGTGCGGGAACCTTAGGCCTTCGTGCCATGTCCGACTCCAAGTCAGAGCGTAGCCACACGCGAAGCGAGTCCCATTGGTGGGCGACAGAACCCGGTAACGGGTCCTGCCTTGCGATGGTCGGATTCTTTGGCCACGCAACCGTGCTAATGGGAGGTCCATCTGGGTCTGGGTTTGCCAGACTAAGTCCGGCAGCGGATGCCGCGCCGCGTGCTGCCAGGAAACGCATCCCGGTCACGTCGGGAACGAAAACGAGCTCGACATCTCGCTGATCCTCCGCCTGTGGGTCCATAATCGATCCTCCCCTCAGATTGTTTGCTCATCGACCGGTCTGTGCAAGAGGGCAGTTGGCCCTCATGCCCGCGAGTACACAGCAGGCGGAGGGCCACTCCTCACTTAACCCCGAGCACCTTCCATAGCGCTGCTGGGGCTGGCAGGTCGAGCCATAACCGGGAACCATCCACACGGCAGGAGACTTGCAGGCTTTCCAGCCCCTCCAAGATTGGCGCAAGCGTCCGGGCCCGCGCTTCCGAAAAGATACCCCACCTTCCGAAAATCATCACGGACCACGGCAACCGCGTTGGAATCTGCAATGTTCGGCCTATCTCTGACCAGGAACGCGAGATGCATGTCAAGTGCCTGACGTTCACGCTCACTCACGTAATATCCCTACCCGACGCAACGGCGCGGCGTGGTACTTAGCTCCGGGACAACGCAGGCTTCCCATAATTCACCTTGTGTCGCTTGATCGTCTCCATAACGCAGAGCCTAAGCGCCGATTCTGAACGGCGCTAAGTTGAAAAGACCCCCACCCCGACGGCGTCGGCATCGGCGTCGAGATAGGACTCTCCTCAATACGCGGTGGCATCAACCTTGCCGCTCCAGTAGAGAGGTGAGGCGCTCCACTTGATCCGATAGTCGGACCAACTCCACACGCAGGGGCGCCTCAGCAGCCTCAACCTCCGCAGCGGTATCCCTGGTCACTTGCTCCACCAGCCACGACGCCACCGAAGCCGTGACTACGCCTAAGACAGCAATGCCCCCGATCATGAGGCCAGCCGCGACGAATCGGCCCAACACCGTGACCGGGTAGTGATCTCCGTACCCAACCGTTGTAATGGTCGTCAAGGCCCACCACATGGCATCGCCAAAGGTCGTTATGTTTGCGCCCTCGGCGTTCTCCTCAGCGTCGAGGACGGCGAGTGCGCCGGCGTAGGTAAGTAGCACGGCAGAGCCTAGAACGTAGGTAAGGATGCGCCCCCGCAGGGCGCTTCCCGCCGCCCGGTGGACGACTTTGAGGAGAGTTACAAGGCGGAGCAGGCGCAGAGGCCGGAGGATGGGCAGAGCCAGGACTACGAGCTCGTGAAGGTTTCGAATGAACCATCTGCCCCTTAGTGGCGCCAGCGCGAGATTGGCGATGTAGTCGACAACGAACAACACCCATGTCACCCAGACGACCGTCTCAATCCATCCGGCATCTTGTTCTCGCAGGTTGCCAATGACTTGGACGGAGTAAGCCGCAAGGAACACGACAGCAGCTAGAAGGAGGGGCCATTCCGTATACCGGCGCCAGAGTTGTTGAGTCATAGGTGCATGCTAAATCACGGCAGGACCGACCACCGTGTCTGGGTGGAGGTGCAAAACGTGTTCGCACGGATGGCCGCCAGAATCTGAATCGTCTCCGCATCGGGAAGGCCCGAGTTGAGGACGGTGAGTGATGCGAGATACGCAGAGGTCATTTACTAGGGACTAGCTTTGTTCCGATGCCGGCTATCGCGCCATCGCGGCCGCCGACGCATAGACGTCGGCCAGCATCAGCCGATGCAACTTCCAGGTGATCGCAATCGGCCTCTTACCCGCGTGCTGGACATAGTCCACCTGTCCGAGGCACGTATAGGGAACGGTCAGACCTATCTGGTCTTCCGCCGAATTACGAGTAAAAATCAGGATCACCGAGATCGCGGAGTCCACGGATCACCTTGGCGGCGCGGGCGTCGTTGCCGGAGGAAAGGGTGTTCAGCTGCACGGTGTCATAATTGCCGCGCTTCCACTCACATCGTTGCTGCCTCTGCGGAGCCTCAAGTGGGCAAGTAGATGCGGGGCCGGCAGTGCGGCCCCCCGCCGTCGTCGGGCACCTGTACGTAGCGACGCTGCGGGCATACCTGCCAACGAAGCCAGCCCTGCACCTTGGCTACGGGAGAAGAACCATGGAGACACTGACGGCGACCGACGCGGAGAGGGCGTCTGCCCACACCGCAAGCGTGCCCCTGAAGACGCCCAGGGCCATAGCCGCCAGGAAGTAGCCATGCCGTCCCCCGAAGCAGCCGCCCGACCTGCGGATCCGCAAAGCGTCGACACCCTTGTCGTCGGGGCCGGGCAGGCTGGCCTGGCCACGAGCTACTGGCTCAGCCGGGCCGGCGTCGAACATCAGTTGCTGGAACGGCGCGAAACGCTCGGCGGGGCGTGGCAGGACCGGTGGGACGCGTTTTGCCTGAACACGCCGAACTTCTCGCTCGCGCTGCCCGGCATGCCGTATGACGGCCCCGCCCCGGAGGCATTCATGCCGCGAGATGACCTCATCGGCTATTTCCGGCACTATGCGGAGAGCATCGACGCTCCTGTCCGGACGGGTGAGGATGTCACGCGTATCGCGCCGGCGGATGGCGGCGGCTTCAACGTGGCCACGACCCAGGGCAGCTGGCGGGCCCGGAACGTGGTGCTCGCCACCGGCGGTTACCAGGAGCCGAAAATCCCCGCGCTGTCGGAGCAGCTGCCTGGCCACATCCTGCAACTTCACACCGACAGCTACCGCAACCCGGGCCAACTACCCGAGGGTGCCGTGCTCATCGTTGGCACCGGCCAGTCCGGCGGCCAGATCGCCGAGGAACTGCTGGCCGTCGGCCGCGAAATCCATCTAGCGGTGTCCACGTGCCCGGAAGCACCACGCCGGTACCGCGGCCAGGACCTCCTCTATTGGATGATGCAGCTTGCACAATTCGGCCCCGACTACGGACTGAACGGCCTTACCGTGGGTCAGTTGCCCTCCCCCGCGGCGAGGTTCGCCTGCAACCCGCTGGTGTCCGGCGCCGCCGGCGGCCACGACATCCATCTGCGGGACCTCGGCCGGCGCGGCGTCCGGCTGCACGGCCATTTGGAAGCAGCCGACGACGGCGACCTCGTCTTCAGTGATGACCTTCCGGAACGCCTGGGCCTGGTGGAGGCGGTGTTCTACCAGCGGATGAAGCCGATGTTCGACAGCTATATTGCCGCCACCGGCATGTCCGCACCGGAGCCGGAGCCGCCGCGCAAGGACCGCTGGCTTCCTTCGGAGCCGGCGCGGCTGAACCTCGAGGCCGCCAACGTCACGTCGGTCCTCTGGGCCACGGGCTACCGCCTGGACTTCAGCATCTTGGACATCCCGGTGCTGGACGAATGGAACTACCCCCGGCACCACCGCGGCGTCACCGAATACCCGGGCTTGTACGCCGTCGGGTTGCCGTGGCTGACCGGGCACGGCTCGTCTATCGTGGCGGGTGTGGGCCGCGATGCCGAGTACATTGCGCAGCACATCGCCGGGAACATCGCCGCCGGGTGAAGGCGACGGTCCAGAGGGGCGCTACCTCGTGCACGGCCCGTCGAAGTCCGCTGGCGCGGCGAGGCCGGCCGAGCTGAACCAGTCCCCGGCCCATGCCTGGACCGAGGGGATCGCGAGTTGCTCGGCAACAAGCTCCGGCGGCCCGTCGAACACGGACTTCCCCTCCTCCAGGAGGTCCGCGGCGCCGCTGCCGGCGAGGAGACCGAAGAGGGCAGGCTGGTCGAGGAAGGGAAGCGTCCCGCCGTCGCCATCGGTCAGCACGCCCCAGCGCGAGGTGAACAGCGAAAACTCCTCCGGAGGGTCCCCGTGGTCCACCACGAGCGGGCAGGCATTGCCGTCGAGCTGGATCCGCCGGTAGTTGGGCTCCGTTTCGTCGAGGGCCATCAGCTGGACGTCGTCCAGCCACGACAGCCAGACCGCTGTGCACTCTCCCATCCGCGGATACGGGGCGGCGGCGATGTAGCCGGCCTTGCTCACGTGGGCGGAGTGGCCAACGGCGATGTTGTGGAGCTGCCCCCGGACCAGCGGCAGTACCTCGCTGACAGGCTGGCGGTAGTTGGCGAATTTCCGCCGCATCACCTCGGCGCTTGAATTCGAGCCGATGGAGACCACCAGGGAACGGGCTTCCAGCGGTGCCGCGCCGGCTTGCGCGAGGGCTTCATCCAGTCCGGCTGAAAGCTCAAGGGGCCCGAATTCATTGCCGTCCATGACACCCGAGGCCCCTGGCGGGTCCCACGGATACAGCAGCGGATCGAGAGGGCCGGCGCCGCCGGCACTGCTCAGTCCCATGGAGTCAGCCGGGTGAAGCCGTCGGCATCCTGCTGGACTAATCAAGGTGGCCCGCTTTCATGGTCGGGACTTCCAGTGTCCCGCACTTTGGGGGAACCGGACCTTCGGCGCCTAAGGAGCCTGCCAGCCCGCGCCGCTTCGGCGCGAGGCCCATCCTGCGCGTGGGCTTTGTCCAACAAACGCGTCACACCCCGCGGTACGCTGAGATTCCCTAACAGACGCAAGCGCGGAATAACCTGCACGAGGACACCGTCCGGTTCCTGTCCCAGCCGGGGGAGGCCCCGCCCGGCTCGCCCTCCGGGTTGCCGTGTACTCCCGGATCGCCGAGGCTATACGCAACAACCTGCTGACGCCCGGCTCCATGCTCCCCACCGAAACGGAGCTCGGCGCAGACATGAAGGTCAGCCGCACCGTGGTCCGCGAGGTCCTGGTGCTGCTCGAAGAGGACGGTCTTATCCGGGCCCGCCGTGGCGTCGCCGGTTCGTCGCCGACGCCCTCCCCCGCATCGGCATCGGATCCGCCCTTCGAGGAAGTCCTTGGCGGCCCCGGACAGCAGGTGGAAATCAATCGCGTCCAGGTCGTGCGGCAGCCGGCCTCCGAGTTCGCTGCGCCGGCATCGGCGTCGAGCCCGGCGCCGCGTGCTGGCTCTGGGAGTCAGTCCTGATCCGCGACGGCGAGGCCATCGCGCACCTGCAGGAGAACATGTCCGCCGGACCGGTCCGCCTGGGCAGCGGTTCCGGGGCGCCGGCACCGCTGGAGTTGGACGACGACGGCGGCACAACGCTGCTCACGACGCTCAACTCCCGCTTCGGCCGGGTGATCGGTCCCGACGAGTGCCCGATCAGCCTGCGCCGGGCCAGGCCGAGCCACGGCCATTAAGCTATGAGTCTTGCAAGTGAGCGAACCGCGTTTGTGAACTGCTCGAAGCTCAACCGAATGTGACCATTTTGCAGGCCACCGGTGCTGCGGACGAGCTCGTTTGCTTTGAGCTCAAGCAATTCATCCGGAACGAAGCGTGGTTTGGTCCGGCTCACCCATGGCCAGCGATCCGCCTCATGACCTCGCTCGTCGACGTAATCCTTGGGCAGGTTTTCCGGCTCTGAGGTCACTTCCACGACGGCGTAGCAATCCCTGGTTTGGGCACAGATCAGGACGAGGTCCCCAGGCTTAATGCTTGGCCGCCCCTTGCCTTTTCCTTTTTGGGGGCTACCGAAGAACCGCTCGCTGCGCCACTGGTCCAACGCGGGGGCCCCGTACTCGGATTTCAACCAAAGGGAACGCTCACTATCACGGGCATCCAACAAAAGTTGCTCCACAAGCGCCAGCCCGGAAACACTGTCCATACCACCTAAGGAAGGTCTTGCTGCCCGGGTCAGCTGCTGCGCCTGTGCGTGAGGTCGTCCTCCGTTATTTCGCGGCTCGACCAACTCTCCATGGCCACCTTGACGGATACGACCTGGGCAGCCCCCAACTCAACACCCAGCTCCACGTTTGGCGCCGCTGAACTACCAAGTCCGGCGCCAGTAAGGTTTGCCGATCCGAGGAAGCCCGGCCGCCGACAACGAACGTCTTAGCATGCAATCTGTCTACGTGACGAACGTTGACACCACCGTGCTTGAGTTCCGTCAAGCCATCTGTCCGCAAAAACCCGTTTGCCACGGCGCTGGGGTCAAGACACGTAAAGAGCTGCCACTCGTAGTCTGATCGGCAGGCTATCTGCGCCAACCGCCGGCAGACGTCGTAGGACAGGTAGGGACTAGCCAGTAGTACGTCTCCATCGACGCGCTCGATGGCTTCATACAACCAATCAGCAGCTTTGGTGTGGACTGCACCTTCATTCATCACGATGATGACGATACTTTGACACATCTTCAGGGCAGGCCATCGCTACGCCATGCCCTGCCCCATAACCCGGGCCACCGCGCTACCGCCCGTATGCCGGTCTAGCTCTGCTACTCTCGCGGCTATGCAACAACGCGAAACTGGCTTCATTGCTCAATACGACAGCGGTACATGCACCCTGTGCAGCCAGCCGATCGAGGCTGGCCAGGAAATCGCGACCTCTTGGTCTGGACGGGTGACGCGTTACCACCACATCGAGCCCTGCCCGGGTGCAGCTCCCATCACGTGCAGCATCTGTGGCGACAACTGGTGGAAGTGCGGCTGTCCCTGACAGATTGCGCTGGCCAGGCTTTGAAGTACTGCCTACTCATCGACGCAGAATTTCCCACTACCGACGCGCCCGTGGGTCCCGGGACGTAGTGGCCGGACCCTCAGCAGAAGAGCTGCCTCCGCGTGTACAGGTTGGGTGCGCGGGATCTCTGTGCGCCAATGGAATCAGTGCGGCCYGTGACGTTTCTCCTGTTCAGGCCCCTGCGGCGACTAGGAATGCGCCCAGTTGAGGAAACATGGCCGGCCTTAATGGCTGGACTGCTGGCTGAGGGCAACCAAGGACACGCTGGTCACGGTCACCTACAACAACCCAGAACGACCGGGAGGGTGGCGAACATGACCTTGCAGGATGCCATCGAAATGATGGGCACAACCGTTACGATCTCGGCTGAGAGCGACGGGGCACTTGCCTCAGCCGTTACCAAAGGCCGAGTGGCGAAGCATCGGCAACTACCTCACAAACGGGCCATCACGCCCGCCGCTGGAGCCCATGGAAACATCTCGCTGCGCCCAATAACTGCGATGTTGGAACTCGCACGCGGCACTGCCCTTAGTGATGATCCTGGGGTCGCAGCATTCGCCCGCCGCTGGTCCACCTGGGAACCAACGAATGAGGCTCTTGGGTTGTCTCGTACCGCCCCACGGCGTACGCGTCAAGATAAAGCCCAGCTGGATGTTTCTGCCGAAGAATTTTTCGCTATGGCGACCAACGTCGAATATGCGACCCTAGCCGAATTCAGTGGCCAGCAGGGTGGCCGCGCGATGGGTACAAAACTTACTTATCGCCCAACGCGCGGTGGCAACCTGATTCTGCCGTATGGCAGCCTCATAACACGTTTCGAGCAGAGCCGCTTTACCTCCACCGGACTTTGCAAGCAGCCTAAACCCCTAAAAGCTCGGACGGTTTCCCGCTCCACGAGACCACCAATTCGTCCCGTGCCCGCGTCGCCGCCACGTACAACAACGACCGTTCCTGCAACAGGGCATCCGATTTCTCGGCCTCGCCGAGATCTTTGAGCGCCCAATGTAGAGGCATATTCGCCTCCCCCACTCCGAAGAGGATGATTTTGGAAAACTCCATGCCCTTGGCTCGGTGCATGGTCATCACAACCGGCTCGCCAGGATGGGCCTCTTTTTCACCGGAGACTTTCTGGGCAGAGACTCCACGCTCAAGCAGTCCGCTGACGACAAAGTCCACCTGCTTGCCCGAGCGCACGAGCACCCCGACGGTCTCCGGCGCGAATTCTGGATCGGTTGTCCATGCCTTGATCCAGTCGGCGGCATTATCGAGCTCCTTCGAGAGCGATTCCTTACCCTCGAGCTGGGGGTGCGGCCCGCTTCTGGCCGACCGGTAGTCTGCGGATTCCTCCGCGGTGTCCTCGATGTCCGTGAACGGAATCCCGGAGAGGAGCCCGACGGCGAAAGCGAGGTTTTGGGCCGTCGTCCGGTAGTTGAGCGTCAGGCGCCGCGAGCGCCCCACGATCTGGATACCGAACCGGCTAAGGGGCACCTTCTGTCCATAGATCCGCTGGTGGGAGTCCTCCGCGATGAACATGTCGTTGGCACCAGGCGCCACAAGTGCTCGGAGCAGGGGCCAGTGCCCAGCGTGAAAGTCTTGGGCTTCGTCAACAATGACGTGGTCGAAGGGGCGGTCCCCTCCCCCAGCGGCCCGATGCTGAAGGACCTCTGCGGCCAGCGCCGCGAGTTCAGGGTAACTCACGGCTCCCTGGCTCCGACAGATCCGCCGATAGGCCTCAATGACTTTCCATACTTCGATGCGCTTCGTCCGATTCAAGGCCGTGCCGCGACCGCCTCGCGGAACGGTCAGGTACCCGTCCCTGTCGGTCACGGAATTGGCAAGGACGATGGACAGGTACTCCTGCCCCAGGAACGTCGGGTTTGCGAGTGCAGGCTCGAGCTTGTGTTCCACCTGTTCAAGCGCCTCACCCCATTCCTTGTCATTGGACCTACTCGTCGCCGCGGCATCGGGGGTCCCGAGCACCGCGTTAAATGCCAAGGAATGTTCCTCAGGCGAGGCCTTGGACCAGACCTGGGCGGCGACAGAGTCGATGCCGGCGACAGTCACGGGGGCTTCGCCAAGCTTGTCGCTCTGCTTCAGTCCGGGATCGAGACGCCCCAGGTTCTGGGCAAGACTATCGGCCAGCGTCTTCGTGAATGTGGTCAGAAGGATGCGCGAGTCCGGGTACTGGTCCGCCAAGTGCTTGGCGCGATGGATCGCCACCACAGTTTTGCCCGTACCCGCCCCACCTGAAAGCCGGAAGGCTCCGTTGCGGTCCTTGATTGCGTACTGCGCCTGGGCAGGGTGCAGGAATACCAGCCAGTCCTGGAAGCTTTCGTTGTTAATTACGTACTCGAGGTCTTCGGACCCCTCGGCGTAGGTGAACTCGAGCTTCGAGGCAGGGTGCTTGAGCGCCTCGGCAAGCTTCTCATCCTCAGACTTCGTGGGGTCATCGAGATAGTCGCCAATCCCGAGGCCTTCTTTGACTTCCGGGAGGGACTTTCCTGCCTCAAGGTCGATAAGGGCAAGTCCCTGCCATTCGGGGACTGCTTCGTCAGTGACCACCAGTTCGAACGCTTCCACAGAAGCTGCCCCGATCGCAGCTGCGCCGGTCCGTTCGGGGATTCCCAGCTCCTCGAGGAGGTACGAGGGCGTGTACCCGGCCTTTTGGAGGCCGTTCTCATAGGCGGACCCTGCTGCTGCCGGGGGAACGACGACGACCGGTTGCGGGGGCGCTGATCCCTCTGCTGGTGCGCTGATGAGTTCCGCGATCCCGCTCACCGGGTTGACGGTCAGGATGCTCGTCTGCGCCTTCTTGATTGCCTCGTCGTGGTTGAAGGTGCCCGCGTAGACGTAGTGCGGCTCGGTCCCAGCGTTGAGCTTGAAGAGTACTGCCCGGAACTGCTGGTCGACGCGACCTGTGCGCGCCCGGGAGTCCTTGTAGGTTTTCATCGGCTCGATGTGGAGGCCCGGCGCAGTGTCGTCTTCCTGAAGCTTGTAGAGGAAGTCCAGGACCTTGCCTTTGAGCGATCCGTCGACCTTGTTGGCCCCCTTCATCAGGGTTACCGATGCCATCAGTCGTTCTCCTTAAATTTCAGTGCTTCCAAAATTTGTGCCGCATCGCCCTGCACCAGTGTCCAGCCGTCATACTCGCCGGCTGCGCTGAAAACGACAGCCAGTTTGTGCTCCGGCCAAGCGATATCCAGCGGCGTCCCATCCGGGAGCTCGTACCCTAGTTCCGGCAGGGGGAACCCGTCGATTTCTGCCAGCACTGCCAACAGTTCGCGTTCGGCGTGTGTCGCGATGTCCAGGAGGTCCTGCCATTCCGGCCGGAGGTGCTTACCCAGCGCTCCCGGTTCCACAAGGACCGGTACCGAGGGCATAGCGAGTGTAACCGCGCCGATGACCGGGGCTGTCCGCCTGAAACCGAGCAGGTTGCTCAGGCGTAGCCACTCTCGCCACAAATTCTTATATCCCGGCTGCGCCACAGCTTCGTCACGTCCATCGAGGACGAGCACGACGTCGGCGCTCACCATAAGCGGCGATGTGAGGTTTGCGGCGCACCGGAGAGGGCCGTCCGCGTACATCCATGCGCGCCCCACCCCCAGCTCGGGTGCAGTTTCCGGGTCATCCAAGGTGGCTTGCACGAAGTCCGGAAGTTCCACAACGGATCCCTTGAACGTGGTGCACTTGCCCAGCATGAGCATGGGGATGGCATCGGACAGGTCCGCCCATGCGTCCCTGTTTGGCTCCCGGATCCACTGCCACAGCTGGCTCATGGCGTCGGACTTGACGGCGGCAAGCAGCGCGGGCTGGAGCGGCGTCGTCCCGTTTTGCACGATGCTCGCCGCCTTGTCAGTGAACCACGGCGGCATCGACTTTCCGTCGCTGGAGAAGGCATCGATATCCTCCCACGTGATGGCCCACGGAACCACACCAACGGCCCGAAGAGCCTCCCGCTTGGCCGCATCGTCGGCCACGCGGTTGTGCTCGGGGGACGCGTGAAAAACGTAGCCGTCGGTGTAGATCGCAATCTTCGGAATGTTTGGATCCGCCGTCGAGAGGACGAAGTCAGGTCGCGTGCCGTGAATGTCGACCTGAGGCTCGAGCCACCAGACGTGTTTGGCGCCCGGAAGGCGGAACTCCACCTTGTCCGCGCGCAGACCGGGGGTGACTTTGACATTGGCACCGGCGGCGGACAGCCGGTCCACGAGCGCCTTGCGGAACTTGACCTCGAGGTGTGATTCCAGAGCTGGCGCAGGCGGAGGAACCTTGGTCACAGTCCAGCCCTCGAAGCTGGGATCACCATCGTTCGAAACCCCATCGTGCCCGGCCAGGATGCTGCGCAGGAGCCGCTCCGCGGTCACGCGGGCCACCTTCTCGACGTGCCATGGGGACGCGAAGGGAAGGAGGCAGCGATGGCAGGCCAGGCGCTCCTCGTCGCGACAKTCGCAGTTCCGCACCACGTCCCACGCGGCCCGCAGGAGGTTCCATACCTTCTCCGGCTCGGCAAACTCGGCGAGGTAGCCAGTGCCGCCGGGGACTTTGTCGTGCAGGAGCAAAGAGACGGCGGTGCCACCGTCGGCAGGCTCGTTGATCGGCACGGCCGCGATGTGGTCGGGGGATCCGCCGATCACTTCGCGGAGGCCGAGGAGCAACGCAGCGGTCAAGCTGGGGAGGGCGAAATCATCGCCCATGACGCGCCCGGCCGGGAGGCGGAGGGCAACCCCCTGCGTCGCGAGGACACGTGCGAGGGCCACCTCTGCCACGTGCTCGTCACTGGACTTCCGGTACTTGCACCAGAAACGGTGCTCATCGGGGTTGTTCGCACGTCCGGCGGAGTCGAGCTTCCCGCAGTACGAACAGACACGGAACAACGGCGCCTTGGACTCGTTGCCAGCGATAATCCGCGGCGCGGCATTGGCAGACGCACGTCCCAGGTTGAGCCACCTGAGCTGGACCCGGTTCGCGTACTTGGCGCCGAACTCGAAGTCCTCGAGGAACCATTCCTGGGTGACGTGCTCGGGATCGATATCCGCTGCGAGAACGGTGTTAAAGCGTTCTTTGACGCGCTGGTCGCTGCGATCGCCGATGGCCACCTCGTCGCGGCGCACCTCCGCTGAGACGTTCTTCATGACCACAACATCGAATTGCTGGCTGACGTCGGAGATGCCGCTGAGATTGCACCGGCCGCATGCCTTGACCGGACCTGCGGCGTCCACGTCCATGTGCATCCACCCGCACTCCGGGCATGCCTGCCAGCGCTGGATGTGGCTCTGCTGCGGGCCGAGGTCCACGGCGTCGATCTTGACTTCGAGACCACGCGAGTAGAACGTCGCCCCGGGGGCAAGCTCGTTAATCGCGATAGCAGCGCCGCGCTGCAGCGAGATGGTCTCGGTGACGTAGTCCTGAGTTTCGGCTTCCTGCCAGGTCACGCCGATGTCGAGATTCACCGAGTCGTCGAGGAGCGTGTAGTTCGGCAGCAGCCCGTACTTCTCGAGCACGGAGATCCAGTACTCGTCGCGCAGGGCGAAGAGTTGTCCCCGCAGCATGCGCTGCGTGGCCTCGGCGGATTTGGGCGCCCGTTTGTCCTCGTCCGTCGCGGCGTTGGACTCAGCCATGACCTTGAGCTCAGGCATCGCTTTCTCGATTTCGTCGATCCGGGCCCTAAGCTCGTCGCAGTCGTCAGCCCACAGTCTGGCGGCCCGAACCACGTGCTCGGCGAGCTCACTTGATCCATTGACACGCGGCGCCGCCCAGTCCCGCAGTCGAGCCGCGCTGGCGGGAGCGAGCAGATCCCCGAACTGGCCGAGGAACTCGTCGATGTACTCCTCCGCGTTCGAGTGCGCCACGCCGATGAGATCGCCAAGGAAGGTTCCCGGTCCGTCCCCGGCGAGTGCGCCGGCGGCCTTGCGCGGATGCGGACGGCCAGCGTCGCGCGCGAACCGGTCCACCAGATGGGCGAGGTACTGCCGCTGCAGGATCTCCTCGGCGTCGAGAAATGTGGCAGGTGGGCGGACTTGCCCGTTAATCACAGACAGCGGGTCGTGGAGCTTGGGCAGGTGCTCTCCGCGCCCGCGGGCGTAAGCGATGACGAGTGAATTCCCTGTTAGACGGCCGGCACGCCCCACCCGCTGCAGGTAGGACGACACCGACGTGGGCAGCGAGGCGAGCATGACGCAGGAGAGGTCACCGATGTCGATGCCCATCTCCAGCGTGGGCGTCGCGACCAGGACATTGGGCGCCTGTGGGGTCTGTGTCGAGGCTTTGAACTCGTTCTCAACGCGCACCCGGTCCTCGTCGGGCAGCAGCGACGTGTGCTCCTTGGCGACCACGCGCTTGGGCTCCCGCGCCCCGTACAGCTTGAGGTAGAAATTCTCCTCCTCCGGCTGCCGCGCGAGCCGCCCGGGGCACCGGACATACAGGCAGTGGGCACCGTCGAGCTGGTCCACCACTGTTGCCGAACCTGGCGTGACCGCGCGGCACACGGAGCACGCGAGAAAGTGGCGGCCGGCCCCGAGGTCCTCACCGGCGGGCGTCTGGAGGAGGATCCGGTCGGTGGGGAGCGCGAAGATCGTGGCGCCGTCCTTGGCCTGCACGGTCTCGAGCACGCCCTGGCCGGCGAGCTGCCCGAAGAGGGCTTTGGCCACGAAAGTCGCGTCCGCTTTGGGGATGTTGAGGCACACTGCGGTCCAGCGCGTGTACCAGCTCTGGGTCTGGGCGATCGCGTCCATGTAGCCGGAGTCGCCGCTGCCGAGCCGTGGGAAGGCAGGCTTGGACCGGCCGGTGGGGAAGGCGGGCATACCCTCGCTGCGGCGCCGGCCGCCCCACACTTTCCAGCGCTGGGCCTTCTCCCCCGCCTCGACCATGTAGTCGTTGAGCCACTGGTGGCGGATGCCGCCTTGGGTGCGGATGCGTTCGACGACGCCGCGCACCCAGGCGAGCAGCGCACCGTCGTCTGTGAGCTGGTCATCGAGGCCAAGGGTGCCGGGCATCGCCTCGAGCGCGGTGCGGGCGGCGGAGAGCATCCCGGCGGGATAGCCGGCGTCGGTCTCGGCGACAATGCTGCCGGTGAGCTCGAGGGTGCGGCCGAGGCGGGACTGGAGGCCGAACTCGAGCGAGGCATCGAAAAGGACGCGCTTCTCCGCGTTGCGTGTCGCGTTGCGATTCTCCTGGGCCGTTGCCTTCGGATCCCAGTAGGCGCGGAACTGCGGCCGGTCGGCGTAGTCGGGGGCGATGAGCTGGTACTTGCGGACGGGCGTGGCGGCGTCCGTGATCGCCGTGTCGACCAGCTGCTTGAGGGTGGCGATTCCGCCGTCCGGTGCAGCGACCTCGAGCGCGTGGCGGAAGGCGGACCGCAGGGTGAGGATGTGCGAGCGGGCCTGAACGAAGCCGGCCCGGTGGGCGGCGTCCTGGACGCTGTCGGTGAAGACGAGGGCCTTCTTCTCACCGGAGTCGAGGCCGTCGGCGCCGAACAGGTTGGAAATGCTCACGGAGAGCATGGTGGCGATGGCGCTGCCGAGGAAGCGGATGCCATCCCCGGTCTGGCAGGCGGGGCAGACCTCGCGCTTGGAGTCGTCGTCGGCGTCCTGGCCGCGGAGCATGAGGACGGGGACGATGCGTCCCTCGTGCGCCTCGGCGGTGTCCTCGGCGGGCGGCTCGTGGAGGATGGCGCGGTTGACGGTGTCGAGCCAGACGAGGCTGTCGGCGATCTCGCCTTTCTCGGCACGGAGTGCATCCTCGTTGGGGGCGTGGATGAGGGCGCGAAAGCGCGGGTTGCCGGTTGCTTGCTCGCGGCGGATCTTCGAGTCGTCGTTCTCGAGGTCCGTTCCAGTAGGGCCGAGGACTGAGCCCCATCCGGAGCGGCCGCAGTGCCGGCAGTAGACCGCCGGGAGGTAGAGGGTCCGGTCGGTGTGGGGACCTTCATCCCCCCAGCGGTAGTGGTGCTCACCGTCGACGGATTTGTCGAGGCGGGAGAGCTCACGGACCCAGAGGTGTGTCTCGACGGAGATGGCGTCGCGGTTGGGTTCGGGGACCGCGCGGACGTGGCTGAGGAGGGCCAGGAAGTGGGCCGTGAACTCGGTGTGTCGCTCGGCGAGCGTCGCACGACGGCGCGGCCCGCCTGAGGTGTTGAACTCGCCGAGGACGCGCTCGGCGAGTTCGGTGAGGGCGACGGCGTCGCTCGCCTCTCCGAGGACTGCCCGGGTGAGCGGGTGGCGGCGGACGGCGTCGAGGAGATTCGCGGGCTGTTCGCCAAAAAGGAGCTGCGAGATGTGCTCAATGATGACTGCGTTGGGGTCATCGACCCCCGCGCCGAGGTCCGACTCGATGGCCTTGCCGGTGTCCTCGATGCTCTCGGCGACGCGAACCATCTCCGCTGCAGGATCCCCGTCCCCGGCCTCGCACCATGCACCAATGCTGAGGCGGGATTCGGTGACGACCGCGTTGTCGGGGAAAGTCTCGCCGAAGACGGTCTTGGCGAAGCGGAGCATGGGCTCGGTCTCGCCCTTCGCTCCGAGGGTCGCCGAGGTGGCAACGGGCGTGATCCGGCCGAGCGGGCGAGCCCGATCCTCCTCGCTGGGTCCGTTGGGGATGGTGCTGAGGTCCTCCGGCCAGTGGCTCTTGAGGGCGAGGCCGAGGCGGCGCAGGAGCATGGCGACGTCGGTGCCCTGAGCCCCGTCATAGGTGTGGAACTCATCGAGGACCACGTACTGCAGGGAGGTGGCGGACTGCTCCCAGATCGGTGCGTCCTCGCTGCGGAGCAGGAGCATGTCCAGCATCTTGTAGTTGGTCAGGAGGATGTCCGGGGCTTCGCTGCGGAAGATCTCACGGCTGTTGATGAGCCCGGCCGCGGAAACCTTCGTGAGCTTCTGGCCGTCCTTCTGACCGGTGTAGATTCCAGCAGTAATGCCGCCGAGTTCGGGGTTCTCGGTGAGCAGGCGGGCGAGGCGCTGCGCCTGGTCGTTGGCGAGTGCGTTCATCGGGTACAGGATGAGCGCCTTCATGCCTGTGGTGCCCGCAGCCTTGGCCCGGAGGACGTGATCGATGATCGGGTACAGGAACGACTCGGTCTTGCCGGACCCGGTGCCGGTAGTGACCAGAGTCGGTTCCGGCCGCCGGAATGACTTATCTGATCCTGTTGAAGCCGCTCCGGTGGTTGAGCTTGTCGAAACCCCAGGTTTCGACGTCAGCCGCTGAAAGGCACGCGCCTGATGCCCGTAGGGCGGGAACCCCTTGTACCAATCAAGGGAGTCGCGCCAGCCCTCCGCAGCCGCCTCGAAAGGCAGCCTCAGCCGCACAAACGGACCCTTGAAGATTCCCTCTTGCGGATCCTCCAAGAACCCCTGCAAGCCGCTTCGGGCGTCCCGGTCCGTGAGAGCGAAGGTTGTGGACAGGTAGTCAATCAACCCAGCCTGAAGGTCCTCGACCCGATGAGTCGGAAGGAGGACCGCCATCAGCTCTTCCCCGCCAGGAGCTTCTCGAAGCGGGCATAGGATCTACGCAACTTGTTCTCGCGATCTACAGGCATAAACGGTGGAGTAACCATGACCTCTCGATGAGACTGAGGATGCCGCCACGTCGCTTGGCCCTCAACCTCCGCGAGAGCTCGAACGGCGGCCGAAACGGACACGCCCTCTCGACTCCAAGACGCGGCTCGATCCCGCTTCCGAAGGACACCGAACATCGACTGGTATACGCCAACTAGATCGGCGATGCTCATGCCATAAGCCAGCGCAGAAATGACATCAATCTCGAGGTGGGCTTGCCATCGGTCGCGCTCAGTCCGCAAGGCCACCTGTTCGCTCCACGTTGGGTGAAGGCAAACAACAGAAGATTGGCTACTCGACGTCCAAGAATCTTCAAAAGCTTGTGCCCAGAGATCTGCATATGCTTCGGTGAGGCACACCATCCTAGCAACGCGAAGCCGAAGCTCACTCGCAAGCGGAAACGCGTTTGGAATTTGAATCCTTTCCATCAAATTCACCGACATATGGCTCTTCCCGGTTACTCGGACTCGGAAATCTACCACCAGCGATGACAGATAACCAAGAACTTCAAGCATTTCAGAAGCTGAGAACTCCGCCCCACCCGCAGACATCATCGAATTAACGTGCGTCACACCAGGGGGTATGATCGCCGGAATAAGTGTCCTGCTATTCGCCGGCTTGGTGAACTCGCGCCATGCCAAACGATAGTGGTCCCGTGGTTGCACTGGACCGAGCCGAGACTCCCAAATTCCAAAATCTGAATCAATCGAAGGTGACGAGATCAGCTTATAGGCTGTCAAGGGAACATAATCTGCGGACAGATCCTCCAGATCAATCACTTTGCTGGTTTGTTGCGCTGTAGTCTTTGGTTCCAGTTCATTGAAAACAGGATTCAACAATCCAATTTGCTGACTAACCAGAACCACTTGATCCCAGCCTTCAGGCCTCCCAAATTCAATCTCGATTTTGCCAGTTCTGCGCGCATTGGTCTCATGCCAGCCCGTTGAAAACGAAAGGCCAAGATCCCCAAATCGTCGCGCGTCCTTGAAGCACTCCAACGCATTTGACACGGCCACGTTCGCAGTGTAAATGGTGCGAGTTTCCAAAGGATTGTCGTCACCCAAGATCTGCGCCCATGCCTCCAGTTGCACGGGTCCGACCGCAACAATCCGCTGCCGATGAGGACGGCGATCAACTTTTCCCGCCTCATCCCTAGCTCCGGGAATATCACCTGAGCCGTCGTGCCTAAGCGAGCCGATCACGGTCTCCGGATGCACCAAGAATGATGCCATCAAGAACTCAGGACGAGGTCTCTCGACCCCGTATACAGCCGCACAATAAACCTCTTTAGCATCACACTCAAAGAGCTCCAACGTATTGGTGAACTGCCATCGCCGCCTAAGCCGCAAGTGAGCATTCCGTCGAAGCAATCCAAGTTTGTCGTCTACAAAAACTGATTCCGGATGCAGAAGGCCTACCACCCCGGACAAACGGCTCGCCCACCAAGTTTGCACCATGAATAGTCTGTAAAGATTCGGCTGGTCAGATACAGCTGAGTATGCGTGAGAATTCCGCGCATAGTTGGCTATGCAATAAACCCCGACCAGATCATCGACAAAGCGTGCTGGCCGCCCTTCAACGGAAAGAGTCCGTTCCTTAAAGACTTTCTCTTCGTCTTGGGTGAGGCCACTCCGCAGCTGCCAGCGCGGATCAAATTCTCCCAGAATGGAGTATTGATCGATAGTTGGCCGTACCCACGGAGGGTTACCGAGCTGAAGATCAAACCCACCACGACCGAAGGCCGAAGGGAAATCGAGCTCCCAGTGGAAGAATCCCTGGTCTCGAGCCACGCGGTCGCAGACAGAAAGCCATCGGTGCTCCGCGAGCAGAACTTTCACGTCCCTGGCCAATGCGAACTGGAGGTCTGCGTGCTCAGCCTCGTTTAGCTCGTCCCAGTTTGCGCCCGTACTCAGGGCCCGCTGGCCCACCATTCTGGACTCCTTGCCGGTCCGTCCGAGGAGAGCTTCCAGCACCTCGAGCCATTGGTCGAAGCTCGGCGGGACGGCTCCCTTCGTGGCTCGCTCCGTCAGCGGCCAGAACCACAATGCGTTCCAGGCGTCCATCACTCGACGGAGTCGCTGGTAAGCACCGTTTGGGTCGTTGATTGCCTGCTCGATCTCGGCGCGGGTCACGGCTCGTGTGGCTTCGACAGGCTCAACCGCCGTTTGCTTGCCGAAGTAGGCGATCTCCCGGCGGGCTTCCTGCTCTGCGATCTCGAAGCGGCGCAGCGTGAGCTTCCATAGGGACTCGACCCGACGGGAAAGATTAAGCAGGCGGTCAACCTGCTGCTTCGACGGCTTCAGGCGGACCGATTTGCGCCAGTTCCCAAGGGCCTTCTGCGCATCGGCCGCGAGGTCCTTGACCTCCTTGGCGTCGGATGCCGCGCCCCAGCCCTGTGCAGGGAGGAGGAAGTGGTGGACCCGCCCGACCACGGCGGGGTCGTCGTCGTCGGCCTCCAGCCCTGCGACCAGCCCCTTGAGGGGAGCGTCCTGCGGCGTCAAGGTGAGCCAGGACTTGTCCCTCACCTGCGCCGCCGAGTAC
>NZ_JBFUJJ010000045.1:0-19928 GCF_056401435.1 Arthrobacter sp. P4_F10
ATAACAACACCACAGATGTTGTAACCACCAGATTTCCCACCCCCGGCACGGCCGGCAGGGTGCGGACACAGGGTTACGGCGGTCATAGCGTGGGGGAAACGCCCGGTCCCATCCCGAACCCGGAAGCTAAGACCCACAGCGCCGATGGTACTGCACCCGGGAGGGTGTGGGAGAGTAGGTCACCGCCGGAACACCATTCACGGTCGAGGACCCCCAACCACAGGTCGGGGGTCCTCCCGCATTTAACCCACAAACCATGAAATTGCCACCAGCCATTCCGTGAAAGCCGGGGAACGGCCCTCACGGGTAGAGTTGTTGCCCATGGATAACCTCTTCAGCCATGCTCCGGCGGGCGCACCGGAACCTGCCGCAGCGGACGAGCTCGATCCCGTCGTATTCACGGTGGTGGTGCCTGGCGCCGTCGCCAGGGCCTTTGTCGGGTTCACCGAGCACACGCACTTGTGGTGGCCGCTTGAGGACCACAGCGTCTACGGCGCCGGATCATATGTGGAGTTCGAGGAGAACCTGATCATGGAGACCGCAGACGATGGCAGCACGGCCGTTTGGGGTTCGATTGACGACTGGCAGCCGCCGCTGTCCTTCCATGCCAGCTGGCACCCTGGCACCACTGCCATGTGGTCCACCGAACTCCGGGTGGCATTCAGGGCGGTAGGCGAGGGAACAGAGCTCCGCCTGGTTCACAGCGGGTGGGAAGGCGCCGAGGATCCAGCCGCCACCCGCGCGGACTACCTGGCAGGCTGGCCCGGTGTCCTGGACCGCTTCGTTCGGTTCATGGGCGGCACCGGCGCGAGCAGCCCGGACGCCTGAGCAGCCCGGGGATCTGACATCCCCCTATACGCCGGCGCACACAACGGCGGCCGACCGGCGCAGCCCGGGCGTTCCTAGCCCCGCAGACGTCCTTGGTCCACGGGCGGAACAGCGGTGCTGTTGCGGATGACAAAGTGCGTGGGGTATTCGGTGTGCGCGGCCGCCGTGTCGCCGGCGCCGTCGAACCTCTCCAGCAAGCGCCGTACGGCCAGGGCGCCCTGACCCCGCGCGTCCTGATCGAACGTGGTCAGCCCGAAGACCTCACCCAGCTCATGGCCGTCGATGCCGATGACTGAGAGGTCCTGCGGCACCCGCAGTCCGAAGTCCCGGGCAGCGAGGATTACGCCGATCGCCATCTCGTCGGAGGCGGCAAAGACGGCCGTGGGGCGTTCCGGTGAGCTGCCGAGCAGCTTACGGGCATTGGCATAGGCGCCTTGGATCGTGAAATCGGCGGAGACCTGCCACTCCGGCCGGACCGCCAGCCCGGCGTCCCGCATGGCTTTCTTGAAGCCTGCCTGGCGTGTCCCGGGAAGGCGGAAGTCCTGCTCATAGGCGGCATCGCCGGTCATGTGGGCGATTTTGCTGTGGCCAAGCTGGATAAGGTGGCGCGCTGCGGCCTCCGCGATGCCGGAGTCATCGATGCGGATGGTCGACGCTCCGGGCAGCGGGCCGCCGATCCCCACGATCGGACGGTGAATGGCCAGCAGCTGGTCGATCTCCGCCTCGGAGAGCTCCAGGGACACGGCGATCACGGCGTCCACGCGTTTACGCAGCAGGAAGTCGTTCAGCACACTGTGGCGGCGCTCCCGGCCCTCACTGACGTTGTACAGCGTGAGGTCGTAGCCGGCGTCCAGCAGGGTCGCCGAGACACCCTCGACCACCGAGGAAAAAAACCACCGGTGGATCGAAGGGACAACCAGGCCGACATTGTGGTTCCGCCCGGAGGCGAGGCTGGAGGCCTGGTACGAGGCGACGAAGCCGAGTTCGGCGGCGGCGGTCCGGGCACGCTCCCGGCTGCGCGGGGAGACATTGCCCTTGCCACTCAAGGCGCGCGAAACGGTAGCGATGGAGAGGCCGGCCCGTTCCGCGACGTCCTTGATGCCGGGCATGCTTATTAGCCCTCCGTGTCCTCGATATAGATTTCCAGCCAAACAGTTTCACCTGAGCTTAACGGATCGCCGGCGCTGGCCACGTCCCCGGCGTCGTAGCTGGCCCCCGGGGGCGTCGAACTGCGCAGCAGCACCCGCCCGGCGGGCAGTTCCAGGGGCTCGGACCCCACATTCAGCAGCACCAGCGTGGAGCCGTTGAGGAAGGCAAGGCTGGTGTCCGTGCAGAGGTCCTCGTACCAGGACAGTGAGCCGCGGCCAAGGTCCAGCCGGCGGCGCAGCTCCAGCATCCTCTTGTAATGGCTCAGGTGCGATGACGGCGAATCGGCCTGCACATCCCGCGCCAGCCGCGCGAAACTCTCCGGCTGAGGCAGCCATGGGTCCTGCCCGTGGCCGAATCCGGCGTTGAGTTCCCCGGCCCGCCAGGGCAGCGGGATGCGGCAGCCGTCGCGGCCCAGCCGCGCACCCCCGGTGCGGGCGAAAGTGGGATCCTGGCGCCGGGTGTCCGGGATGTCGATTCCGTCCGGGAGGCCGAGCTCTTCACCCTGGTAGAGGTAAGCCCCACCGGGCAGCCCCAGCATGAACATGGACGCCGCAGCCGCCCGGGACCGTCCGAGGTCCTCGTCCGGCTGCGGATCCCAGGTGCCGATTCCGTCACCGTCGCGCGGCGCCTGCCCGTTGTATCCGAAGCGGGTGGCGTGGCGGACGACGTCGTGGTTGGAGAGCACCCAGGTGCTCGGAGCGGCGACGGCGTCCAGCGACGTCAGTGACTCGGTGATGACGTGGCGCATCCGGTGCACGTCCAGGCCAGCGTGGAGGTAGGGGAAGTTGAAGGCCTGGTGCATTTCGTCCGGGCGCACCCAATCCGCGAGCCGGGGGAGCGGGTCAACGTTTGCCTCGGCGCAGAGGATCCGGTCGGGGCCGTAGTCGGCGAGAATCCGCCGCCACTGGCGGTAGATGTCATGGAGGGCAGGCTGGCCAAACATCGGTGCGTCGTGTCCGGGGAAGCCGTCGGAGCTGCTGCCGTCGGCGCGGCCGCCCCACTCCGGCAGGCCGGGGGCCTTCACGAGGGCGTGTGCCACGTCCACCCGGAAGCCGGAGACGCCGCGGTCCAGCCAGAAGCGCAGGACCCGCTCGAATTCTTCATGGACGGCGAGGTTGTCCCAGTTGAAGTCCGGCTGGGAGGAGTCGAAGAGGTGCAGGTACCACTGGCCCGGGGCGCCGTCCGGCTCGGTGATCCGCGTCCAGGCTGAGCCGCCAAAGTGGGACTGCCAGTTGTTCGGCGGGTCCTCGCCGAATGCCCCACGGCCATCGCGGAAGATGAACATGTCCCGCTCCGGACTGCCGGCGGGCGCGGTCAGGGCGGTCTGGAAGGCCGGGTGCTGGTCCGAGCAGTGGTTGGGCACGAGATCCACGATCATCCGCAGCCCCAGCCGGGTGGCCTCGGCCATCATGGCGGCGAAATCGTCCAGCGTGCCGAACAAGGGGTCGACGTCGCAGTAGTCACTGACGTCGTAGCCCGCGTCACGCTGCGGAGAGCGGTAGAACGGGGACAGCCAGACGGCATCGATGTCCAGTTCGGCAAGGCGCGGCAACTCGGCCGTAATACCGGCGAGATCGCCGATGCCGTCACCGTTCAGATCCCGGAACGAGCGCGGGTAAACCTGGTAGATGACGGCAGAGCGCCACCATCCGGGAATGTGGTCTGCGGCGTGCACCGGGGTCAGCGGACCGGTCAGGGGGCCGGCCAGCGCTGCGGGCGAGAAAAGAACTGAATCAACGGACATGACGGCAATCGTAAGGCTCCGTTGCCAAAAAGTGAAAACGCTTCCAGTCATTTTTCTTCCGGTAATTTCGACCGGTTATTGGACTATCCGACGCAGCTTTGGAAGCGCTTGCAACTGTGAGCCGCATCACCGACAATGCACAGCCTTAGACTGGGATTCGAATCCGACCGAACTGGAGACCGCATGCGCAGCATCATCGATGAGCTGACTTCTTCCCTTGGCGCGGCGAAAATTGCCGTGGACGCCGCCACCCTGGCCGCCTACGCCGTGGACCAGGCTCCCGTCTTGGATTATCAGCTGCCGCAGGCCGTGGTCCGGGCCGAATCGGTGGCCGACGTGCAGGCCACAGTGCGTGCCTGCGCCGCCCGCGGCGTCGCGCTCGTGGCGCGGGGGGCCGGCACCGGAGTCTCCGGGGGCGCCCACGCGAGCGAGGGCTGCGTGGTGCTCACGCTCGAGGGGATGAACCGCATCCTGGACCTCAACCCGGATGACGAGACCGCCGTCGTGGAGCCCGGCGTCATCAACGCTGACCTCAACGCCGCCGCGGCCGTGCACGGGCTGATGTTCGCCCCGGATCCTGCGAGCTTCAAGATGTCCACCGTCGGCGGCAATGTGGCCACAAATGCGGGCGGGCTGCGCTGCGCGAAGTACGGGGTGACCCGGGACTCGGTCCTGGCCCTCGACGTCGTGCTCGCGGATGGCTCCCTCATCCACACCGGCCACCAGACCTTCAAGGGCGTCGCCGGTTACGACCTCACCGGGCTGTTCGTCGGCTCGGAGGGAACCCTGGGGATCGTGGTGGGGGTGACCGTGCGGCTGAAATACCTGCCGCGCGAAGTACACACCATCGCCGCCTTCTATCCGGACTTCCGCAGTGCCGCGGCCGGCGTCCTCGCCGTAGGCAGGGCCCGCGTGCAGCCGGCCATCATGGAACTGCTCGACGGCGGCTCGCTCGCCCAGCTCGACGACATCCACGGCTCGGACCTGGCCGCGCGCGGGGCGTCCCTGCTACTGATCCAGACGGACGGGTTCGGCGCGGCGGCGGAAGCCGCGGCCATCCGTCCGGTCCTGGCGGCGGGAGGAGCGGTGGTCACCATGGAGGCCAACGCGGAGGCAGAGCAGCTTGTCGAGCTGCGCCGCAACAGCCGCGGCACCGAGGTGGACGACGAATACCGGGTGGGCGAGGACGTGGCGGTGCCACGCTCGCGCCTGGTGGACTACGTGGCCGAGCTGGAGGCCATGGCGGCGGAGCACAACGTCCAGCTCAAAGTCGTGGCACATGCCGGCGACGGCAACCTGCACCCCACGTTCTGGATCGACCGGGCGGACAACACCGTGGACCCCGATGCCATGGCGCGCCTCGGCGCCGCCCTGGACAGGTCCATCGCCGTGGCGCTGGCCATGGGCGGCACCATCACGGGCGAACACGGGATCGGGCAGTACAAGCTGCGCTGGCTGGGCCTGGAGCAGAAAGAACCGGTGCGTGAACTGCAGCGCCGGATCAAGGAGCTGTTCGACCCGGCCGGGATCCTGAACCCCGGCAAGGCGATTTAGCTGAGGCGATTTAGCCCGGGCGTGCCACAACGCGCCCGGCGCGCGGCTTAGTCGTCGGAGTCGGGGTATTCGTCGATCGATTCGTCGGCGCCGTAGCGTGATTCCTCGGTCTCCACCTCGAGGATCTTGAGCAGCCCCGTGTCCGGGTTGAGCATGATGGCAGCCTCGTCCCGGCGGTGGCGGAGTTCGTTGTCAATGTACGACTGGACGGCCTCGGCCAGGGGGATGTGCCGGTTCTCCTTCTCGGAGATGTACCAGCGGTGCTCCAGGACCTCGTGCACGGCCTCGGCCGGCTCGAGCTTGCCGGAGAGGTCGCGGGGGATGGCCCGCACGATCGGTTCGAAGATCTGGCTGACCCAAAGGTGCGCGCTGTATTCCTCGTCCATGCCCGGGTTGTTATCCGCCCGGAACGAGTCCATATCGTTCAGGAGCCGGCGGGCCTGGTTCTCCTGGGCGTCCAGGCCCGTCAGGCGCAGCAGCCGGCGCTGGTGATGCCCGGCGTCGACGACCTTGGGCTGGAGCTGGATGGTGGAGCCGTTCTGCGTGGTCTTGATCGCGTATTCCTCGACGTCGAACCCGAGCTCGTTGAGCCGCCGGATGCGGGCGGCAACGCGCCAGCGTTCCCCGATCTCAAACGACTCCTTTTCCGTCAGCTCGGTCCACAGCCGCCGGTAGCTGTCCATGATCAGCTCGCTGGTGGCCACCGGGTCAACCTTCTCCTCGATCAGGCCGCCGTCGAGCAGGTCCATGAGTTCCCCGGCGATGTTGACGCGGGCGATTTCGAGGTCGTACTCGCGCTGTCCGGTGGACAAATCCGGGTACAGCTCGCCGGTTTCGGCGTCTACGAGGTAGGCGGCGAAGGCACCGGCGTCGCGGCGGAACAAGGTGTTGGAGAGCGAGACGTCGCCCCAGTAGAAGCCGATCAGGTGCAGCCGGACCAGCAGCAGCGCCTGGGCGTCGATGAGGCGGGTCAGGGTGTCCTTGCGCAGCATCTGGGAGAAGAGCGCGCGGTAGGGCATGGAGAACTTCAGGTGCCGGGTGACCAGCACGGGGTTCAGTGGCCGGCCCTCCGGGGTGGTGCGCCCGGTAATGACGGCCACCGGCTCCACGCCGGGAACGTCCAGCCGGGCCAGCTTGCGGAGCATGTGGTACTCGTGGCGGGCCACGTGCTCCGAAGTTTCCTTGATGGCGATGACGGAGCCGCCGAGGTGGGCGAAGCGCACGATGTGCCGCGAGATGCCGCGGGGGAGCGCTGCCAAATACTCTGCCGGCCAGTCCTCGAGGGCAATGTGCCAGGGCAAGTCCAGGAGCTCGGGCTCGGTGGCGGCGGCCGTGATGCTCAGCGAACTGGACACCAGCGAGGCCTTTTGGTCATTGGCGCTCGCGGCTTCGTACCGGGGCAATTTTCCGATCTGACCGTAGTCAGTGGGCTCGTCGTGCCACTGGGCGCTGTTTTCCTCGGTCATGCGTGTTCCTCGGTCATGAATCAATTCTTCCGTATTTGCAGGGCCGCACCTAAAGCGGGGCAGTTAACGCCCGACGGCGGCCCTCCACAGGGGAGGACCGCCGTCGGTTGCCGGTGGGTGGGCCCACGCCGGTAGGGTTCCCTAGCCGAAGCGGAGCGAGGTTAGGGAACCGGTGGGGCTCAGTCGCCGAGGCGCAGGCCGGTCTTGGTGTCGAACAGGTGTACGTGGCCTGACTGCGGGCGGACCCAGATGGACTCGCCCTTCATCGGGGGGCGGCGGCCGTCGACGCGGGCCACGATGTCGTGGCTCTGGCCGTCCAGCGTGGTGTGGCCATAGACGTAGGCGTCGGCGCCGAGTTCTTCGACGACGTCGACCTCAACCTGGAGGCCTTCGCCCTGGGCAACAGTCTCAAGGTCTTCCGGGCGGGAACCGAGGGTCACGGTCTGGCCGTGGGCCTCTTCGAGGACGTCGCGCGGTACCGGGTAGACGGTCCCGCCGAACTGCACGCCGCCGTCGACGACGGGGAGTTCGAGCAGGTTCATGGCCGGGGAGCCGATGAAGCCGGCCACGAAGACGTTCTTCGGCTTGTCGTAGAGGTTGCGCGGGGTGTCGACCTGCATCAGCAGGCCGTCCTTCAGCACGGCGACGCGGTCACCCATGGTCATGGCCTCGACCTGGTCGTGGGTCACGTAGACCGTGGTGACGCCGAGTCGGCGGGTCAGGGACGCGATCTGGGTGCGGGTCTGCACGCGCAGCTTGGCGTCAAGGTTGGACAGCGGCTCATCCATGAGGAAGACCTGCGGGTTACGCACAATGGCGCGGCCCATGGCGACGCGCTGGCGCTGGCCGCCGGAGAGGGCCTTCGGCTTGCGGTCCAGGTACGGTTCGAGGTCGAGCAGCTTGGCGGCCTCACGGACACGCTCGGCACGCTCTTCCTTGCTGACGCCGGCGATCTTCAGCGCGAAGCCCATGTTGTCCGCCACGGTCATGTGCGGGTACAGGGCGTAGTTCTGGAACACCATGGCGATGTCGCGATCCTTCGGCGGAACGTCCGTGACATCACGGTCGCCGATGAGGATGCGGCCGGAGTTGACGTCCTCAAGACCTGCAAGCATGCGCAGGGAGGTCGACTTTCCGCAGCCGGAGGGTCCAACGAGGACCAGGAATTCGCCATCGGCGATATCAATGTTGAGCTTGTCAACAGCGGGCTTATCGGTGCCCGGGTACAGGCGTGTTGCGTTGTCAAAAGTAACTGTAGCCACAGTTATCAATCCCTTCACCGGCAGGTACGTGCCGGACGATCCGTAGTGAATGGTCATTTTATTTAGTTGTTAATTCAATTTTGGGTTTCTCACGCGCATACTCCTCGGCCGAAGCCGAGGAGTATCCAGTGACGCCGCACGGTAGCTGTGCGCCACATCACAACCAGAGTATGTCAGATATATGGCATTTGGACCAAAATGTTACGGATGTCACAGGTGATGTCCGTCATGTGGCGTCCGAAGTGGGTATGTATGCTGTGCGCATGACGGCACTGCAGATCTATGTCAGTTTCCCCGGCACGGCGCGTGAAGCACTTGGCTTCTACGCCGACGTTTTCGGCGGAGAGCTTGCCTTGTTCACGTACGAGGAGTTCAACCGCAGCGACGGCCCGCCGGATGCCATTGCCCACGGACAACTGAACGGCGCAGTCGCTTTGGCGGGGTCGGATGCGGCAGCGGGCGAGAAAAGCGTCCGGTTCGAAGGCCTCATGCTCTCGCTGCTGGGGACCGCCGAACCGGCAGTTCTCCACGAGTGGTTCGACAAGCTCGCCGTTGACGGCCGGGTGATCGACCCCCTTGCCCCGAAGCCCTGGGGCGCAACAGATGGCCAGGTCGTCGACCGTCACGGACTGCACTGGTTGATCGGCTACGAACCTGAGTCGTGACCGACGCCCAGTTGCCCGCTCAGTATGCCCGCTTTAGCTCCCAGATTCGACGGCCTTCTTCCGTTCACGCAGCAGTGCCTCGAGCAGTTCGCAGATGTGGACCGGCGCCTCCACGCGGAACTCGGCCTGGGTGAAATCGAGCCCCACTTTCACACCGAGATCGCCCGGGACCAGGCTGGCCAAGGCGTCCTCGTCGGTGGTGTCGTCTCCGGCGAAAGCCACAGCCGTGGCTCCGGCAACCTGCCGCAGGAACGCAATGCCCTCGCCCTTGGAGGCATTCACCACTGAGGTCTCCAGGACGCGGTTGCCCGTCTTGAGGAAGACGCCGCTGCGGTCCTGCAGGACCGATCGCGCCGCGGCGACGGCGTCCTCGGCGACGTCGTCGGCCGCGAGCCGCGTGTGCAGGACGACGCCGGCCGGTTTATCCTCCAGAAGGGTTCCGGGGGCCTGTTCCACGATCCCTTCGAGTTCCTTGCGGACCTCGGCCAGGATTTCGCGCTGGGCATCGTCGAGCATGAGCTGCGAGGAGCCGGGCCCCATCCAGACCTCTGCGCCGTGGCTGCCGATCAGCAGCGTCTCCTCCGGCGGGGAGGCGACGGCCCGCAGGCTGTCCAGCGCGCGGCCGGAGATGAGCGCCGTCGTGGTCCGGGGAAGGTGTGCCAGTGCCGCGAAGGCGGCCGCGGAGCGTGGGAGCGCGCGGGCGTCCCCCGCATGATCCACGAGCGGTGCCATGGTGCCGTCGAAGTCCATCGCCACGAGCAGGTGCTCGGTGCCGGCGATGCGGCGAAGCGCCGCCAGCAGTTCAGGGGAGAGCGAGAGCGGGGCCGTGCCTGGATCGTTGGTATCGGTGGCGTCAGGAGTCATCGCGTACAACCTTTTCAGCGAGGGCGGTCAGAAAGTCGGAGGACCAGAGGTCGACGTCGTGGTCCAGGATCTGCTTGCGCATCGCGCGCATCCGGCGTCCGGCCTCGGCGGGCTGCATGTTGACCGCCCGCATGATCGTGTCCTTGAGCCCGTCGATGTCGTGCGGGTTCATCAGGAGCGCCTGTTTGAGCTGGTCCGCGGCGCCGGCGAATTCGCTGAGCACCAGGGCGCCGTCGTTGTTCGTCCGGGCCGTGACGTATTCCTTGGCGACCAGGTTCATGCCGTCGCGCAGGGCGGTGACGAGCATGACGTCGGCGGCCAGGTAGAGCGCAACCATTTCCTCGATGGGGTAGCTGTGGTGCAGGTAGCGGACGGCGGTGTTTTGCATCGTGTCATAGGTGCCGTTGATGTGGCCCACCGTGCCCTCGACCTCTTCGCGGAGCAAGCGGTACTGTTCTACGCGTTCCCGGCTGGGGCTGGCCACCTGGATCAGCGAGGCGTCCTCGACGGTGACCTTGCCGTCCTGCAGCAGTTCCTCGTAGGCCTTGAGCCGGTGCCGGATGCCCTTGGTGTAGTCGAGTCGGTCGACGCCGAGCAAGATGGTCTTGGGATTGCCGAGGTCCCGGCGGATCTGCTGCGCGCGCTCGATGACTTCCGGACTCTTCGCCAGCTCGCTGATCTGCTTGACGTCAATGGAGATAGGGAATGCCTGGGCCCTCGCGATGTGGGTGGTTTCGCCGTCGGTGCCCCTGACGTGGACCTGTTGCTGCTTGACGCTGGCGCCCAGGAAGCGCCGGGCGGAGCGCATGAAATTTCCGGCATCGCTGCTGCGCTGGAAGCCCACCAGGTCAGCGCCCAGCAGTCCGTCGATGATCGCCCGGCGCCACGGGAGCTGGGCGAAGATCTCCGGCGGAGGGAACGGGATGTGGTTGAAGAACCCGATCGTCAGGTCCGGCCGGGCCTCCCGGAGCAGCTTCGGAACCAGCTGGAGCTGGTAGTCCTGCACCCAGACGGTGGCGCCGTCGGCCGCATGGCGGATGACGGCGTCGGCGAACCTCCGGTTGACCTTCCGGTAGGAGTCCCACCAGGTGCGGTGGAACTCCGGCGGGGCGATCACGTCGTGGTAGAGCGGCCACAAGGTGGCGTTGGAAAAGCCCTCGTAGAAAAGCTCGATGTCGTCCGTGCTCAGCTGGACTGGGATCAGGTCAATGCCGCCGTGGCTGAAAGGCTCGACGCTCTCATCGGGCGCGCCATGCCAGCCCACCCAGGCGCCGTCGGTCTTGGTCATCATCGGGGCCAGCGCTGTCACGAGTCCGCCGGGGGAGCGGCGCCAACCGTCCTCACAGCCGGTCTCGTCGGCTGAACATCGGTCAACGGGCAGCCGGTTGGACACCACCATGAAGTCGAACTGATCCCCTGCCCCGGCGCCGGTTGCCGCGCCGTCGGTGGCCGTCCGAGCCGCTTCAGTGGTGTCGTGCCCGCCGTGGCCGGCGCTGTCCGTTGCTTCCATTGGTGCCCCCTGGGGTCCGCTCGTGGCTCTCCATCAACCCTAGCCGCACGGAATCTTCCGGGCTATTCGTCCGTTGGGCAGGCGGGAGGAAACTTGAAAGCGCAAGTTCTCGGGTTTCTCCCCTAAAATGATGAAGTTGCCACTGAGTGGACCGTCCCTGGCCGAACGACCCGAGGAACCAATGAGCCCCGCAAACGAACCCCGACAGTCTAAGGCAGAGCGCACTGCCGCGGCGCGTGACAAAGCCCGTGAAATCCGCGAGGCGCAGCTGAAAAAAGAGAAGCGCAACAAGCTGCTGATTGGGTGGGGCATTGTTGCCGCCGTCGTCGCCATCATCGTGATCGTGGCGCTGGTTGTCACTTCCAACATCAAGAACAACGCCCCGGTGGCCGACGAGGGGCCCACGCCGGCCAACGGCAACGTCCACGGCGGCGTCACCCTGCTGGCGAACACTGAGGTTGCAAAGACCGATCCCGCAACCGTGAAGCTGTCCGACCTGCCACCAGCGCCGGCCACCCCGCCGTCTCCGGTCACGGCACCGGGCGCCGAGGCTGAGGCCGGCAAACCGGTCAAGGTGGTCCTCTACATCGACTTCATCTGCCCCGTCTGCAAGAGCTTCGAGGCGCAGTACAACGAGACGCTCACCAACCTGCGCAACGAAGGCAAGATCTCGGTGGAATACCGCCCGCTCGGTTTCCTGGACAGCCGGTCCACCACCAACTACTCTTCGCGCGCGGCCAACGCCGCAGCCTGCGTGGTCAACGAATCCCCGGAGAAGTACTCGGACTTCGTCGACCTGCTGTTCGCCAAGCAGCCGGCAGAAGGCGGTGCGGGACTCTCCGATACCGAGCTGAAGAAGCTGGCCGCCGACGTCGGGGCCAACAGCATTGAGACGTGCGTGGATGACAAGACGTACCGCCCGTGGGTCAAGCACACCACGCAGGAGGCCTCGGTGATCGGAGTGACCGGCACGCCCACCGTGTTCGTCGAAGGCAAGCAGTGGGGCCAGGGCGACAGCGCCCAGACTCCGTTCGATCAGTTCCTGCAGGCCGCGGTCGACGCCAAGAAGTAGCCCGCCACGGCACCTGCCGTTGAAAGCCCGCAAGTGAGGGCCCGGCCCCGGATGAATGCGGGGCCGGGCCTTTCTGTTGCCCTTCGCTTCGCGGCAGGGGCGTTGCGCGTTTTTCTCACCGGGCGTCGGTGGGCTAATCTTGTCTAGCGTCCTGACATCCGCCCAATTCTTGGTCTGGTGTTTTGGAATCCAGTGCTTGGAGTCCAGGGGCGCAGGAATGCCTCCTTAGCTCAGTTGGCCAGAGCACCGCTCTTGTAAAGCGGGGGTCGTCGGTTCGAATCCGACAGGGGGCCCCACGAAGAACCGCGCCGTTACTGGGATCAGCCCGGTGGCGGCGCGGTTTCGTTTAGGCCTCAGCAACGGCATCCCCTCCAAGCCCCTTCGACACTTGCGGTCTCGGGCGTTCCTTCGCCGCCTCCCTCTTGGCACCTGTGCTGCACGCGGCGCCGCTCGCGTGGGACCGGCAGGAAGGCCTTCATGAGGGTTCCTTCATGACCCTTTAATCGGCGCCTCATCGTTGTAGGCCATGCTGGTCACACCAGCCGGCTTGTGTCGGAAGAGCCCGCGAACGCTGAGGACGGCAACATGAACGGACCGAGCATGGCGGCGGACCCTCCCCACATCAGCTGGCCTTCCCCCGTCCCACTGTCCGCCGACGACGGTTCCGGCACAACCTGGCATATCCAGCGGGCGTGGCCCGATAGGACACCGGGAGACTACGTTCTAGAGGTCCGGACACCGGGACGGCCCGGCGTCCGGGGAGCCCATCTGCGTCACGGGCACCTCGAACTCATCCCGCAGGACGATCCGGGACTGCCCGCCCTGCGGGCGGAAGCGCAGCAGGGGGAATTGATTTCGTATTGGCCGTACCACCAGGCTGTCGTCCGGGCGGAGGGCCGCTATATAAAGATCTTCGGGCCCGGGGGCGCCGTCGTACCGGCCGAGCGCTGCGCACAGATGGACGTCCTGCTGGACGCCGGCAACTTCAAAACGCCCAGAATCCTTCGTCAGAGTTCCCAGGCGGACGTCATCGTTTTCAGCACCATGCCGGGACCGACTCTGAACGAGCTGGGCCGGGTGGAGGCCGCCGTCTGCGATGAAGCGTTCGCCAAGGCATGGGAGAAATGGTCGCGCGCCTGGGTCGCGGAACTGAACGGCTCCCATGGCCCAGCAGCACGAGGCGTTCTCGACAGCCTTCCGCTCCGTTCAGCAGAGTGGGAAGCCACGAAGGTGTGTCGACGGGTGGACGACTGGTTGCGGCACAATGAAACCGTCCCCGAGTTGTCGTCTCAGCGCGCTGTCTTGCGCGCCGCTGCAGAGCAAGTGGCCATGAACCTGCTACGGACGGCACCGGATCCGGTGGTATGGGCCCACGGAGACCTGTACGACAAGCAAATCATCGTTCCTGACGGCGACATCCAGCCCGGACTGTTGGACTTCGACAGTACGGCCCGACACGAGGCCGCCCGGGATCTGGCCGGTCTGGACGCCCATCTGGAGCTTCATCTACGAAATAACCGCATGACGCCGGCACGGTACCTAACGGCTCACACGCAGGTGCTGGCCGTGGCCGAGGAACTGCGCGTCAGTCCAGTCCGGTTCGATGCGTACTCGGACGCCATCTGGCTCCGTCTGGCACTTTCTCCGTTACCCGGCCGCTTCTCCCTGGCCATCGCCGTCCTCGCGGAACGGGCCGCGCAGACAGGGGCCCACTAAACCTATCGATTGCTCCGTAGCCGCCCTTTTGGCACCTGATAAGGGCGGCTACGGAGCAATCGATGGGGATGACCGACGGCGGCGGCCCCGCCGTCAACGTCGTGGAGTGCTGACCTCAGCCGTCGGCAGACGCCGCGGATTGCCGTGGAGGTCCATGGCTTCATGGATCTGCAGGGCAAACCACAGTTGCGCCAGCGTGGAGGTTTCGGTCATATCAAGGCCGGTGAGCTCGCTGATCTTCCGGATGCGATAGATGATGGTCTGCCGGTGCGCGAACAGGGCCGCCGCCGTTTTCTGCCAGGACCGTTGCATGTCCAGGAACGTCTTCAGCGTGACGATGAGGTCCCCGTATTCTCCCTGTTCGTATTCGAAGATGGGTCCGAGGAGCCGCTGGACCAGTGCATTGCCTTCCTCAAAGCTGGTCAGTCCCAGCCACGAGGGTCCCTCGGCATACCGGACCAGCCGCTCGCCGGTGCTTGATGCCGTTCCAAGTGCCCACATCGATTCCTGAAGAGCTCTCTGCACTCCAGCGGCCGCGGAAGGCCGGCTGATCCCGATCCTGACGTCCACGGGGACGGTATGCCGCAGGAGATCATCGGTGCAGTCTGAGGCCACAGCCAAGTGCAATGTGTTGAAAGAGCGCTGGCACGCCGTCGGATAGCCGTGTCGCCAAAGATCAACGTGGATCCCCGCGAGGCGCTCACCGTCCTCGCTGGACATGGAGATGATGAGGAATTCCCGTGTCGAAATCCCGAACTCAGGCAGCCGGCTTTCAATGTCGGCGATGCCCAGGCGCCCGTCGAAGGCCTGCAAGAGGAACTCCGCACCCAGCCGGCGCTGGTTCTCGAGGGACAGCGCCGTCCGCGACAGCTCCAGTCCAAGGACTGTGGCCGCATGGAGCAGCACCACCGCATCCGGGTGAGGCTCGGATTTCGGCAGCACCACCAGAAGCGCATTGGCGTGAGTCGGAATATCCATCATGAGAAGGTGGCTGTCCCCGAAACGGTGCCACTGGAACTTCTTGCTGGCCACAGGTGACTTGCTGGTCAGCGGTTCAAGTTGCTGCCTTAGCTCCGGCGGCAGTGACTGGCCTCCGTGATGCCAGGCATGCAGGCACCGTCGATCAACCACGAAGAGGCTGGCGTCGAGCTCAGCTTCGATGCCCAGGATCAGGCTTTGCCAGTGGTTCTCCGATGGGCCCGCGAGACGCAGCAGGTCGTAGATACGGGCCGTCTGGCGCAGCCTGCGGGACTCCTCAAGCAGTGAAGATTCAGCGACCGAACGTGCGATGGCGATGAACGGAAGCGGGTAAGGGATGTTGATGACCGGCAGCGGCAGGCGGTCACAGGCCGCCAGGAACTGCGGAAGGAGCTCGGGGGCATGCATCTGCTCGCCGATCGCCAGGGCACTGGCACCTGCGTTCACCAGCGCCTCGGCCAGCTCAACCTGCCCCTCGGGATCGGCCGGAATGGAGAGCCCGTTGGTCATCATGAGCTCGCCGCCGGTGACCCATTCCCACAAGCGCGGCAGGTCGGAGGTGTGGGCCCAGGTGACCCGGTTGCCCAGACCGGCCGGGCCCGCCAGCAGGGTCAGGCCCAGTTGGGGTTCGGCCAGCAGTTCGGCCACGGTGATCGCCATTCGCGGTTCCTGTTCATCAGTCCGGAGGCCGTCCCCAAGCCGCTTATACATATGTATAAGCCTCTCGGCTATTTGTAGTCAATCGACGCATATGCCACGTGACGCCGATCACTAATAGTTAAGGCATAGACCTCGACCGGCGCAGGACCTCAGCTCAGAGAAGAACATCTGCCAGGCCGGCTGAAACCAAAGCAACTGGAGGATCCCTGACATGACCACGCACAAGCCAATCGGCCCCGTCGACGCAACAAAAGTCCCCCGCTATGCGGGCCTGGGCACCTTCGCCCGGCTTCCTCAGATTGACCGCGTGCCGGACTATGACATTGCGATTGTCGGTGTCCCGTTCGACGGCGGTACCTCCTACCGCCCTGGCGCCCGCTTCGGTCCGGCCGCTGTCCGTGAAGCGTCGCGGCTGTTGCGCCCCGGCTACCACCCGGAGCTCGACGTCGAGCCCGTGTACGAAGCCCAGGTTGTGGACGCCGGCGACATCGCCTGCACCCCCTACGACATCGCCCGCGCCGTCCGCGAGATCGAGGAGCAGGCCCTCCCGCTCCTCGGCGACGCCGGCTCCGGCAAGAGGCTCATCTCCATCGGTGGCGACCACACCATCGCGCTTCCGATGCTGCGGGCGTTGAACAAGGTCCACGGCCCGGTGGCCCTGCTCCACTTCGACGCGCACCTGGACACGTGGGACACCTATTTCGACCAGCCGGTCACGCATGGAACCATCTTCCGCCGGGCATTCGAGGAAGGCCTTCTTGTCGAGGACAAGTCGATGCACGTGGGCATCCGCGGCCCGGTTTATGACCGCAACGACTTCCTCCGCGACCATGAGTTCGGCTTCCAGATCATCCGCTGCTCGGACCTGGACGTCATCGGCGTTCCGGCCGCGATCCAGCGCGTCAAGGAGCGGCTGGGCGACACCCCGGTGTATGTCTCCATCGACATCGATGTCCTGGACCCGTCCTACGCGCCGGGCACCGGCACCCCGGAAATGGGCGGGCTCCACTCCCGCGAACTGCTGGCGCTGCTCCGCGGACTGGACGGCATCAACATTGTGGGCGCCGACGTCGTCGAGGTCGCTCCGGCCTACGACCACGCAGACATCACCACAGTCGCCGCCGCGACCCTCGTCTTCGACCTCCTCGCCCTGATGGTGAACCGCAGTAAGGCCACCGCCAACGTCGCCCAAGAACTGCAAACCGCCACCGTTTGAGCCACAAGGGCTGGGTATCGCGCCTGATTTGTACATATGTATGAACAGGTTTACGGCGTCTATTCAATCGCCGGATTTCCACTGTGACAAAAGTCACGAATGATTGATACATCAGATCCCGTGCTCGACGAAGCGCCGGGACAGAACAAAGAGGTTCCCATGAACTCCTGGAACGCATTATGAGCACGCACCCCACTCACACCGTCGCGGGCGAGGTGCCCCGGCTCGAGGACAAGACCATTCAGCCCATCCCCGCCGATGAACGCCACGGAAAAGCGCGGGATCTTTTCACCATCTGGTTCGGTTCCAACATCATGATCATGACCATCGTGACGGGGGGACTCGCGACCACGGTGTTCGGGCTCAGCTTTGTGCCCGCCATCGTCGGAATCATCATTGGAAACCTTGTCGGTGGCATCTTCATGGCCCTRCATTCGGCCCAAGGCCCGCAGCTGGGCGTGGCGCAGATGATTCAGACCCGCGGTCAATTCGGTTCGTACGGGGCGCTACTGATCGTTGTCATCGTGGTGATCATGTACGTCGGGTTTTTTGCGGCGAACCTCGTCTTTGGCGGTCAAGCACTGGCCGCAGTCAACCCGGGCATCAGTGTTGACGCAGGCATCATTGTCATTGGCGTCGTGAGCGTCGTTGCCACCATCTTCGGCTACCGGCTCATCCACGCCTATGCACGCTTCTTGAGCATCGTGGCCGGTCTGGCGCTGGTGCTGGCCTTCACCTGGATCCTGGTCGTCCACGGATTGCCGGCCAGCTTCCTGGACCAGGGAAACTTCAACTGGGTGGGCTTCATGGCCACCATCTCCGTCTCCGCCCTCTGGCAGCTCGCCTACGCTCCCTACGTCTCGGACTATTCCCGCTACATGCCTCAGGGGACCGGCTCGGCCCCGGCGTTCTGGGCATCCTACTCAGGCTGCGTCCTGGGGACACTCTTCCCGATGGTCTTGGGTGCCTTGGTGGGAACGCTCGCCCTGGCACTGATCAACGATGGCAGCAGCGTCGAAATAGTCGGGAGCCTGGGATCCATGCTCGGGCCATGGACCATGGTGATCATCGGAATCTTCTGCCTCGGCGTTGCGGCGTCGAACGCCATGAACCTCTACTGCGGGGTCCTGTGCACCCTCACCATTGGGCAGACGTTCAGGCCAACCTGGTTGCCCCACGCCAAGACCCGGACCATTGCGGCGATCATCCTCTTCACGCTCGCCCTCATGATCTCGCTGTTCGCACGCGACAATTTCATCTTCTTCTACACGAACTTCCTCTCCTTCCTGATGTACGTCCTGGTTCCGTGGACGGCCATCAACCTGGTCGACTACTACCTTCTGCGGCACGGCGACTACAGGGTTGAAGACTTCTTCAAGCGCGACGGTGGAGTGTACGGAAGGTTCAACTGGATTGCGATCGGAGCCTATGTTGCCGGCGCCCTGATCCAGGTTCCGTTCTCGGCAACAGCGATGTTCACGGGCCCTGTCGCCGCAGCGATGAATGGCGTGGACCTCTCCTGGATTGTTGGCCTGGTGGTCGTTGCACCCCTGTACTACTTTGCGGCCCGCGTGTTCCGGAAGACGCCGGATGTCGCCCCCTTTCAGTCGCCCGTATTCGCAGCTGACCTGATTGAAGCGCCCCGGGCCTAGCGCCCTCCCCGGGCATACCGCCCGCCCCCAACACAAACTCCCGACGCCGAGACCGGCGCAGAAAGCAAGGCTAAGTACCATGACACTCACCGACCTCGAGCAGTTCACAGTCCGGCGCTCTTCCGCGGAGCAAAGCTGCGCCAGCGTTTTGCCTCCGGTGGGGCACTTCATCGGTGGAACGTTTGTTCCCGGTTCCTCGACTCGGCTGATCGACGTCGTAGATCCCACCACAGAGCAGGTCATTGCATCGGTGCAGGCCGGCACAGCCTCGGATGTGGACGTTGCGGTTGAGGCGGCCGTGGCGGCCCAGAAGTCCTGGGGCGCCACGACCCCGAAGGAACGGTCCGAGGTGCTCTCCCTGATCGCCAACATCATTGAAGCCAACCGTGAAGCATTCGAAATCATCGAGTCCGCCAACACCGGCAAACCGCGAGCGGTCGCGGAGGACGATGTCTCAAGCACCATCGACACCTTCCGATTCATGGCCGGGGCTTCCCGTACGCTGACGTCCATGGCAGGTGGCGATTACGCCACCGGGCACACGTCGGTCATCCTCAGGGAACCCGTCGGCGTCGTCGGCGTCATCACCCCGTGGAACTACCCGCTGCTGATGGCTGCTTGGAAGATCGCGCCCATCCTGGCCGCCGGAAACAGCATCGTCCTGAAGCCCTCGGAGCAGACTCCGCTCTCGACGCTAAAGCTGGCCGAACTGGTCGCTGGACGCATCCCCGATGGAATTCTCAACATCGTGACGGGACAGGGCCGAACCGTTGGACAGCGGCTCGCCGAACACCCCGATGTCGCCCTTGTTGCGTTGACGGGGAGCGTCGTCAGCGGGCAGGCGGTTGCGGAGACCGCGGGCAGGTCCGTCAAGCGCGTCCATCTGGAACTCGGTGGCAAGGCCCCTGTTGTGGTCTTCCCCGACGCCGACCTCCGTGCGGCCGCCGCCGGCGTGCGAAACGCCGGCTTCTGGAATGCCGGCCAGGACTGTGGCGCCGCCTGCCGCGTGCTCGTCCACGAATCCGTGGCTGAGGAGTTCACCGAACACTTGGTACGGGAAGTCGGCACGCTCGTCGTCGGCGCCCCGGGCGCAGGGGACGACGTCGAAATCGGTCCCATGATTTCGCGCCCGCACTTCGACCGCGTGAAGGAAGCGCTCGCGGAGGCAAAGGCTGCCGGTCTTCAGGTGGCCATCGGGGGCTCGGCCCTGGAAGGCCCCGGCTACTTCATTGAACCCACAGTGATCAGCGACGTACCGGCAGGGGCGCATATTGCTACCCACGAAATCTTCGGTCCCGTCGTCACCGTCGAGTCCTTCAGCTCCACTGAAGAGGCCATTACTCGGGCCAACGAGAGCCCCTACGGCCTTTCCGCCTCGGTATGGACGCGGGATTCGAGCCTCTCGCTCAGCGTTCCGAAGAAACTCGATTTCGGCACCGTCTGGGTCAATTCCCACCTGGTGCTGGCCTGCGAGGTTCCGTGGGGCGGATTCAAGGGATCCGGCTACGGCCGCGACCTCTCGCTGTATGCCCTGGACGATTACTCCCGGACCAAGCACGTCATGATCAACCACGGCGCATGAGCGTTAAGAC
>NZ_JBFUJJ010000046.1:0-19673 GCF_056401435.1 Arthrobacter sp. P4_F10
GACGAGATCAACGCCAATGACGAGAGCGACCGGCTGGTCGCAGTCTGGCCGCTGTCGTCGGCGCGAAGCATCGACGCCAGCCACGGCCTAATTCAGGATTTGGAACCGAGCGCTGCCGCCGTGGGAAACGTGCTGGAGTACGGGCCGGATCAACAGCCGGTTCTCCTTGAAGCGGAAGGCACGATCTGGTGCCGGGCACCCCGGGACATTGTCGCGATGAGGGCCGCGGCCCCAGAACAGGCCAGCCAGTGGCGGAGCATGCTCCGCGGGATCCTGGAACCCGCCCTTGCCTCCGGCTATATGGCCTCCGGCGTGACACGCAGCGGCTGGTACCGGCTGACCACAACCGACCAGGCATAACCCACCCCAAAGGAGCACCAATGCGTACCAATTATCGTGCAGTCAAAGCCCGAACAGTCTTCGCCGCTGCCGGGCTGGCCCTCGCCTCAGGACTAACGGCGTGCGGGGCAGGATCAACTTCGGCCGCGGAGGTGAAGACTATCTCCGCAGCCGATGTCGACCCCGCCGCCGCAGCCGCCCTTCCCGAACGTTACAAGGCCGCCGGAGTAATTAAAGTGGCCTCGGACATCCCGTATCCACCCATGGAGATGTTCGATGAAAATCAGCAACTTACCGGTCTGGACTTCGACCTGGCCCAGGCCCTGGGTGCGAAGCTCGGGGTGAAGCTTGAGCTGCAGACCCAGGCGTTCGACAGCATCATCCCCTCACTGCAGTCGGGCAAGAACGACATCATCATGTCGGGGATGAACGACACCCCCGAGCGGCAGGAATCCCTGGATTTCGTTGACTACTTCCACGCGGGATTCTCCATTCTTGTCCCCGAGGGCAATCCGAAGAACATCACCACAGCCCTTGACCTATGCGACAAGGACGTCGCAGTGCAGAAGGCAACCGTTCAGGCCGAAATTCTGCGCAGCTACGACCAGCAGTGCAAAGACAAGGGATCCAGCCCGATCCGCGTTTCGGAACTCCCGCTGGAGACGGACGTGCAGACTGCGGTCCGTTCAGGGAAAGCCTCCGCCGACGTCGTGGACTCGGCAGTGGCGGCGTATGCCGCCAAGACAGCCGGTGACGGCAAGATCTTTGACCTCGTAAAAGACCCGGCTAACCCGGCCGGATACAATCCCGTCCATACCGGAATCGGTGTGCTGAAAAAGGATGCGGAACTTTCCAAAGCCCTGCTGACAGCCCTCCAGGCGCTCATCGCCGACGGCACGTATGGCAGCATCCTGGCCAAGTACGACCTCTCCGACTACAGCGTCAAGGAAGCCGGACTGAACCTGGGGGGAACCAAACCATGAAACAGGGCACCACAATAGCGCCGCGGCGGGAAGGACCGGCACAGGCAGGCCCGCACTCCACCGACGGCTCCGGTTCAGATGACGTCGTGGCCGTTCCACTTCGACACCCCTGGCGCTGGGTAGGAGCAGCATTGCTGGGCATCAGCTTCGCAGCTCTGGCATCTTCCCTGTGGGCCAACCCCAACATCGACCACCGGACGATCAGTAGCTACCTTTTTCACCCGCGGATCCTCGGCGGCGTAGGCCTCACACTTATGCTGACCRTAGTCTCCATGGTGGTATCCACCATCTTGGGTGTCCTGCTGGCAGTCATGCGGCTTTCCAAGAATCCCGTGATGAATGCTTTCGCCTGGTTCTACGTCTGGGTCTTCCGGGGTACACCGCTGCTGATCCAGGTCGTTTTTTGGGGCTATCTGGGGCTGCTCTATGCGCAGATCTCTCTCGGCGTTCCCTTTACCGACTTCACCGTATTTTCCGTGGACACCAACACGCTGGTGCCTGCGTTCACCGCCGGTCTCCTGGCCATGACCCTGAACCAGGCCGCATACTCGGCCGAGATCATCCGGGGCGGCATGCTCTCCGTGGACACCGGACAGCATGAAGCCGCTTCGTCCCTGGGTATGTCCCCGGCCTTCACCCTCTTCAGGGTGGTGCTCCCGCAAGCGATGCGGGTCATCATTCCGCCGATGGGCAACGAGACGATCTCGATGCTGAAAAACACGTCGCTGCTCTCCGTCATCGCGGTGCTGGAGCTTTACACGGTGGCCACCCAGATCTCCTCCCAGAACCTGCGGCAGGTGGAGCTGCTAGTAGTGGTCAGCTGCTGGTACCTCTTCCTCACCTCGGTGCTATCCGTTCCCCAGTACTACCTGGAACGCCACTACGGCAGGGGCAACGCCCGCCAGCAAAGCCCCACCCCCCTCGGCAGGATCCGGGCCGCCCTGCGCAAAACCCCGATCCACGCCGTATCGAAAGGACCCCAGCCATGACCGAGGCACTGGCCTTCCCCCGGCATCAGGAACACCCCGCGCCCGCCCGGCCGCTCCTGGTCGCCACCAACGTCCGTAAGCACTACGGCGGAGTCGAAGTGCTGAAAGGCATTTCTCTCTCTGTCAATGCCGGCGAAGTCATGTGCCTCCTCGGCCCGTCCGGCTCCGGCAAGTCCACCTTCCTGCGCTGCATCAACCACCTGGAACGGATCGACGGCGGCAGGATCTCCGTGGGAGGCGAACTGGTCGGCTACGCGCAGCGCCAGGACCGGATCTTCGAAATGAACCCCCGCGAAGTGGCAAAGCAACGCAGCGGCATCGGAATGGTGTTCCAGCGCTTCAACCTCTTCCCCCACATGACCGCCCTGGAAAACATCTGGGCAGCCCCCGTAGGGGTCAAGAAAGTACCGAAGCAACATGCCATCAAGCGGGGAATGGAGCTACTGGACCGTGTCGGCCTCGCGCACCTGGCAAAGGCCTATCCCGCGCAACTCTCCGGCGGGCAACAGCAGCGGGTTGCCATCGCCCGGGCCCTGGCGATGGATCCGCAGCTCCTCCTGTTCGATGAGCCCACCAGCGCCCTTGATCCGGAACTGGTCGGCGACGTCCTGGACGTGATGCGCACCCTGGCCGCTGACGGGATGACCATGATCGTCGTCACCCACGAGATCGGCTTCGCCCGCGGCGCCGCGGACAGCGTGGTCTTCATGGACGGCGGCGTTGTGGTGGAATCCGGCGCCCCCGCCGACGTGCTGGACAACCCGCAAAACCCGCGGACTATCGCCTTCCTCGAAAGCGTCATGTAAGCATCCGGTCCCTAAAAACCCGGCGCACCAGCGGCGTCCACATCCCACGAACAGTGAGCCCTCAATGAAAATTTCCCGCGCCACCATCACCCTCATCGATGTTCCCTTGCTGGAACCCTTTGTGGTCTCCTATGCCACCTATGACTCAATGCCGAGCATCATCCTGGCCCTCGAAACCGACGACGGAACGATCGGCTACGGCGAAAGTGTCCCGGACGGACACATCACCGGAGAGACACCCGGGGGAGTGGTCGAGGCACTCAAGACCGAACTCATCCCAGCGATCCTGGGACTGGACCCACGCGACATCACGGCAGTCCACCAGCAACTAAACCGCGCACTCAAGGGCTGCGGTGCCGCGAAAGCGGCTGTCGACATCGCCTGCTGGGACTTGGCCGGAAAAGCTGCCGGCCGGCCGATCTACGCGCTGTTGGGCGGACGCCGGCCCGAACAACCCACCATCGCGAAGGTCCTGAGTATCCTTCCACCAGGGGTCCTCGCTGAGCAGGCAGCCCAGGCCCGAAGCCAAGGCTACCGCCACCTGAAGATGAAACTGGGCGGCGACGACGGCCTGGACATTGAACGGGTGCGCGCTGTCCGGTCAGCGATCAACGACGACCTGGCCATCCGCGTGGACGCCAACCAGGGCTGGTCCGATCCAGTCACAGCACGGGCAATGATCCGCGCCCTGGAGCCCTACCGGATTGACTGGGTGGAACAGCCGATCCTGGCCGATGATATCGATGGCTTCAAGCTCCTCCGCCAGGACACCAGCACTTGTCTCATGGCCGACGAGTCCGTAGTCCACGCCGGCGACCTGGCCCGATTCGTCCAAGACCGATCAGTGGACATGGTGAACCTCAAACTCATGAAAAGCGGCGGCATCACCCCCTGTCACCGCCTGGCCACCCAGGCTGAACTCGGCGGCCTGAAAGTCCAGATCGGCTCCATGCTGGAAACCAGCGTCGCCTCCGCCGCCGGATTCCATCTCGCCCTCAGCCACCCCAACATCGTCTCCACCGAGCTCTCCGGCCCCATGAAATTCACCAAGGAACCCGGGAACCTCCAGTACGTCCTGCCCGAAGTGCACATCACAGAGGGACCGGGCCTGGGCATCGACGTCGACCGGGACGTTCTGGCGGAACTGACCGTGAGCGAATGCGAAATCAGCCGGTGACCCGCGAAGAGACGCGCCGTCGTCGTCTTCAGGAAATATGGACGCACTTGCACAACCACCCCGAACCCAGCATGAAGGAGTACGGCACCTCGGAGTACCTGGCCGAACTGCTGGGAACTGCAGGATTGACCATCGGCAAGTTCGGGACCATTCCCGGCTTCACCGCCGATGTTGGACAAGGCACGCCGCGCATCGGCCTCAGGGCAGACATGGACGCCCTGGTGCAGGAAGTAGCGGGAAAAACCGCAGTCGTCCACTCCTGCGGGCACGACGCGAACATGGCAGTTGTCGCTACCGTGATGCTCGAACTGGCAGAACAGGCAGAACAGCTGAAATGCGCAGTGCGCGCCATCTTCCAACCAGCCGAGGAACTCGGCAACGGGGCAGACCTCGTGGCAGCCCTCGGCGTGACGGACGGCCTGGAGTACCTGTTCGGTGTTCACCTGCGCCCGCAAAGTGAACTTCCGTCCCCCTTCCTGGCCCCGTCCATCTCGCATGGTGCATGCCTCTTTGCGTACGGCACGATCACAGGAGATGACCACCACGGGGCAAGACCGCACCTCGGGGCTAACGCCGTAGAGGTGGCACTCGAAATTTCGGCAGGGCTCAAGCGTCTCAAAGTCGATCCGCAGGTCCCCAGCTCCGCCAAGATGACCCTGCTGCAGGCTGGTGGAGGGAACCTCAACGTCATCCCGGGCAGCGGCACCTTCGGTGTGGACCTCCGAGCCCAAACAAATGAGGCTATGTCGACGCTCCACACGGGCCTCGTCGGGGTGTGCCGGTCAGTGGCCGCCTTAACCGGCTCGGAAATCAACCTCGACTTCCGGGACGCCGTGCCCGCGGCCATCATCGGAATCAAAGCTGAAGATGCCCTCGCATCTGCCATCACCGCGACATTAGGCAGCGATCACCTGCAGTCCGGAATTGTGACCTCAGGATCGGATGACTTCCACTTCTACACTCAAAGGAACCCCGCGCTCCAGGCTGCCATGCTTGCCGTCGGCGCAAACGTCCGACCCGGGCTGCACCACCCCTCCATGACCTTCGAAGCAGCAGCGTTGGAACGCGCCGTCGGCGTCCTCATAGAAGCCTGCAGCCGCGCCGCGGCACCATCAGCTGTCGCCCGTTCCATAACTTGTCCAAGAACCTCCGCTGCCTGAGTCAGCTGCCCGTCGTTGAGCCGGAATTGCGGCGGGGGTATCACCGCCAATGAGAAACAGCTTCGAGCCAGCGTTGAGAGATCAATAATGGGTCGGGGACCCAATAAATGTAACGGGGTCGTCATGTCGGTTTTTGCCGGTTCCGCCATGAGATGACGGAAAGGAGGTAGATGGCCGTGATTACGATTCTTGAAGCAGACGAAGACGATGATTGGGCGCGGGCTGTCGCCGCTGACCCGTGGTCTTGGAGCGGGAAAGGCAGGGAGCCGAGCGACGGCTGGGGTGTCCTCTCCTGCTCCGGTGCTACTGCCGTGAGGCAGAAAAAGGGGGTGTGGACAGTGTCCACACCCTGGGCTTCGTACCGGTGCCGGATCGGGCCGGATTGCGGAAGTTTACGGGGGAGTGGCGGGTTTCCAAGGGCTGGAACCCGGTTCGAGTTCCACCTCGGGCACAACATTCCTCCTCGTCAGAGGGGGTTTTTGCTCTAACGTGTGGACATTGACCCTGCCCGGGTCCCTCTGACGCTTGGTGCGGGCTGTTGCCTGGCCGCCGCGGTGGCCTGTTCGGTTGCGTGGTGGCGGGGTCAGGGCCCCTGGCCGGTAGGCCGTCCCCTTGCTGGGGTGTGGGGTCAAATGGTGTCTCCTTTCTGACCACCTCTGGTTGGCGTGGTTGGTCTTGTACCTATTCACGCCGTGAGATTGTGGTGATGACATGACCTGCGCCAAATATTTTCCAGATGCTTGGCCTCGATTCGCTGATTCTTAGGGCTTGGGGGGAGAGGCTGGCGCATGTTTGTCCGGCCAAAGGGGGTGTGTAACATGTCCACACCCGTGTCCAGATGATGCCGTGGCTCATCGGTGACTCCCTCCGTGCCTACTTTTGCTGACACGAGTTCATGCAGCCACGTCCGCGACATAACATGACTGGCTTTAGTCCTGGCGCTTCATGGCTGAGACGGCTATCTGTGGGCGCGGGCAGGACCCGGGTCGTGGAGCCGCGGATTGCGTCGGGCCCGTCCGCAGCATGAAGGGTGTGCGGCACGTGGGTCCTTTCTCCGTGGCCGTGCCGGTCTGGGTGATCAGTCATACCTGTCCATCACTGCATGCCCGGTTTTCGACATGATTGCATGAGTGGGTTCTTACCCGGCGGTCTGATCGATTCCAGGCATTAGTTCGTCCACCCAGGTGCCTGGTCCCGCTCGAGCCGTTCGCCGCCGGAGACGCCTACGGCCGCACGCATTTCACAGTAAGTTTCGGACTTCTGGGTTCCTCCGCCCACAATGGAAATTGTGAGTGAAGACATCCCTGCAGGTGCTGGGCAAACTGCATTGCCGGGCCTCTCTGATGCGGCAGACAACGCCCTGAGGCGTGACCTCGAGGAGCTGCGTCGCGACAATGACAGGCTGCGGAAACTGTTGGAACTCACCGAGTCCGAGTCAAGAGCTCCGCATCGGGACCAGCCGGTCATTCCCGCCGTTATGCACCGTGGCCCGGTGAGTATGGATTCGTCTCCGGTGGAAAAAGTCCGCTTCTTCCAGGACTTGTTCCGGGCACGCAGCGATGTCTACGCGCTCCGGTGGGAAAACCCGCGAGATGGCCGTTCCGGTTGGGTTCCCGCGGTCGCCGGTGGCTGGCGTAAGGGTGCGAACATGGCCGGTGCCAGCTATCTGGCCCTCACTCCGGGGGTCGTTGCTGATCATCTGCGCGGGCTGCAGCACATTGGCCTGTATCCCCTGACTGAACAGGACACCTGTTGGTGGGTAGCGGCGGATTTTGATGGCGGCGCAGCAATGCTGGATGCTTTGGCGTACGTCAAGGCTGCACGCTTCCGCGGTATTCCGGCGGCGCTGGAAGTGTCCCAATCTGGGCGCGGCGCCCATGCCTGGATCTTTTTCAGCACGGCCATCCCGGCGTCAACCGCACGCCAGCTGGGCACTGGTCTGATCCACGAGGCCATGGGATTGCGCGGCAGCATGAGCCTGGCCAGTTACGACAGGCTTTTTCCATCCCAGGACATCCACTCGGGCAAAGGCCTGGGCAACCTGATTGCTGCACCGCTGAACGGAAGACGCCGCCAGCACGGCACCACATTGTTCCTGGATACTACGACCCTGGAACCGTATGAGGACCAATGGGCGTACCTGTCCAGCCTGGACCGGCTCTCGGACCGGGAAGTCACCACACACATCCGAAGGCTGCCTGCCGTTAAGCTGGGTCACGAGGTTCGCCGGCTCGAACTGCCCCGATCGTCCAAGATCGTTCCTCGCCCTGCGCTCATCGTCCGCACAGTCTTCGCCTCACGCCTGACCATCAAAGCCGCGGACCTGGGGCCAGCCATGATTTCGGCAGTCAAGCATGCCGCATCGATGCCGAACCCAGAGTTTTACGAACGTCAACGCCAGCGCCGGTCGACCTGGAACATTCCGCGCTTTCTACGCAACTACGACGAAACCCTTGATGGCGACCTTATATTGCCTCGCGGGTTGCTGTCCCTATTGCATCAACTGGTCGAATCGAGTGGCAGCACACTGCGAATTGATGATCAACGCGCGGTCGGCACTGCTCACAGTTTCGAGTTCACGGCCCGTCTCCGCGGGGAGCAACTAGGCGCAATGGATGCCGCTACTGCCACGGAGCAAGGCATTTTGGTGGCTCCGCCAGGTACCGGCAAAACGGTCATCGCCTGTGCGGCCATTGCGCGTCGTGGCGTATCCACACTGGTCCTGGTTGACCGCAAGGCCCTGGCTGACCAATGGCGTAGCCGCATACACGAGTTCATGGACGAAAAGTGCGGCCAAATAGGTGGCGGGCGTGCAAGGACAACGGGACTCATCGACGTCGCGCTTTTGCCAACGCTTGCGCGGCGCAACAACGTTGCCGAGCTGACCGCCGGGTACGGTTTTGTCATCGTGGATGAGTGCCACCATGTCCCCGCCGCGGCGTTCAGCCACGTCATGAACGAGATCCCTGCGCGGTACTGGTTGGGGCTGACGGCTACACCGTACCGGCGGGACAAACTGGACTCGCTGATCTACCACCAGCTCGGCAAGATCACGCACACCATTTCGCCCCCTGCTCCGCAGCAGCTGCCACGCCACTCGCAGGAGATTGCCGAGCCGACGCTGGCTTTGAAGTTGCATCGGACGTCCTACGCTTACAATGGCGGCGCTGACCCCAGCGGGCCTGGCGGGATGTCCGCCATTTACAAGGACTTGATCGCCAACGAGGATCGCCTGCAGCAAATCTACGACGACGTCATGGCGGCTTACGAACACAACTCGCGAATCCTCTTACTGACGACCTGGAAAGCCCATCTTGATTCCTTCAGGTCCCGGTTCGAGGCATCTGGTCTGAAGCCGGTGGCCTTCACCGGCGCAATGAACGCAAAGGAACGGCATGCCGCCGTCGACCATCTTTCCAACTCCGATGACGCACAGCCGCTGCTGGTACTGGGAACCGGCTCGTATATTGGCGAGGGCTTTGATTGTCCGAAGCTGGATACCTTGTTCCTTGCGGCACCCATTTCCTTCAAGGGCAGGCTGGTCCAATACGCTGGCCGAGTTATCCGACCATACCCAGGAAAAACGATCGCGACCGTTCACGACTACCATGACGAGTCCACTCCGGTGCTGGCAGCTTCACTGAACAAGCGGGCGCCGGGGTACGTCTCGCTCGGGTTCACTGATCCGCGGAAACTATCAAGCACGTGAGGCCGTCATCCCCGCAGGAACAGTCTTCGGTGACCTTGCGACGGCACAAGCCGCCAAATGGTCCTCCTCGACGACTATGGGTCGGAAGAGAAGGACTGCGTACTTGACGTACCTGGTGTACGTACGGATGATTGATGTATGAGCACCCCCACACACGACACGGTCGGTGGACATGTCTACGGGTTTACCCAAGCGCGGGATTCGTTGAAGATGATCCTGGATTTCAGCGAGCGGGGAGGACTGTCCACAATACGGCGGCCCGACCGGGCCACGGCCGCCGTCGTCAATGGCGAGAGCCTGCGCCGATATCTGGAATTGACGGTCGTCGCCAATGTCCAGGTCGTGAGTGAAGACGGAGCATGGGCTGTCTTCATGCCAGGGCAGCCTTTTGCCGCTGAGGCCACGGAGCTGAGTGAAGCCCTGGCGGACTTTGTCGATGCTTTGCGAGACTACGCGGAGGATTGGGAGGACCATTTGCACGCGGCGCCCAATCACCGCGAGAACTGGGCCTTGGTTCAGCTCATTGACCTGTCCACCGATGAGCAATTGACCGCCTGGCTCACCGGCTCGGTGGCATGAGCGTCCGACGCGTAGGCGGACGGGACGACCATGAGAAGTTCTGTCTAACCGAGCGCTGGGAGTTGGTGACGAATGCCCGCGGGAAACCAGTGCGTCATCACGCGACCTACCGGTTGATTCTGCAAGATGGTCGGATCCTGCGGACCCGGATATCCCGCCCGGTGGATCGAACAATGTATTCGAATTCGATCTGGAACCATATTCTCCAAGACCAGCTTGAGGTCAGTGAGGATGAGTTTTGGGCATGTGTCGATGACGGAGTACTGCCTGGCCGCGGAATGGCAGCCCCTCGCACTTCGGCTATTCCCCTAGCGCTGGTCTGGCAACTCACCCACACTGTTGGAATAGATGAACGAGATGTTGCCGGGATGACGAAAGAGCAGGCCATTCAGGCGATCAATGATTACTGGATGTCGCAAGGGGACGGACAGGACGACTGAGACGGTTGCCCGGTTGGTCGGACGGGGCGCATTTGCCATAGCGGGACATTCGTGTCCGTGAAGAAAGTGGTGTGCACAATGTGCACACTTTGGCCGTCGGACTGGGTCGTGTGATGTCTCGGGACATGGGTGACGGTTCTGGATCAGGACATCGGTGACATTTCGTGTATCAGGACATCGGTGACGGTTGGGGGTTGTTTCGCCGTGAATCCGGGGGGCTTGCCGTTTCCGACTGTTTTGGTCCCGGCCTGTGGACGGGGGTAGGACGTGATGTGGGTGCCCTGGTCATCGAAGAACTGGATTGTCTCGGGGTCCCAGAGCGCGTGGATGCACTGCCGGGCGTAGGGTTTGCCGATCATGTAGACCACGCTGTTGATCGTGACTCTGCCGTTGGGGTAGGCGATGCGGGTGGCCTGGCCGCTGCCGTGGGTGCTGTCCTGGGTGAGGGTCGGGACGGGTTTCGGGTGGGGTGGCTCGGCAGCCGGTGTGGCGGCCCATGCTTGTTGCGGGGTGATCCGTCCGGGCAGGCCCTGGTGGGGGCGTTCGGTGTTGTAGAGCTGATCGAACGCGYCGACCTGTTCCTGAAGCTGTTCAAGGCTCCCGGCGAGGGGTTGTTTGTCCAAGAAACGGAACAGGGTCCGGTGGAAGCGTTCGTTCTTGCCCTGTGTGGTTGGTTTGTAGGGTTTCCCGGTGATCGCCTCGATCCCCAGGGAGGTAACGTGCGTGAGGAGCTGGCCTTGGCGGCCTCGCCGTGAAGGGTTCAACGCGGCCCCATTGTCCGTGAGCAGTTTCTGGGGCACCCCGTGCGCGGTGATGCCCTTCTTCACCACCGCGATCGCGGCCTCGGATGTTTCCCCGGCGGCGACGTGGGAGGCGACCGCGAAGCGGGAGTGGTCATCGATGAGCTGGAAGATCACGCATTTACGGCCGCCGGTGAGGACGTACTCGGTCGCGTCCAGCTGCCACAGACAGTTCGGGGCCGGGTAAACGAACCGGCGGTACGCGGCCCGGGGCTTCTTCCGCGGCTCCAGCCTCGCGACACCGGTTTCACGGAAGATTCTGGCCAGCGACGCAACCGAGGGCACCGGTTCCAGGCCCATGGATTTCATTTTCTCGAACACGCTGATCGGTCCGTGGTCCAGGCCCGAGCGCTCCAAAGCAGCCCGCACCCGCAGTGCCTGCTCCTTGGCCTCCTCACCGATCTTGGACGGGCTCGTGCGCGGCCGGCGGGACCGCGGTTCCAACGCTGCAGCCGGGCCCTCGGCCCGGGCCCGGCCCAGCAACACGTAAAACGTCTTACGGGAGATGCCATGCTCGGCACAGAACGATGTCACAGCACCACGCGGCGGATCATCCGGCCACTGCGAGATCGCTAAACGGACACGAGGATCAACAGGCTCAACTCCACTCATCCACCAATCAGATCGGCAGAAGTGTCACCACCAAGAACCTCGGAACTGTCACCATTGACCTGACAAAGAACTGTCACCTATGTCCTGCGACATAACACGTCGGACTGGGTCGTACCTAGGTCGGTTCGGGTCGGATTCCGCATGTTTCCGGGGGAGTCCAGTGTTTGCGTGGGAGGGAATGCGGTTCGAGTCCCACCTCGGGCACGTGTTTTCACTGTTCAGGGGCTTGTGGTCCTCTGAATGTGTACAAATCTCCTTTATGGGCCCCGGGGCCCATTTTTGTTGGTGGCCGTTGCGGTCTGGCGGCTCCTTCTTTTGACGTGGACAGCGGTGTTGCTGGGTTCACCTTCATGGCTGGGAGCGCTTGGAAACTGCATGACTTGCTGTGACTTGGGATCAAATTCTCATGATCGTCCCTGTCGGCGGCCGGAACTCCTGTCCTCGATGATGTTCTCGAGCATCGGGTAGGGGCCGGGCGAACCTATCGAGTTTGGTGACGATCAGGGTGCCGCCGGCCCGGACGGCCGCCAGGGCTTCGTTCAGTCCCGGCCGTTCCCGTTCTCCGGTCACGCCGTGGTCACCATTGATTAGGCCCTCGAGGACGCCCAGACTCGTAAGTGCCTTGCGCTGCGTTGTTAGGTCTTGTTGGTTGGTGGAGACCCGGGCGTAGCCGGAGATCTGCGCGGGCAGGTGCAACTATCGCGATTGTCCAAGTAGAGCGGGACAGTATTGCGGGCGGGATGTACGAGAATCAAGGGTCCCAGCAACTGTGTCGGATTTTCTCGCAGAGCCAGTGCGGGCCGAGGATGTCGCGATGGGGGACCGGCATGCGGGAAACGGTGAGCCCGAACGCCCCGCCTGGGACCTGCACCACCCGGAACTGGCACCGCAGCAGGTCCCGGCAAAGAGCCCGGCGGGAGCTCATGGGCTGCGCGAAGGAGGTGTCGTGGCCATGGAGTTGTTCGTTGTCAGTTCGGCTTCCCAGTCGTTGAAAGCTCCGTTGATTGCGGGGTGCCGTGCCCTAGAAACTTGGACGGCGTGAACCCGTATGGGAAGTCCCCACTCTTGCCAGGTCAAAGGAGAACCGCGCCCCTCAATGGGGAGCGCGGGAGGCGTTCGGCGTGCTCAGAAGGACAATTTTGGGGGTGTGTTCGTTGTCCACACTTTCGGCTTCGGACGTGGTCGTTTGTGGGTCGGACACCGGCGGACGCGTTGCTCAGGTATGCTCCGAAAATGATTGGAAGCGTTGACGAGGTAGTGGTGGATTGCCAAGATCCAGCCACACTCGCTGAGTTCTGGGCCACTGTCCTTGGCGGAACTCCCGTGCATCGAAGCAATGAATGGTCGTTCATCGATCCGCCGGGATGGACGCGATTAGCCTTCCAGCGCGTGCCCGAGACGAAGCAGGTGAAGAACCGCCTCCATATAGATGTGCACGTGGATGACGTGCCTGGCGCTGCCGCTGCGGCGGTAGCCCTTGGCGCTGTAATGGTTGGCGCAATCCATGCCGATTCAGTGGGCACATTCCAGGTCTTGCAGGATCCGGAAGGCAACGAGTGGTGTGTCGTTCGCTCAGCCGCCGATTGAGACACAGGTGGTGGCGATTGGCGCGGCCTGCGGAATCGGCGGGGTTACCTCGGTTGAGCATTCACGCTGCCCGCACTGCATAGGTCAGGCTGTCCATTTAGAGCGCCTATTCGAGCCGCGCGCCCTTCCTCCGCCACCTCTGAGGTGGCTGTTGAATTCGGCGCCGGAGTCATCGTGGCCGCCACTGCATTCAAGCTTCCACGCTCGAGGATCAGCCTCTGTACGTGCCGGTAAGTCCGTTCCCTCCATGCGACCATTCAGCTCCGAGCGCCGTGTCATTCTCCGATCGCGGGGCGTAGGCTGAGCACGATCCACTACCCGGACCTGGCGCTTCGGCCGTGGCCACCACAGGAAGGCAGCATCGATGGAGATGATCGTCAAGGACAACTGGCACAGGCTCAGGCCCGAAACGCGGCAATGGCTGGTCGACAACCCGGGATGCCTGATCCTCCCGCGCACGATGGTGGCCACCATCTGTGAGGCGACCGGCGGAAGCGCCGACTGTGACCAGCACGGCGAGATTACGCTCTCACAGGAAGACCGCGATTTTATCCGGTCCCGGGCAGGCCAGATCACGGCAACCGGACCGGACGAGCGTTTCTTCGACGCAACACAGCCCTGAAAGGCAGGCCTTCCAGAGTGCCCCGGGGAACACCGCCGACTTGCCGATTTTCGGGACGGCGGCAGCGGGGGGTGCGCGAGGGCGGAGCCAATTGGCCGAGGTGTGCCGTGTCCTTGTCAGCGTCCCGGCGCAGAGCTACCGTGATGCCGGCGGAGGCAGGATGATGGGGCCTGCGTTGAATGCGGCTTCCTCTATGTCCACCCGGCCAATGTGTGTGGATGTACGCCTCGGCGTCAACCGAACAACTCGGTGACGTGCCCCTGGAGGTGTATCCGCGCACCAGGGTCCGGCGCCGCGGCGGCGGCTTCCAGATGGAAATACTGGACTGACTTATGCCCGGCCGGAAACTGGATGTTGAACATTGACCGTCGTGACATTCACGTACTCGGACAGGAACCTTCGCTGGGTGACGGGCGGATTGTTCGTTGTGTGCGCCCTCGCGTTCGCCGCGGCAGCCACCACACGTTCGGTAACGTTTGACTGGCCGGACATCCTGCGGGAGCCGGCCAGCGTGGTGCTGGCGGCATTCGCAGCCGACGGTCCCAGGTTGGTCTGGATCTGGTTTGCGACGGCCTGGGCGTACGGGCTCCTTGCCGTACCGGTTCTGCTACTGCCCGCGGCGCTCGGCCTCCGCCAGGATCCGGTCCTGCGGGTCGCCACGTACGCAGGTGCCGCCTCGGTGCTGCTGTCTCTCATAGGATTCCTGCGTTGGGTGTTCGTCGTTCCGCCCCTGGCCGGCTCCTATGTCAGCGGCGACGCCACGACACGGGCGGCCGTGGACGCCGCCTGGACCGCCCAACATCAGTTCGGCGGAGCGCTGCCGGGGGAGCATCTGGGTCAGTTGCTTGTCATCGCGTGGTCGGTCACACTCTGCGTGATCATCCTGCGCAGCGGGGTCCTTCCGCGCTGGCTCGGTGCCGTCGGACTCGCCGTCAGCATGATCTACCTGCTGAATCAGGGCGACATCATTGCCACCGCACTCCCGGGCTTCCCCGTCTGGGACCTTGCGGGCCTCCTCGGCAGCACCGGCTGGGGGTTGTGGGTGGCTGCACTCGGCGTCAGCATCGTGGTCTCGCCGGCCCGCCGTGGAACAGCGCCCCGGCGAGACGGCCGGGGTAGCAGCAGCGTGAGCACGGGACTGCACGTCATCTTCGGTACCGAAGCCATCGGGCTCGCCACGTACGACGCCCTCCGGAGCCGCGGCCGGACCGTCCGGCTCGTGAACCGGTCAGGACGAGCACGCGGTCCCAACGACGTGGAAGTTGCCGCCGGGGACGCCAGCGATACCGCATTCGCCGCCGAAGCAGCCCGCGGGGCGCCGTCGTTTATCAGACCCTGAACCCGCCATACCCTGAGTGGAACACACAGTTCTAAGCCCTGCAGTCCGGGGTACTGGCCGCCGCCGAAGGCACCGGCGCCCGTCTGGTCAGCATGGAGAACGTGTACATGTACGGCCGCCCCGATGGACGTCCGCTGACCGAAGAGGGAACACCCCTCGATCAGGCCATCGCCGAAACACTCGTGGATTGCGGCGCTGACGAATTCCCGCTCGTCCGATAGCCCTCCAGAAGGGGAACGCGCCGTTCCGGGGATAGGGCTGTCTCCCTGTCCGATTCGGGGCCGCTGACGACGGCTCAGGGGCGGCTCAGGTCAACTTGGTCCGACCCGTTAGGCGCAGGTGTTCCGGGAGGGATCGGGCGAGCCTGTCGAGTTTGGTGATGACAGGCGTGGCGCCATCACTGACCGCGGCGAGGCTTCGCGCAGGCCCGGGCGGGGCACGCGCCAACTTGTGAGCCCGGTATCTGAATGGGATTTTTCGCGGTGGGGGGAACGGGCAGGATATGTTGTGGTGGCGGACCGGCTTACGGGGCGGCGGTGGACCTCCGACTGGTGCGGGGGCCGTACGCCCTGACGCGACTGCATGAAGAAGCGGCGTGGTGAGTGCGATTGTTGGACGAAGTCCTCCCGACAACGTCCGCATCGACCTTTGGGCGATGCCGGAGTCGTGGCCTGGTTGTATGCCAAATCGCGGCTTTCGACCCATGGCGGCCCCGCGGGCGTAGCGGGGCTCGCCCTAGCCGGCAGCAGGCAGTTGATTTCCACCGCGGGCCACACTGCCGCCGCGCATGACCAGCGCCCCGCCCGTCATCCGCTTTCCGGAACGGCTGTGGGTACGACGTTGCGGTTCACCCGGAACTGGTTTCCCGGGTCATATCTGCGTTTGATGTCCACGAGCCGCGCGTAGTTTGCGCCGTAGCTCGCGCGGACACGCTCCTGGCTGTCGTCTGCGGTCTGGAAGTTGATGTAAGTGCGGCCGGTCGCGAAGGGGCGCTGCCGCTGCCAGGCGTCGCGGATCCACTGGCGGTACGCGTCCGCCCGGGGCTCGTTCGGCTCCCACATGCCGTTGACGCCGAGCACATACTGCGCGTTCCGGTTCCCGACCGCGCCGTCGTCCTCGGCGCGTTCGTTGAGCGCTCCGCCGAGGTGGAGGAACCCCAGCTCCGCGCCCGGGACCGGACACTCGGCGAACTGGTCCACGACGGTCGCGAGGAGCCCGTCGCTGAGAGCGGCGACGAACTCGGTCTTCCAGTAATAGTGCAGGCCCTTGGGCTCACCGTCGTCGAGGTAGGACTGGATCTGGGTATACGGCTGCTCGCAAAGCAGGTCCACGATGGGTTTGCCGAGCGCGCGGATCGGCGCGAGCACCTCGTCGACGCGGTCAAGCTCACCGGTGTAGCAGACGGTCATGGCACAGATCTTCCTGCCCTGCCACTCCAGCGGGATGAACGGCTCCGGTGGCGCCTGCATGAGGAGCAGCCACACGGCAAGCTCCCGGGGCGCGTCGCCCGTCATTGTCCGGTAGGCGCGGAGGATCTCATCTGTCCGCTCGGAGGGCCAGGCGATGAAGCCCCCGAACACGATTGGGCCGACGGCATGCAGCCGGAACGTGAAGCGGGTGACGACTCCGAGGTTGGCCCCGGCTCCGCGCACCCCCCAAAACAGGTCGGCGTTTTCGGCACGGTTGGCGGTGCGGATCTGACCGTCAGCTGTAACGATTTCGACCTCTTCCAAATTGTCGACCGTCCAGCCGAATCGGCGGGTCAGATAGCCGAGGCCGCCACCGAGGGCCAGTCCTGCGACGCCAACCTCGGAGATGAAGCCAAGCACGGTCGCCAACCCGTATTCCTGTGTGGCCCGGTCCACGTCCTGCAGCAGACATCCCGGACCGACCCGTGCGAGCCGGGCTTCCGGATCGACGCTGACGGCGTTCATTCCGGACATGTCGAGCATCAATCCACCTTCGGCCACGGCTGTTCCGGCGATATTGTGGCCGCCGCCCTTGATGCTGAGCAGCAGGCGGTTGTCCCGGGCAAAGGAGACGGCAGCCGCGACGTCCTGTGCAGACGCGGCCTGGACCACCAGCGCGGGGGCCTTGGCCACATCGGCGTTCCACAGCATGACCGCTGCCGCCCAGCCGTCAACGCCGGGCCGCAGGAGCGGCCGTCCAATGCCGGAGGCCAGTCCCTCCAGTTGGTCGTCCTTCAGGTGAACCGCGCCGCCGTCGAGTCCGGCGATCACGGTTCGCCCGCCGTTGGACTCCCTTTCCACCAGGTGCCTTGACATTGTTTCGCTCCATTCAGGCTTGTGTCGCTGCTGCTTGTGCACACGAGATTAGGCAGCGGTGGCCACGCGGCGCATCGGTAGAATTGCCCAATTCCGCACCCGGTAATTCAGGCCACGGGCTTACCGCCCTGAATGAGTCCATGCTCGTAGGCGAAGGCAGTAGCTTGAGAGCGTGATGATAGGTCTAGCTTGGTGAAAATGTTGCTGACGTGGCGTGCCACTGTCCGCTCGCTCAGGAACAAGTCGGCAGCAATCGCCCGGTTCGTTTGCCCGCTCGCGACCAGGCGCAGCACCTCCCTCTCGCGGACCGTCAGCGGGATTTCGCTCCCGTGGCCAACTCCTGGCTGCAACGTGTCTATCCTGGCCACATCCGGCAGGGCGCCCAGCTCTTGAAACACCCACCGGGCGGCGTCGAACTCCATTTCCGCCGAGTGTTCGTCTCCGAGGCCGCTGCATGCCAGTCCCATCAGGACCCGGACACGGGCCGCTTCATATGGTGCGTCGAGTTCCTGCCAGTCCGTCCAGGCGCGGCGCAACGCCGCCATTGCAGACTGCGAATGCCCCTCTGCGACGAGTACGGCTCCAGAGGCCTGCGCCGCCTGCGCGCCTAGCCACGACCCGCCGAATCCCTCCGCGATTCCCTGGAGTTCGTCGGTCGCCGCCCGGGCGGCCGGCACATCACCTGCCGCGAGCATAATATCGACACAAGGGCCGAGCAGCTTGGCGCGGTCCACACTGTTCCCTGCTTCGCTAAGCGACCGGCGAATGGCCGCGGCAGCCGCCTCGATTTGCCCTTGGACAAGCCGAAGCAGCGCGAGTCCTGGCTGCGGGTCCCGCACCCATCGGCTGGCATGCAAGTAGGCCGCCTCGGCCTTTGCATATTCGCCGCACAGGCGATGCAGTTCGCCCAGTTGGTAGTACGCTGCGCCGAGTGCGGGCTGGTCCGGCGGGTCGGCCAGCCGCCTGCAGGCGGCCTGTACGGCAATCACGGCATCCGTCCAGGCACCATGGAGTTGCAGGATCTGGGCCCGGTGCACTTGGCACTGCCCTCTGTACGGGACCAAATCCGGTTGGGCCGCGCACCAGCGGCTGAGAGCCGCCGTCCAGTCCTGCGCCCGAGGCAGGTCGAACACGTCAAAACACGCCTCGATCACGGCGCAATATACGATTCCGGCAGCGACTGGGGACACTTCCCCGGCAGTGACAGGGACGATAATTTCGTCCAGCAACTCTACGGCCCGGGTCGTTTCACGCGCACCTACCAGGGACTGCGCGAGCCCGAGCCGGGCCAGCGCCATCAGATCGGGGTCACGGAAGCGGTCGCCTGAGTCAGCGGCAAGGCTGAACGTGGCGCGCGCAGTTGGTACGTTGCCCTCCGCCAGGCTTTCGAGTCCGGCCAACACTAGGACGTATCCCTGCTCGGCACAGTCATGTCCGACGTCGTCGAGCAATCGGCGGGCGCGCGCGAGCCAGGCCCCGGCCCGGGCGTTCTCGCCGCCCAGCACGAGGTGTATTGCGAGCCAAACCCCGCACCGGGCTGCGCCGGAGCGATCCGCACGACGCAATCGCTCTCGGTGCGCGCGTGCCAGGACCTGTTCGCCGACGTCGTCCCTGCCTATCAAGTAGGCTGACGTGGCGAGCAATTCGAGATCATCGGGTTCCAACCGCACGCCACGGTCTGCGGCTGACAGCTCGGCAAACGCATTCGCCCATGCCTGTCTCCCGAAAGCAGTCCGCCCTATTTCGAGCGTGCTGGCGGCCATAGTCAAACCCTTCACCGCTGGGATCGTGTCTACGGTGCTGACAATGGTCATGGCTTCGGTCTTGACGTACACCGTGGAGTCCTATGACATTGAGGATCCTCTTCGGAAAATTCCGTGGCAACAGCAACGCCAGCGCGCCGTGGGGCCAGTGAGGCGTCGGGAGCCACTCGCAGGTTTCCAGCCCCTGGCCGTTATGCCGGACGGTCAGGGGTGTACCGGCCAGGGTGAACCGGACGTCCACTGCAACGTCGGGGGCTGTTCATTCGTTGCTCATGGTGCGCGCTCTCCCAAGTTCCTGTTCATCTGATGAGGACGCCGTCACCCGATCGGCCCAGGCACCAATCGAGCGCCGTGAAACGATCCAGTTGACGTACCTTCGCGGGTCGGCATGCCAGATTGCGCCGCTTGCGACCAGCGGTGATCATTTCTTCTCTCGCGGCCGCTGTCCCGACGGCATCCTAGCGGCGGAGCGGATGTTCGAAG
>NZ_JBFUJJ010000047.1:0-19431 GCF_056401435.1 Arthrobacter sp. P4_F10
ACCCAGTCGTGCGGCAGCCCCGAACCCACCAGGGCGAGGTGTCCGGCCTCGAAAGTGCCGATGTGGTCTCCCACGATGAACTTTCCGGTGCCTTTCCGGATCAGGTGCAGTTCGTATTCAGGATGGTAGTTCCAACGTGCAACCGGGCTGGGGTAATCGTGCTCGTGCCAACGGACGGAATGGTTGGGGTCTTCCGGAATCACCTMCCGGTTGGCCCGCATCCCCAGCAGTCTTTCGGCAAGCCTGGCCGTTGCGCCGTCGCTCGGGTCCGCCGTGCTCATCCTGGTTCTCCCATGAGTTCGGATCATGAATTATGGACGGCACCTTGGCCGCCCCCTCCCAGAGTAGCGCCCCGCCCGGGACCGTTCAGGAAAATTAGTATCAGAAACCAGCAACCACGACGCTAGTTGTGCCCTATGCCACAAGCCTAATCTTGAGGAACATCAGCGGGGCACCCGGCATCAAGCCCCTAGTCCCGCTCACCGCCCCGCACCTGACACAGCAGTCGGAGTAGGGCAGCATTGCACCCCCTGAAGAACAAAGGAGTCCTTGAATGCGCGCAAAATTACGCGTTCCCGCATTGGCCGCAGGTGCCCTGTGCGTGGCGCTGAGCGCCTCGGCCTGTGCAGGCGCCGGCGGCGGCAATTCCGCAGGCGATCCGAACAGCATTAATGTCCTGATGGTCAACAACCCGCAGATGGAGGACCTGCAGCGGCTCACCGCTGCTAACTTCACGAAGGACACCGGCATCCGGGTCAACTTCACCGTCCTGCCGGAAAATGACGTCCGCGCCAAGATCAGCCAGGAATTTTCGAGCCAGGCCGGACAGTACGACATCGCGTCACTTTCCAACTATGAGATCCCGTTCTACTCCGCCAACGGGTGGCTGGCGCCCTTGGACAACGTGGCCCAGGATGCCGAGTTCAACCAGGCGGACATCCTGCCGGCCTACACCGCTTCCCTGACCGGGAAGGACGGCAAGCTCTATGGCGAACCGTTCTACGGCGAGTCCTCCTTCCTGATGTATCGGAAAGACATTTTCGATGCCAAGGGCCTGACCATGCCGGAGAAGCCGACATGGGACGAAGTCGCGGCCCTGGCCGCCAAGGCTGACGGCGCAGCGCCCGGGATGAAGGGCATCTGCCTGCGCGGCCAGCCGGGCTGGGGCCAGGTTTTCGCGCCGCTGACCACGGTGGTGAACACCTTCGGCGGGACCTGGTTCGACAAGGACTGGAATGCGAAGGTCAACGCTCCCGAATTCACTGCAGCCACGGAGTTCTACACGAAGCTGGTGCGAGAGCATGGTGAAGCGGGGGCCGCGCAGGCCGGTTTCACCGAGTGCCTGAACAACATGAGCCAGAGCAGGGTCGCCATGTGGTACGACGCCACCTCCGCAGCCGGCGCTTTGGAAGCCGACGCCTCCCCGGTGAAGGGAAAGATCGGTTACGCACAGGCCCCGGTGAAAGAGACCAAGTCCTCGGGCTGGCTGTGGACCTGGTCCTGGGCCATGCAGGCGGCCTCGAAGAAGCAGGACGCTGCCGGGAAGTTCATCGCCTGGGCCAGCTCGAAGAAGTACGAGGAGCTCGTCGCGTCCAAGCTCGGCTGGTCCAAGGTCCCGTCCGGCAAGCGCATCTCCACCTACGAGAACGCCGAGTTCCAGAAGGCCGCACCGTTCTTCAAAGCCGAACGCTTTGCCATTGAGAACGCCGATCCGACTAACCCCGGTGTCCAGCCGCGGCCGGCCGTCGGCATCCAGTTTGTCGGTATTCCCGAGTTCGCCGCCCTGGGCACACGGGTGTCCCAGGGCGTCAGCTCCGCCATCGCCGGCCAGGGCTCCGTCGCCGACGCGGTGGCCAAGGGCCAGGAAGCCGCACAAAAAGTCGGCGACAAGTACAAGTAGCAACAACCGAACCGCAGGAGAACATCATGACTACCGCAACGGCGCGCGTCTCCCGCCACGGGAGCGAGACAGCCACACCTTCCAAGAACGCCAGGGCGCGGGAACGCGCCATGGACTGGGCACGGCGTGCACCGCTGCTGCCGGCCCTGGTCTTCCTCATCGTCGTCACCCAGCTTCCGTTCGTGGTGACCCTGATCATCTCGTTCATGAACTGGAACAGCCTGAGCCCAGACAAGACCGGATTCGCTGGTTTTGAGAACTACATCCAGGTTGTCACCGACCCTTACATGCTGCAGGCGATCGTCACCACCATCATCGAGACCGTCTCGGTGGTTCTGGCCAGCCTGGTCCTTGGCCTCGGCCTGGCCCTGCTCCTGGACAAGAAATTCATCGGCCGCGGCCTGGCACGGACCCTGCTGATCGCACCGTTCCTCATCGTTCCGGTTGCCGCGGCCCTCATCTGGAAGCATGCCATCCTCAACCCCGTCTACGGCCTGATCAACGGCACCCTGACCTGGGTTTGGTCGCTCTTCGGCAGTGACACCCCGCCCCAGCCTGACCTGCTGTCCCAGGCACCCCTGATGGCCATCATCTTGTCGCTGGTCTGGCAGTGGACCCCGTTCATGATGCTTATCCTGCTTGCCGGTCYCCAGTCCCGCCCGATGGATACCGTCGAAGCCGCACAAATGGACGGGGCACGTCCCTGGGATATTTTCCGCCACCTCACGCTGCCGCACCTGCGCCAGTACCTGGAACTCGGCGGACTGCTCGGAGCCATCTACATCGTGCAGAACTTCGACGCCACCTTCGTCATCACCTCCGGCGGCCTGGGCACGGCCAACCTGCCCTACGCCATCTACGAGACGTTCTACTACGCCAACGAATATGGCCTGGCCTCAGCCGCCGGCGTCGTGGTGGTCATCGGCACCATCGTCGTGGCGACCTTCGCACTCCGCACCGTATTCTCGCTCTTCAAGAAGGAGGCAGCACGATGAGCACCCTCACCCCGGCCGAGCCCAGGTCATCAGTCCCCGCCCCGCCCGCTCCGACCACGGATTCCCGGCGCCGAGGCAAGTCGCGCATGGACCCCACCCGCAACAACACGGCCGCCGGGATCGCAGCCTGGCTCCTGGCCCTGCTGTTCGCAGTACCGGTCCTGTGGATGATCCTGACATCGTTCCACTCGGAAATCGACGCCGCGACGAACCCGCCCTCCATTGCCGCCGACCTTAACCTGGACGCCTACAAGGAGTTCTTCGGAGCCACATCCGGCGTCAGCCCGTGGCCGTCGCTGATCAACTCCGCCACCGCCTCGATCTTCTCCACCGTCCTGGTTCTGCTGCTGGCCATTCCGGCCGCGTACGCCCTGTCCATCCGGCCGGTGAAAAAGTGGACCGACGTCATGTTCTTCTTCCTCTCCACGAAGATGATGCCCGTCGTCGCCGCTGTCCTGCCGCTCTACCTCTTCGCCAAGACCGCCGGCGCGCTGGACAACATCTGGTTCCTGGTGCTGATGTACACCTCGATGAACCTGCCCATCGCCGTATGGATGATGCGCTCCTTCCTCGCCGAAGTGCCGGTCGAAATGCTCGAAGCCGCCCAGATCGACGGCGCCACCCTGCTGCTCACGCTTCGGAAGGTCATCGCCCCCGTGGCAATGCCGGGCATCGCGGCCACCGCCCTGATCTGCTTTATCTTCAGCTGGAACGAACTCCTCCTGGCCCGGGTCCTCACCGGCGTCGTGGCCGGCACCGCCCCGGTTTTCCTCACAGGCTTCGTCTCCGGCCAGGGCCTGTTCCTCGCCAAAGTCTGCGCCGCCGCCGTCGTGATCTCCCTGCCGGTGCTGTTCGCAGGCTTCGCCGCCCAGGACAAACTCGTCCAGGGCCTCTCCCTCGGCGCCGTCAAATAGCCGGCCACCTCTTCGATTAGTAAAGGATTCCTTCGATGACAACATCAACCACGCAGTCCCGCACCGCCGGACATCCGGACGTGCCCGCCACCATGCGCGCCGCAGTCCTCCAACGCCAGGGCGACATGGCCATGGAAACCCTGCCGGTCCCGCAGCTGGACGCGGATCAGGTCCTGGTGCAGGTCTCCGCCGTCGGCGTCTGCGGCAGCGACGTCCACTATTACGAGCACGGCCGGATCGGGGACTACGTCGTGGACCATCCGCTGATCCTCGGCCACGAGCTTTCCGGACGGATCGCCGCCGTCGGAAGCGCCGTCGACCCGTCACGTGTGGGCCAGCGGGTCGCCGTCGAACCCCAGCGGCCCTGCCGCAAATGCAAGCAGTGCAAAGCCGGACGCTACAACCTGTGCCCCGACATCGAGTTCTACGCCACCCCGCCGATCGACGGAGCCTTCGCCGAATACGTGAAGATCCAGAGCGACTTCGCCTACGACATCCCGGACAGCGTCAGCGACGAGGCGGCAGCCCTCATCGAGCCGCTCTCCGTCGGCCTTTGGGCCTGCGAACGCGCCCAGATCAAGCCCGGCAGCCGGGTCCTGATCGCCGGGGCTGGCCCCATCGGCATCATCGCCGCTCAAGCAGCCCGCGCCTTCGGCGCCACCGAAATCTACGTCTCGGACATCGCCGAAGACCGGCTGGCGTTCGCCCTGGAACACGGCGCCACCCATGCCCTGAACGCCTTGACGGACCGTGTCGAAGGGCTCGACGTCGATGCGTTCATCGACGCCTCCGGGGCCCCGCAGGCCGTCCGTTCCGGAATCAAAGCCGTAGGACCGGCCGGCCGGGTCATCCTGGTGGGACTCGGGGCCGACGACGTCGAACTCCCCGTCTCCTACATCCAGAACCGCGAAATCTGGCTCTCCGGCGTCTTCCGCTACACCAACACATGGCCGCTGGCCATCCAGCTGATCGCGGACGGGAAGGTGGACCTGGACATCCTGGTCACCGGCAAGTTCGCCCTCGCCGATTCCGAGGAAGCACTCAAAGCGGGCAAGCAGGCCGGACAGCTCAAAGCCGTCGTGTACCCGGGCCGCTGATGTACGCCACGGACGCCTCGCCCGCACGCCTCCCCGCTGCGGGGGACAGCAGGCTGACGGTCATCGGCGAATCACTCGTCGACATCATCAGCGACCCCCGCGGGCCTGCCGGAATCCAGGCCCACCCCGGCGGCAGCCCCCTCAACGTGGCAGTAGGAGCTGCGCGCCTCGACCTCCGGACGAACCTGGTGACCCACTATGGCGCCGACCCGCACGGGCTCATGCTCGAAGAGCATCTGCAGGCGAACGGCGTCCAGGTGATCAACGGCGGAACCGCACTCACATCAACGGCCCTCGCCACTCTGGGTTCCGACGGTGCCGCCGAATACACCTTCAAGATCACGTGGGCAATTAATGGGGCATCCCTGCCAGCCCTCGCCGCCGTCAAAGGGTCCACCCACGTCCACACGGGATCAATCGCCACGGTGCTCCCGCCGGGGGAGCAGGCCACCCTTGTCCTGGTACAGGCCGCCCGGGAGCACGCTACGGTCAGTTACGATCCCAACTGCCGGCCTGCAATCAGCCCCGATGCGGCTGCCGCACGCCGGCAGGCGGAAATGTTCGTAGCAGCCAGCGACATTGTCAAAGCGAGCGACGAAGACTTGAGCTGGCTCTACCCGGACCGGACCCCGGAGGAATCCCTGCAGGCCTGGCTGGAACTGGGACCGGCGGTCGTGGCACTGACGCGCGGAGCGGCCGGACCGATCATCCTCTCCGGGAAGGGGCGGGTGGAGATGGCAGCTGAACCCATCCAAGTGGCAGATACCGTGGGGGCCGGCGACTCCTTCATGGCAGGGCTTATTTCCGGACTCGCCCAACTCGAAGCGCTCGGGGCGGAGGGAAGACAAAAACTGCAGACCCTGGCCCTGGATCAGCTGCACGCACTCGCCTCGTACGCCAACCGCGCGGCGGCGATCACGTGCTCCCGGAAGGGCGCAAATCCACCGCGGTCGGCAGAACTCGGGCCGCTGTAGGCAGGCAGGATGGCTGATGGGGGACAGCTACCGAGGCTGAGCGAGCACTAGCCGGCGGCAGGAGCGTTCTGAAGGCCGCCGGTCATGGCCCCTGCGTAACGGCCGGATCCTCCATCGTGACAGTGCCGGCGTCGCCGTCCACGCGGATCCGCTGGCCGCTGGTGAGCCGCTGGGTGGCCACCCCGGTGCCGAGCACGGCCGGGATGCCGTACTCCCGGGCCACGATCGAACTGTGGCTCAATGGTCCGCCGACGTCGGTGACCACGGCGGAGGCCATCGCGAACAGCGAGGTCCATGCGGGGGTGGTGATGCGGGCGACCAGGACGTCTCCGGGCACCATCAGGGAAAAATCCTGGGGCCCCCTCAGGACGCGGGCCGGCGCGGTGACCCGGCCCGCGCTGGCGCCGATGCCTTTGATGATGTCGCCCAGCTGGTCCTGAGAGCCTGCGGGCATCATTTTCCCGAAGGCCCCCTCCATCCACCGGCTTTCCGGGAGCAGTTGCGGGGCGGCGGCCCTGGCTTGGCCTCGCCAGAGCATCTTGCGCTTCTCGACGGCGTCGGCGCGGACGGGCCGATCCGCTCCGGTAATTGCTACTGCCGCTGGTGCGCCCGGCGCGGCGAGGCCGAAATCGACGGCGCTTTGCAGCTCCTGGCGGCGCAGCCAGAACACATCGGCAGGCTCGGCGATGACGGCGGAGTCAACCAGCCGTCGACCCAGTTCGAGCAGCATCCGCCGCAGCAGCGGCCACGCCAGGCCGACGTCGGCCAGGGCGTCCTCGCGGATCGGGGCGGCGTTCTGAGCCCACCGGAGCAACCGGAGGAACGCGGCCTTGCGCTTCGGCCCGAGCCGGGTGACCGCTTGGTTGGTTTGGTCCTCCCGGCGCTCGGCCGACAGCCGTTGTCGCGCGTGTGGGTCATTGCCCTGTCCCCGCAGGTAGAACTTCACCGTCTCCAGCAGGGCTGAGGGATCGTCGGCCGGCACCGGGCTGACGAAGTCCAAGTTGTAGACCGCATGGCCAAACCGGCCGAGGTGGTCCTGGAAGCGGGAATGCCATTGCTGCCAGAGCGCCTGGTCCACACCTGCCGGCGGGATCCCGGTGCGCTGCGACTCCACCAGTGCCGCTGTGGGTTCGTTGAGCAGCGTCGGAGCCAGCTCCGGAACTTCCCGGGCCCAGGCTGCGAGGTCGTACAGCGACTTCTCCGCCCGGATGGGTTCGCTGTCGTAGCCGAGGAGGAACGTCTGGGCGGGGGGATCTCCGTTGCGCCGTACGAACCTGTCGTAGTACGTCCGGAAGGAGATTTCGCTTGTCGCGGCGATGGGAATGATTGACTGCACGGCCGTGTAGTACACGGTGCCTGCGTCCAGCAACGCCTGCACACCCTCGAACAGTTCCCCTCCGGAGAGCTCCTCGACGGGCGTGGCCGACCAGTCCTTGATCACCTGCTCGTAGCGCGGATGCGAAAATTCCCGCCAGCCGGCCACACCCATGTGCGCCTTGCCGCGGACCAGCGCCCGTACGGCGGTCAGCGATTTGCCCATCACCCGCCACATTCCCGAGGTGCGGTAGAAGTAATAGGCATAGCCGTTAATGGTGGGCAGTCCCACGTCGTCGTCGCGGATGACGTTCTTGCCGACGGCCTCGGCCATCAGGGCTCGCAGCGAACGGGCCACCGAGCCGTCAATGAGGTCGGCAAACAGCGGCGAGAGCGGGTCGGGCAACTGTTCCACGATGCTGGCCCGGAAGTACAGCCCCTTCGGGTAGGGCACCGTCCAGACGTCCGGGGTGTCAGCCGCTGGTTCAGGCAACGCCGTGATCGGCCGGGATTGCAGGATGAAGAACTCGCCGCCGGCCCGTGCCCACTCGATGTCCTGCGGCGTCCCGAAATGATCAGTAATCCGTGTCCCATAGCCGGCCAGTACGGCCGCCGCCTGGTTGTCCAGGACGGGCTGACGACGCCGCGCCGCCGGCACCGGCTGCTCCCGCGTGCCGTGGTCCGCATAGACAGTCATGACCTCCTTGTCAGCGGTACGGCGCGACAGCACCCAGCCCGTACCGGCTTCGACGACCACGTCATCCGTGGTCACCGTACCGCTGACCACGGACTCACCCAGACCCCACGCGGCACTGATCACGATCTGGTCGCGGCGCCCGTTCGCCGGATTGGCGGTGAACATGACCCCGGCAGCCTCGGCCTCGACCATCTGCTGGACCACCACCGCGAGGCGCACCGCGTCCGGGCCGATGCCCTCACGGGCCCGGTATGCCATGGCACGCGCCGTCCACAGGGAAGCCCAGCAATCGGTCACGGCCGCGGCCAAAGCCTCCGCTCCGCGGATGTTGAGGTAGGTTTCCTGTTGCCCGGCGAAGCTGGCCGAGGCGAGGTCCTCGGCCGTGGCGGAGGAGCGCACCGCCACAGCGGAATCCCCGTTGCCGAGGCGACTGTAAGCAGCGCTGAGTTCTGTTGCGATCCCTGCGGGCACGGTGCCGCCGGCGAATAGGGCGCGGATCCGCTTCGAGGCGTCCTCGTAGTCCTGTGGCGCAGCCTGCGGCGACAGCGAGGCCAGCTCACGGATGCCCGCCTCGAGGTGGTTGGCGGCCACAAAATCCTCATAGGCTGCGGTGTTCAGCACAAACCCCGGAGGAACCGGCAGCCCGGCCTGCGTGAGGCCGCCCAGTCCGACACCCTTGCCGCCGGCCACAGCGACGTCGCCTTGTCCCACATCGCCGAAGTTGTTGATGTAGGTCATGACCGTGCGTCCCTTCTGCCCGGGCCGGGGTGTCTTGATTGAGCCTGATGCCCAACATACTGGCACTGCCACAGGCAAGAGGCCATAGCTGGATCGGAGGGCCCGGGGGAGAGCCCCGCCAGAGCCGCCCGAAGGCCAGACGAGCCCGGGTCTAGTTCTTGTCGAGTTCGTCGAGGAGGGACTTAGCTGCTTTGGCGATGTCGTTGTGGTCGTTCTGGGCGGCTCGGCTCTCGATGGCAAGAATCGCGCAGCGGTGCAGCCGCCGAAAATCTCCAAAGGGAAAGCTGCAACGTCCCTTGGTGTCGTGTGTTTCTTCCGTGTCTTCGCCCAGATGCCACGAGCCGTACTCTGTGTAGCCGTACTTGTCGATGAACGCGTTTTCCTGGTCGGCGTCGGGGGCATGCTCGCTCCAGTCGTCCCGGGTATCCCGGGCAAGCCTCGCGTCCTTGATCAGCTGCCGGGCATGACGTAGACCCGCGTTGTTGACCTTGATTGTCATCGGGTTGCTTCCGCTCTGTCGTGCGGGTCAGGTCACGTAGTTTCGGGTGCTTCCGGTGACTGGGCTCCACCGCGGGAGACGTGGACTTTCGTGGCGGACGTTTCGGACTGCTCCGGAAGCTGGGCGCGGATTTCGAGGACACCGTCGATGTAGCTTGCCTCAACAGCCTCAGGGTTCGCGCCGCGGGGCAGCGGGACGCTACGCGAAAATTCGCCGTAGCGAACTTCGCTCCGGTAACCCGGTTGATCCTTGTGGGCGGGTTCCGTGCGCCGGGCAGCAATCTGCAAGGTGCCGTCGGTGACGGTGATATCGATGTCCTTGTCGGGGTCGATGCCGGGAATATCGGTTCGGACGACCAAGGTGTTTCCGTCCCGGTACTCCTCGACTCTTAGCCAGGCATCTGTCTCGCCCTGCAGGAAGCGCCGGACTGGTTCGGGCACGTCGATGCCGGTGCGGCGGAACAAGTTTTCCATGTCTATCTCCTTGCTCTGGTTCCCGAGGTGGCTGCGGCGCGGAGCGGCGGGGGTGGCGCCGGCCAGCCGGCGTTGCGGTTCTGTAAGACCCTGTTGCCGGGGTCTTACAGAACCAGCCAGCAGCAGTCTACGGAGCCCAAGAACGCCTTAGCGGGAGGACTTTGCGGCCCGAGCCTGCTATGCCCTGCTTCGGCGGCCGGCAAGGGCCCCATAGACCAGGAGCACAATAACGGCCCCGAGGATGGCGAGGAGCCAGGTCCGCAGGTCAAAGAAGTCAGCGAGGCCTCCGCCGAAGATCAACGAACCTATCCAGCCGCCGAGGATTGCGCCTACGACGCCAACAACGAGTGTGATCACCCAGCCGCCTCCCTGCCGGCCGGGAAGGACCGCCTTGGCGATAGCTCCTGCGATAAGGCCGAGAATGAGGAACGCGAGAATTCCCATTACTGTACTTCCTTTCGGTAGACCGGTCGTGGAATGCGGCCGTAACCGCGATTTAATCAGCATGCGTACTGTCGTGCAATACCCGGTCTCGCTGCCTGCTGCTGCGGCTGTCCCGTCGCCCGTCTTGCCTGCAATCGAAGCGGGCGCTGGCCGTGCGTACCAGGGGCGGCAGGCCGAGCGGGATCCAGCCGCGGGAGGCTAGTTCAATGAAGCTTCGGGGCCAGGCTTGGGCGCCGAGGGGGCGCTGGAGCCTGGAATTCCCGTTCGTGGAGTCTGGAAGAAATCCACAAACCGGGCGAGTTGTTCCGACAGGGTCTCCCACCCGTCGAAGTCCGCAGGCACGGCCGCACGCTCAGCCTCGGAGGCCGCTTGCAGGGCGGCGTTTCCGGCCTCGGAAATCTGGACCTGAAATTGGCGCCGGTCGGCGGGGTTGCGTGTCCTAGTGACCAGCCCTCCCTCCTCCAGGCGCGCAAGAACGCGCCCGAGTGTCTGGCTTTGAACATGAACCTTTGCGGCGAGCTGTTCCTGGTACATGGGCCGGGGTGCCACGGCTTCCAAGGCGATGACAGCGGCACGCGTCAGTCCCAACGGTGCCAGCGCATCGTCGTGGAGGCGTTGGACCAGACGGGCCGCTGCGGTCAGAAGCCGGTAAGCGTCCCGGGCGTGGGGCTCAGGGGCGAGGATCACTAAGAGAGCCTTCCTGATTGGGGTGGCGACGAAATCGCGGTGTCAGGGACGGCGCCAACTAAGCCGGCGTCCACCTCCACAGTAAGCACGCCGTGCATCTATTTGGCAAGTATGCTTACTACTTTCACGCACAAGACCGCACTCTGCGCGCTTTTCGCGATAAGCCCCCGTTTGAAATTCGGCAAGGCCTTGCGATCAGCATAGGAAGTGTGCTTACTATCTAGTTAGTAACCGTGCTTACTAATTTCATCCGGTACCGCTAGACACGATCACGATCCCACGCGGACCCCTCCTGAAAGAGAGCAACGATGACACAGAACCCATGGGCCCAGGCAACACCCCAAGCATCCACGGACCAGTACACCGGCGATGGCGTGGTGCCCCCTCAAGATGGCGTGGCGCCCCCTCAAGTTGGCGTGGTGCCCGCTCACGGTACGGAACGTGCTGTCTCAAAACAGGAGACAGCGAGGGAAGAAGCGGCGGACGTAAAGCGCCACGCAACAGATGCGGCCCAAAACGTCGCCGAGACGGCCAAGACGGAAGCAGTCCACGTCGCCGCCGAGGTCAAGACCAATGCCCGGGACCTGCTGCACCAGGCCAAGTCAGATCTCACTGAGCAGGCCGGAACCCAGCAGCAGAAGGTTGCCGAAGGCCTCAGAGCCGTCGCTGGCGAACTGCATTCCATGGCTGCTGCTTCCGAGCAGCCGGGCGTGGCCACCGACGTCGTCCGCCAAGCCGCCGAGCGGTCCGCCGCTGTTGCGTCATGGCTCGATGACCGGGATCCGGGTTCGCTGCTGACCGAGGTCAAAACCTTTGCACGCCAGCGCCCGGGCACGTTCCTCCTGCTCGCGGCCGGAGCCGGTGTACTGGCCGGGCGTCTCAGCCGCAGCCTGAGCGCCGGAGCCCCCGAAACCACGGGCACCACCGCTACCGGAACGTCCGCCGCCGGCCGGATCCCCGATACCGGCGTAGCGGTTCCGCCGCCGCCGGTGCAGATGCCGGCTCCGCAAACCACGACGGCGGGCTTCGCGGACACCTACCCTCCGAATCCCCTGGACTCCGAGTTGGGCACTGCCGATCCACTCCATGACGCCGGGCCGGGCCGCAGGGCCACAGAGCCCATGGTCGGCGAGCCCCTTCGGTCGGCTGATCCGTTCCGCGATGACCCCTTCGACGGCGGCCGTCGATGAGCAGCGAAATGCCTCCCACCGCCGCCCACGCGAAGGCGGAAACGTCTTCCCTAGGTGACCTGCTGGGTGAAGTCACCCGGGACATGTCCACCCTGATGCGGCAGGAAGTGGAACTAGCCAAGGTCGAACTCAAGCAGTCCGCCACCCGGGCCGGCAAAGGCACCGGCATGCTGGCCGGCGCCGGCGTCGCGGGCCACTTTGTGCTCCTGTTCCTGTCTTTGGCGCTCTGGTGGGCGCTGGGGAACCTGATGGGGCTGGGTTGGTCCGGTGTTGTTGTCGCAGTCATCTGGGCAATTGCCGCCGCCGTCCTGGCAACCATGGGCCGCAAGGAACTTAACGCGATCAAGGGCATGCCGAGGACCGCCGAGACCCTGCAGGAAATCCCGCCGACACTTAAACCCAACTCTTAGATCCAGCGAGGAAACACGATGAGTGAAAATCCGGATGTCATCCGAGCAGATATTGAAGCAACCCGCGCCCGCCTGGGCACAAACGTGGATGCCGTCGCTGACAAGGTCACGCCGTCGCACATCGTCCAGCGGCAAACCGACAGAGTCAAAGATGCCGTCTTCGGAGTGAAGGAGAAAGTCATGGGAGCCGCCGACCACACCGCCGACCACGTCCACTCCGCCACCGGAAGCGCGGGCGCGCACGTGAGTGACGCGGGTTCCGCAGTCGCGGCCGCGCCGACACAGCTGAAGGCCAAGACCCAGGGGAACCCGCTGGCTGCCGGGCTGATCGCCTTTGGCGCCGGACTGCTGGTGTCCTCCCTGATCCCGGCCAGCCAGAAGGAGCGTGAAGCTGCTGATGCCCTCAAGTCCGCCGCCGAGCCACTCACGACGGAACTGACGGACGCCGCCAAGCACGTGGCCGAGGGACTCAAGGAACCCGCCCAGGAAGCCATGGAGAACGTCAAGGCCACTGCCGCGGACGCCACCGATCATCTCAAGGCGGACGGTCAGACGGCTGTGGCGGACGTGAAGGATCGGACCGCAGAAGCCAAGGGCAACGTTCAGCAGGCCTGAGGCCACATCTGAATTCGGCCGGCTGCCCTCGCTGATGCGCTGGGCGGCCGGCCACTTCGCTTAACCCCAAGAAGGATTTTCCATGGCCAAGAACCCTGCCAAGGCAGAAAATGACTCCATGACCGACGCCGAAACGGACGAGAGCAGCACTGCCAAGGCCCGTACTGCGCCCGCTCCGGACGACTCCCGCAAACCGGACAGCCCCGCCGACGTCACCAAGCCCTCCTGGAAGTACATCGCCAAGAAGACCCTGCGTGAATTCACGAAGGACCAGTGCCCGGATCTCGCCGCAGCCCTGACCTACTACTCGGTGCTCTCCATTTTCCCGGCGCTGTTGGCCCTGGTGTCTTTGCTGGGCATTTTCGGGCAGGCCGAGAAGACCACATCCGCCCTTCTGGAGATCGTCCAGGGATTCGCGCCCGGTGACACGGTGGACGCGATCCGCCAGCCGGTCGAGCAACTCAGCAGCTCCTCCGCTGCCGGACTCACCCTGGTTATCGGCATCCTCACCGCCCTCTGGTCCGCGTCCGGCTACGTCGGTGCGTTTGGCCGGGCAATGAACAGGATCTACGAAATCGACGAGGGCCGGCCCTTTATTAAACTTCGGGGCACGATGCTGGGCGTCACGATTGCCACCGTTCTGATCGTCCTCGTGCTCTCAGCAATGCTCGTGCTGAGCGGGCCGGTGGCCGAGGCCGTCGGCAACGCGATCGGCCTCGGCGGGGCCGTCCTGACGGCGTGGAATATTCTCAAGTGGCCCGTGATCTTCTTGCTCGTGATCCTCGCGATCGCCATCCTCTACTACGCCACCCCGAACGTAAAGCAGCCCAAGTTCCGCTGGATGAGCCTGGGATCCGCAATCGCCTTGGTGATTTTCCTGCTTGCGTCCCTGGCCTTCGCCTTCTACGTGGCCAACTTCAACAGCTACGAGAAGACCTATGGTGCGATCGGCGGCGTCATCATCTCGCTGCTGTGGCTCTGGATCCTGAACATGTCTCTGCTGTTCGGTGCCGAGTTCGACGCCGAGATGGAGCGTGGACGGCAGCTCCAGGCCGGCATCGAGGCCGAAGAGACCATTCAGCTGCCACCACGGGACACGAAACAGAGCGACAAGCTCCAGGCCCGCGAGGAAGAAGACATCCGCCGCGGGCGGGAGCTGCGGGAACAGCACGGGAACGGCCATGAACAGCCGGAAGGCAGAAACCATCCCGGAGAGAACGATGGAGTGGACCGCACCTAGCTCACGAAAGTGTCAGGCTTCGCTTATGACGGCGAGTTTGACGTTGTCCTTTTGTCCTTCCCAGCTGCCGGTCAGCGTGAGCCGGCCGGCGGGTTGCCCGTTAAGGTCCAGCCGCCGGATAACGAGCAAGTGGAAGCCGGCAGACTCGACTACCGTGCCGGCGTCGGTGTCGCACGGTGTGGCCGAAGAGACCTCAGGAACTGCATCGAGTTTCGGTCCGGTGGTTTGCACGAAGACCGATTGGGCCAGGCGTTCTTGTTTCCCCCCTTTTTGGAGGTATTGCTCAGCTTGCGGCCGGCCCAGCATGATGCTCGCCGCCAATGCCGCCACGTAGATGGGATCGGCGCAGGCATCGTAAACCCACCTCGTTCCGAGAACCGAATGCTGCATCGTTCCGACCAGCCATGGTTCCGCGCCGGCCAGGGGCTGGGCCCTGTACGTGAGAGGAACTTGAACGGTGGAGCTGCCCACAGACACGATGATCGTTTCTATGCCGACCTCGCCGGCGGGGTCGTCGAACCGATAGGAACCCACTTTGCGCAACCCTGCCGTGCCGGGCTCCTTGAACCACGGCTGGCTGGGCAGCCACTTTTCGAGAAGTTCAAGTTTCGTCGGCTGCAATTCTGCCTGGTGGATGATCGCCATGTCTGCAAGCCTAACCGCAGCCCCGGGAGTTCCGGCAGAATGAGCCCATACTCGATCTTCATCCGGTCGTCTTGGTGGCTGTGCCAGGTCGTCGCCTTCAAATTGTTGGCGACTGACTGGTGCTGATTCGTGAGGTAACTGCATGAACTATCCTCGGAGCCCGCGTCCTGCAGTCTTGAGCACGGCAGGAGTGCGGATACCAGACCCGTGCCTAGCCCTCCCGGTCGATCTGAAGGTAGCTGAGTCCACTGACATCGAGCCAGAATTTGGTCGGAGTCTCTACGAGACGCAGCAGGACGCCCCCGCAGGAACTGCAGCGCACAACTATTCCCGGGGCGTCGGCGTAGACCGCTGCTTCCCCGAAGACCCTGACCGCGCCACAGTTCTTGCACCGACCGATCGCTGCAATGATGTCAATGCGGAACAATTCCCATAACGGTCCTGCTGCCGCGTTCCCGTCAAGGTGTGGTACTGGATTGCCCGCGGTTCCGGCGATGTCCGGGTCCTCGAAGCGCGGGTCCTCAGCACCCGGGGAAGCGGAGCCGTTGTTGCCAGTCACCGTATTCCTCCCGTTCCGCCGAAGCGTTCGGTTTTGATCGAGCCGGTCGGATAGCCCGCCTGCACCATCCACTCTGTGGCCGTTTCGACAAACATCGTCTGACCACAGATGAAAATGTCGGGGGCAGCGTCCGCGGGCAGGATGTTTGCCAGCAGTGTTTCAGCGGTGAGTCGCTTCGGTGCGCTTGGCCAGCCCGCCGGAACTTTGCGTGTATAGAAATGGTCGACGGTCAGCTTGGGGGATTCCTGGCCCAAGGTGAGCAGCTCCTCCCGATAGAACCCTGTTTCGGGCGATTTGAGCGAGTACAGCAACCGGAACTGTGAAGGATTCTCGGATGCCTCGTGCGCGCGGATCATGGACATGAGCGGCACGATACCGGATCCGCCGGCGATCAGCTGAACCGGGTTCGGGTCGGTCGGACGCCAGACGAACCAGCCGCCGACGGGGCCCCGGATCTCCAACTGGTCTCCAACCATCAGGTCTCTGACCAGATAAGGGGAGACCTCCCCATTGGCCAATTCGTCGACCGTGATCTCCAGGATCTCGTCCATGCCGGCGGTGGCCACGGAGTAGGACCGCACCGCCGTGTAACCGTCGTCCGCCGTGAGCCGGATATCGATGTGCTGGCCGGCAAGGTTGCCGTTCAGACCGTCCACGCGCAGCCCGATGGTTCTGGACGATTCCGTTTCGGGAACGCCGCTGACAACCTCGGCGACGCGCCACAAGGTGCTCATGCGTCCTGCCTCATGAGTAGCGCTCCTCGCGCCACGGGTCGCCGTTGATGTGGTACCCGTTAGATTCCCAGAAGCCGGCAACATCGTGCGGCATCAGCTCGATGCCATTGATCCATTTCGCGCTCTTCCAAAAGTACAAGTGGGGCACCAGCAGGCGGGCAGGGCCGCCGTGGGCCCGTTCCAATGGCTCACCGCCGAATTCCCAGGCCACCCATGCCTGGCCGTCCAGCAGGTCCTGCAACGGGACATTGGTGGTATAGCCGCCATAGGAGTGAGCTGTAGTGAACTCGGATGTTGTTTCCACGTCCTCGAACAAGGTGTCCAGGGACACCCCGCGCCACGAGGTACCCAGCTTGGACCAGCTGGTCACACAATGAATATCGGTCTGGATATCAACCTGGGGCAGCGCCAAGAACTCCTCCCAGGACCAAGCACGGCGCTGCCCCGTCTCCGTTCTAATGAAGAACTCCCAGTCAGCGTTGGCGATATAGGGTGCAGGGCCTGCCGTCAGCACGGGAAAGCTTGCTGTCTCGTATTGGCCGGGTGGTAACGCTGGATTGCCGGTGCGCCGTTTTCCATGAAAACCAGACGAGATGATTCCCATCTTGTACCTCCGATGCGGAGTTCCGCCGGTCGACTCTTATCGGTGCCCCAACGATATGGCAATGGCGGGACCGAGACCAGACCTTGCCCCTTAGGCCTCCTTGCTTGCGGGGGATCCGGGGGCGAGGAGTCCAGCGGTGGTCGCGGTGACCCACTCCTTCAGCGGAATGCTCTGGTGGTGGTCCCAGCGGGAGTAGGTGATCCACGCCTTGCCCTTGCGGTCAAAGTCAGTGTTCACCAGGTTGTCCAAAGCGGTCCGGGGCCAGCGGGCGATGGCGTGGTTGCCGCTGAATTCGACAAGGCGCTGGGGGGAGGTCATCCAGGCCGGCTCCTTGCCCGGTTTGCGGGCCGGCAGCGAGATCACACGTCCCGACGCCGGGACCAGGCCTTTGGGGTTGACCAGCCTTTTCGTGTCGCTGCCGCCTTCGAACGTGCTCAGAACGGTGTCGACGCTTAGGAATTCGTCCCCGCCGAAGGTCGTGGACTGGCGGTAAAAGCAGATGCGGCCGTCGACAGTCAGGAAGGCAGCGCCGTCGTCCTCGTTTTCCAGGGGCCAGCCAAGGGACTGGGCCACGAAATGCCATGTGCTCCAATCGGTGCCTGTGGTGACGGCGGCAAGACTGGTCGGCACGGATCGCTTGAGCAGCCGCGTGCTGGCATGTCCCAGGATGCGTTCCATCCGGTCCGCGGCGGCGCGGCGGGCCGACTCATAGATGCCCGGGACGGACTCTTTGGCGGCTCTGCCGGCGACATCCGCTCGGGCCACCTCCGCTTGCGTCCTATTCATCCCATCCTCAAACGACATCGCAGCTCTCCATCGTTGATGCTTCGCGTGGCCACGCGAGCCTGGGCGCATTCTGCTGTGGTTTCGTCCCTTGGGGTTACCAGGGTTGGCCGGTTCGATCGTTGAGGCGGAGACTCCCGCCCCCCATTTTAGGTCCCCGGCGACAGCCGGAAGCTGAAGGACATCCAATGTTCATCGAACGATCACCAGCTCGGGGCGCGGGCCGGGTACCGACCCAACAGCCGCCGTCGTCTGGTACTGCCTTGCGTGAGTGTGTCCCGGCTTGGGTCCGGCAACCGCGGGTGTTAACTGGGAGAGTGAGTTCCCTACCGTCGACGCGTACGCAGAGGCTCGTGCTGTGGATCGCGATTCTCGCGTCCTTCGTGTCGTTCCTCGACAGCAGCGTCATCAACGTAGCGCTGCCCGCCATTTCCCGTGAACTGGGCGGCGGACTAACAACGCAGCAATGGGTAGTCGATGCCTACCTGATCACCCTGGGTTCACTCATCCTGGTCGCCGGCTCGCTCTCTGATTTGCTCGGACGCGTCGTGGTTCTCCGGGCAGGCCTCATCGGGTTCGGCACCACGTCAGTGATGTGTGCACTGGCACCCACAGCGGACGTGCTGGTCTTGGCCAGGGCGCTCCAAGGCGTCGCGGGCGCCTTGCTGGTGCCCAGTTCCCTGGCCCTGATCACGTCCAACTTCGACGAGGCCCCCCGGGCGAAGGCGATCGGCCAGTGGACGGCTGGTACAACCGTGGCTTTCATCGCGGGCCCCCTGCTCGGCGGGGTGCTCGTCGATTCGGTGGGCTGGCGTTGGGTCTTCGGAATCAACGTCCTGCCCATTGCTGTGACCCTGCATCTGTTGGGCGAGCTGCGGGCCAGGGATGTTCGCAAGGAGGGGGTGCGCATCGACTACCCGGGCGCCGTACTCTGCGTGCTCGGGCTGGCGGGGCCGGTCTACGCGCTGATCGAACAAGGCAACTATGGATGGGGGAGCCCGCTCATTCTGATGCCCTTCGTCCTCGGCATCCTGTGCCTCGCCGGGTTCATTTGGCGGGAACAGACCGCACAGCGGCCGCTCCTGCCGCTCAGCCTCTTCTCCGTCCGAAACTTTGCCGTCGGCAATGTGGCGACGGCCTTCGTCTACGCTGCGCTGTCGATCGGGGGATTCATCATCGTGCTTTTCCTGCAGCAGGTTGCCGGGTTTCCGGCGACGGTGGCTGCTCTGGCTTTGCTTCCCGTCAGCATCGTCAACATCCTCCTGGCGTCATGGTTTGGCTCACTGGCCGGGCGGTTCGGCCCGCGGTGGTTCATGGCATTCGGACCGGCTCTCGCCGGAGCTGGCTACCTCTTGATGCTCGCGTCTGAAATCCCGGTGAACTATTGGACCCAGCTGATGCCTGGGATCCTCCTGTTCGCAGTCGGGCTCTCGGCGACCGTCGCACCGCTCACTGCCGCCATTCTCGGTTCGGTTTCGGAACAGCAGGCCGGCATCGGCTCGGCAGTGAATAACTCTGTCAGCAGAGTTGCCGGTCTGATCGGCATCGCGCTGGTAGGCCTCGTCGTGGGCGGCAAACTTGATCTCGACGGATTTCACCGGATAGTGACCGTGACGGCCGTGCTGCTCATCCTCGGGGGCATTGTTTCCGCCGTCGGTATCCAAAACCCGCGCAAGGGGCCGGCAGGCCGGACAGGGCAGGGAGCCCCAACGCACAGCACGCGGAGCCAACGGATTTTCAGACCTGGCCCATAGGGGGAACTTCAACCACGAGGCGACCCTAGCGGGGATGAAGCCCTGAAATCCGGAGTCGGGCTCCGCCCGCGACCTTGCCCGGGCATGAGGCTCCTGCGACGATGGCAAGGTGAACATGCCCATTGGCTACTGGGTCCGGCGCCTGGATGCGTCGCTGCAGGCACA
>NZ_JBFUJJ010000048.1:0-18084 GCF_056401435.1 Arthrobacter sp. P4_F10
GGTCACCGGATCCTTTCCGGCAGCCGAGACGGTACGGTGCGGCGGTGGGACGCGGAGACGGGCCGGGCCCTCGGCGAGCCTTTGAMCGGACACAAGGATGCGGTGACGAGTGTTGCGTTCAGCCCCGACGGGCGCCGGATCGTCTCCGGCGGCACCGATGGCACGATAAGGCGTTGGGACGCAGAGACGGGCCGGGCCCTCGGCGAGCCTTTGACCGGACACAAGGATGCAGTGACGAGCGTTGCGTTCAGCCCCGACGGGCGCCGGATCGCCTCCGGCGGCACCGATGGCACAGTGGAGCGGTGGGACCCGGAAACGGGCAAGTCCCTCGGTAAGCCGATGACTGGGCACTTGAATGGGGTGTACAGCGTGGCGTTTAGCCCCGACGGCCGCCGAATCAGCACCGGGGGTAACGACGGCACGGTGCGGCTGTGGGACGCGGAGACGGGTCAGCCCCTCGTTATACCGATGACAGGACAACAGGGATCGGTGTACAGCGTTGCGTTTAGCCCCGACGGCCGCCGAATCGCCTCCGGGAGCGACGACAGCACAGTGAGGCTGTGGCCCGCACCCCAGACCCCGTCCGACACATTGTGTACCAAACTTTCCCAGAACATCAGCCACAAACAGTGGCGTGAGTGGGTGGCTCCGGGCATCGACTACATCGAGGTCTGCCCCGGCCTTACCGTTCCCCCGGACACGCCAGGCAACCGTCGGAAAAATACTAACCCAAGCCAAGATTGAGACCAGGCGGAAGCAAATCCACCCATGGGCAGAACGTGACCAGAGGACGAAGTAATAAGCCGAATATCCGTGTATATTGCTCTGGCCGGTGCACAGTGCTACAACGGAGGCACGACTCCGAGTATGAAAGATGCTGTGGGTCAAGTTGAGGGGCAGATTGCATTGCGGGCCCCACGTCATCACGACGGTGTGCTTGGTCGTCTTTCACCGTCATTTTCGTCCACCTTTGGAGGTGGGAGGGAAACTTTCTGTCCGCTGGAATGTGCGTCCGCATTGGGCCCGGGCCTTTGTACGGCGAATGACGACTCCTTCCGTTGCTCCGCGCCAGCAGAAGGCGTTCCCAAATTTGACCCAAGGGCTGGCTTGTTAATGACCGTGGCTGAGGCTGTAACACATGTAGCTGAGATGGAGATCCCGGCCTCGGAATTGCCCTGGGACGGAAGTGCAAATGACTCCGCGACAACTCACTTCTGTAATCGGGGTGACGACGGGCTTCGTAATCCTAGTCGTGGTCTGCGTCGATTGGTCACCCACAGCCCTACAGGACCCTGCTCGAACCTTAAGTTTGAATGCCCAAGGGGTACTCCGGTGGGGGGAGAATCCGAACCGGATTCCGTTTACAGTTTTTGAACTCACACTGTTCTTGGGCGTGGGCTTAGCATTCGTTCTGGCTGGTGTGACGGCGTGGCGGAGCCGGCCTTCCCGGAATCCGGGGCTGTTGTTGATTGTGGCGGGTTGGCTTTGGCTGGCGTCCGGGATTCGCCGTTCCAGCGACCCGGTGGCGTTTACGCTCGGTGTAACTCTTACGCTGATGTATCAGCCTCCTTTGCTGCAGTTGGCGCTCAGCTTTCCGTCAGGAACGCTGCGCGGCCGAGCTGAAAAAACTGCCGTAGCGTTCTTCTACATTTTTTGGCTGTTTGCCCCCGTAGCAGGCTGGGCCTTCTTTGATCCACGCCTCCATGTCACGGCAGGGGAGTCCACGTCCCGCAATCTGTTGCTTCTCTKGGACAGCCCGTCTCTCATGACCACCCTCGGGAACGCAATCCGCATATTTCAGATCTCGGTGGGAGTCGCGATCGTAACGGTCCTGATCGCCCGTTGGCGCGCAGGGACAAAGGCCTACCGGTCGGCATTCCTGCCGCTATGGCTTGCCGTAATCGTAAAAACAGCGGCCACCGTGTGGGTGTCCCTCGCGGTGATCCAACTGTCTGGATCTCTGTCCTCGGAAGCGTTGCTCTGGCAATATCCGGCGACCGCAATTGTGCCGCTGGCAGTATTGTTTGGTCTGTGGCGCTACCGTTTCGCGCGTGGCACATTGGGTGATCTCATGGTGGAAGTGGGCTCAGCCCCGGTTAGCGACAGACTAATCGGCGCGCTTCGGCGATCAGTCCATGACCCCACCCTCACTTTGCTGCGTTGGTTCCCCGATCAGGCGTCCTTTGTTGACAGCAAGGGAGTTCCCCAGGCGTTGCCGGATGGTTCAACCGGACGCGCCTCCATGGTCTTGGAACGCCACGGAACACCAATAGGGGCCCTGGTTTTTGACGAAACCCTCCAGGACCAGCCGCAGTTGCTTGCCGCCGTGCGCAGCGCAACGTCGCTGGCGTTGGAAAACCAGCAGATGGAACAACAGCTCCGGGACCAACTCATTGAGGTCCGTCGCTCCAGGGAGCGAATCGTAACGGCTGGCGACTCCCGGCGTCGCCAGCTTGAACGGGATCTTCACGACGGAGCTCAGCAACGTCTGGTTGCCGTGTCGATGGAGCTGGCGCGGGCCCAGCGGATGACGGATTCGCAGGAGGTACAAAGCCTAGTCGGGCAGGCAAGGGCCGAGCTTTTGGATGCACTTGACGAGTTGCGCGAATTGGCGAGGGGCGTGTATCCCCCCTCGCTTCGGGAGAGAGGTTTGGTGGGCTCCCTGACCGCGTTAGCGGAGCGATCATCACTGCCCATGGAGCTGGACCTCAGGACGGACCATAGGCTTCCGGCTCACGTGGAGCTGGCTGCCTACTTCATCTGCGCAGAAGCCGTCACCAATGCTACGAAGTATGCCAAGGCGGCCTGGGTGCGAATCTGCATCGACGGAAACGAAAAGGAGTTGCGAATGGAGATCGTGGACAACGGAATCGGTGGTGCGCGGCCGGGACTCGACGGCGGGTTGCTGGGGATTGCGGACCGGGCAGCGGCACTGGGAGGCTTATTGTCCATCGACAGTCCTGAAGGCAGAGGGACGACGATACTTGCCGTTCTTCCCTTCTCTACGGACCCGGAAGGCGACCTGCCATGACACTGCGTGTTGCCATCGCTGAAGACTCGGCATTACTGCGCCGGGGATTGTCCGCCCTGTTGCAGTCCGAAGGTCTAGAAGTCGTAGGTGAGGCTGCCGATGGCCCGCATCTGCTGGAAGTGATTGACAAACACGGGGCCGACGTAGCTGTGGTGGACATCCGGATGCCCCCCAGTTACACCATTGAAGGCATCCAGGCCGCCGAAACAATAAAAAGCAGACACCCCGAGATAGGCGTACTCCTCCTGTCCCAGTACGTGGAAACGGAAAACGCGATGTCCCTATTGAAGAATGGGGCCAAAGGCTTGGGCTACCTGCTTAAAGAGCGGGTGTCCGATGTTGACGAATTCATTGACGCCCTGCATCGCGTAGCTGCGGGGGGAACGGCCATCGATCCGGAGCTTGTTACACGACTGGTGACCCGTCCACACAAAGGTCACGATCGAGGCGATGACCTTACGAGCCGGGAGAAGAGCGTCCTTGAGTTAATGGCCGAAGGGCGCACCAACCAGGCAATAGGGAAGTCGCTCTTCTTGGGTGAGCGGACCGTAGAGGCCCATATTCGGAGTATTTTCCTTAAGCTCGAGTTGAGGCCCGAGCCCGAGGACCACAGACGTGTGCTTGCCGTCCTCACGTACCTTCGAGGAGTCGGACAGAGCCGAGGTACCGCATAAGTGGCCGTGGCCACGCTTCCGACGGGAGGACGGAATTACTAGGCAGCGATCGTCCCGTCCATCGAAACGCTATCGGCTGCTGCCCCGGCAATTTCGGCTGCCTCCAGAGGGGCCAGGAGGAGGGCCCGCTGGGCGGCGGACAGTGCGTGCGGGAAGGTGAGCGCCAGATGTGCCAGGTGTAGCGCGGCGACGATGTAATGCGTGCCCGCAGCGCTTCCGAGCGACCGCGCTACGCCGGTCCTAATGCGTTCTAGGTCCAAGGAATTCCCATAATTTGCTAGGGCCATCCGTGCGAGCATGTGCTGCGGATGCCTCTGGACCTTCCTGTCCATCTCGACCGTGGCCTGCAGCTGTGTTTTGGTCCAGCGATGATCCAAGAGTCGGCTCGAGTCCTCGTCACCCGTGCGTTGTCCCTGGTGGATCGTGCTTATCGATTCAGGTATGGACAACATGACGTACTCCTTCGGATTGCTGAGGCTAGGCAATGGAACTCGTCGGTTGATCCGTGCCATCTGGCTAGGTCCATAGTGCCTTCCGGCTTGTGGGGTCAGGATCCGTGCCAGCACGCTTTCTCGCGGAACGGACAGCGCAGCTCTGTCTCCGGCGTCGCCGGCCCCTCTGCCAAATGAGCCATGAGGTCTACGCGTGGGGCCGAAGGCAAACGCGACCCGCACTCACAGGTTGTCTCCACCAGGGCTTTGACCTGAGCGGCGCGGTAATCGGGCGGCTACAAATTGACCGGTGAGCGATGAAAACGATGCTGGCCATCAAGCAGTTCACCTGTGCACGGCACCAACTCTGAGCGCACCGCCAGACTCGCGCAGCATACTCGCACCTGCGGGCGCTGCATGGAATCAGTCAGCGGATGTAGGCGGGCCAGCGTGYAGCAGCTCCACAACTTTCCGCGGTAGGGCGACTGCAGGGTCCGTCGCACGCATTCGTTATCTCCCAAGGCGAGGAGACCAAGGACGACGGCCCGCTCGACGGCGAGGAGGGTGCGTAGTCATGCCGGGCCATCGCTCGTGCGGGATTACGTGAGCATCGCGGTAGGAAGCCCCGGCGCGCGCTGGGCCAACGTGGAGTGCCTAGCCCGTCGTCGTAGCGGTATCACGGGCCGCGCCGACAAGAGCGTCTGCAGCTCTTATAAGGGTCAGGTGTGAGAAAGCCTGCGGATAATTTCCGGCCATGCGGTTGCCGTTTGTGTCGTATTCCTCGCTTAGTAGTCCCAGGTCATTTCCATAGCCGATGAGCCTGTCCATTAGCGTCTTTGCTTCGGGAACCCGGCCGCTGCGGGCGTACTGCTCTACGAGCCAGAAAGAGCACGCAAGGAACGGATGCTCTCCGGGTTCAAGACCGTCCAGGCAAGTTTCCGTCCGGTAGCGAATCAGCAAGCCGGTCCCGTCGAGCAGATCGCGTTCCAAGCGAGACACCGTTCCCAAAATTCTGTCGTCGTTATAGGCCAGAAAGCCTACTTGTGGCAGAACGAGCAGGGACGCGTCGACCTCGGTGCCCCCATACGTCTGGGTAAAGGAGTTGATTTCACTGTTGAAACCCTGCTCCAAGATTTCGGCACGGAGTCCGTCCCTGATCTCCACCCATCGCTCCACCGGGCCGTCGAGCCCGTGTTCCTGTACAGCCCTTACTCCGCAATCCATTGCGGCCCACATCATGACGCGGGAATGGGTGAAGTCCCTTTTCTCACCCCTCATCTCCCAGATGCCGTGATCCTTGCGTTTGATGTTGTCCTCTACAAAGAGAAGCATTTTTCGCTGGAGGGGCCAGGAAAAATGATCCTCATGCACGCCTTGGTTGCGGAGCCTTGCCAAGGCAACCATGACTTCACCCACAACATCACCTTGATATTGGTGGACAGCGCCGTTGCCGACCCGAACTGGGGCGGAGCCTTCGTAGCCCGGCAAGTGGGCCAAAATCCGCTCGGGCAGGTCACGCTCACCAGAAACTCCATACATGATTTGAATATCGTGGGGGTCGCCGGCGATAGCCCTGAGCAGCCAGTTCCGCCACTGCAGTGCCTCCTGGTGGAAACCATGGGTCATCATGGCATCCAGCGTGAGGGCGGCATCACGCAGCCAGCAGTAGCGGTAATCCCAGTTGCGTTTACCGCCGAAATGTTCTGGCAGTGAGGTGGTCAGGGCGGCCACAATTCCCCCGGTCCTGTCATGCGTTAGTGCGCGCAAGACGAGCAGTGAGCGTTCTACTTCCCTGTCGTAGGTTCCTTGTGGGATGTAGTTGCTCGACCAGCTCCTCCAGTAGGTGGCAGTCGTTTGCAGCGCCCGACCGACGTCGATCGCTGGCGGAGGCATATCGTGGGATGAGAATGCCTGTAATTGCAGATCGAGTGTCTGACCGGCTTCGATGGTGAACTCACCCACGTGCGAATAATCAGGTCCAGCTAGGGGCAACGCATCCGCTCTAAGCATCACAGCTTGCGGTCCGGCGATGGCAAGCAGCGCCTCCCCATCGTCGTCGTGGATCCGATGAACCCACGGCACGATCTTTCCGTAGCCGAACCGCAGCACCAGTTCTTGGCGCATCAGGACGTGCCCATGTAAGCCCTGCACCCTGCGGATCAGTGCATTGCCTCTTCCACCGATTGGCATGTATTCGGTGACCAAGATTTCACCGGTTGCGGTTCGCCAACACGTCTCCATTATGAAAGTGGAGGGCAAGTACCGGCGGACGCACTGGGCGCGACCAGTGACCTGTTTATCCTCATGAGCTGGGGCGAGTAGCCACCGGCCGTGATCCGTGGTCCCAATTAAGGCTCCGAAAACAGATTCAGAGTCGAACCGCGGTAGGCAGAGCCAGTCGATACTTCCCTCTCGTGAGATTAGCGCGCCAGTGCGAAGGTCGGAAATAAAACCGTATTCCTCGATCCGTGGGGTCATGTTCCTAACATAATCACAACCAACGGTGCGCCGGAGGCACATTCCTGACCCGAGTATTTAAGTCGCGGTGACGAATCTTTATTACCGCCGCGCTAAGGCGACGTTCTTCGACACGTGCGCGCCGTGCTTGCCCTGCTGGCGCATCGGGACTGCCCCCGGTTTTGTTGACTCCTTGACCTAGCGAGCTTGTGCTCGTGGAAAGATGTTGACCATGCCCACGCCTTATAGGGCGGAGTTCCGCCAGGATGTTATTGATGTGGCCCGCAAGGGCGAGGCGCCGTTGGCGCACATCGCGAAGGATTTCGGGCTCTCGGTCACTACGCTGAAGCGCTGGATCGCCATCGCCGAGCGTAAGGAATCCGGGGCCGGCCCGGCATCGTCGGAGTCGGCCGAGATGCGGGAACTGAAGAAGCGGAACCGGTTGTTGGAGCAGGAGAATGAGATTCTGCGCCGGGCTGGCGCCTATCTTGCCAGGGACATCAACCCAAAATGATCTACCCGCTGGTCACGGATCTTGCCGCCGACGGTGTCCCCGTGGCGGTGACCTGCAGGGTGTTGGAATTCAACAAGCAAGGCTTTGACCCGTGGAGAGCCAGTCCGGTGACAGACAGGGACTGGGCCGATGCGCACTTGGTCAATGCCGCGCTGGGCATCCATGCCGATGATCCGGCGTTCGGGTACCGGTTTATCGCCGATGAACTCCCCGAGAAGGGTGTCACTGCGGGTGAGAACAGGGTCCAGCGCTTGTGCAGGGGCCACGGCATCTGGTCGGTGTGCTCCAAGAAGCGGGGCCTGAACCGGAGCCGGGGCCACCGGAACACGATGACCTGGTGGAGCGGGACTTCACCGCCACGGCACCGAACGAGCCGTGGTTGACCGACATCACGGAGCACCCCACTGCCGAAGGGAAGCTCTACCTCTGCGCGGTGAAGGACGTGTATTCCGGGAGGATCGTCGGGTACTCGATGGACTCGCGGATGAAGTCCTCGCTGGCCGTTGCCGCGCTGGAGAACGCGGTGCGGGCTCACCGTCCAGGAAGGAGCGTCGTGCACTCGGACAGTGAGACTGTCCCTACCGGTATTCCCGGGGGTTCTTGACTCGCACAGTGATGGACCCGACAGGATCGATGGGCAGGGTCGGCGCGTGTGCGGATAACGCCGCGATGGAATCGTTCTTCTCGCAGCTGCAGAAAACGTCCTGGACCGTCAGCGGTGGCTCACCAGACAGGAACTGCGCCTCGCCATCACGACTGGATCGAAAGGACCTACACCGCCGGCGACGGCAACGACGGCTGGGAAAACTCACGCCCATCGAATATGAAACAATCAACCGGACCGCGTTCACAACGGACTAAAACCCCGAGTCAACAAAAGCCGGGGCAGACCCGAACTGCCCCTGGCCGATCCGGCAAGAACTAAGGGAACCGGCGCCCAAACTTCCAATTAGACCGGCTGGGATGACCCAGTTCACAGATAAGTGCCCCGCGGGATCCCGTCAAGTCCTTGTTGGAAGTTCTTTCAAAATGATCTACATCTCACATCGTCGGTGTGAGGTCGGAGGCTACTTGGCGGTTTGAATACTAGTTGGCGAAATGGGACTGGACGTTTGGCGAAGACCGATTTAGTTGGCGATGAGAGATGTCGACCTAATTGCTAGATCGGCACCCTATTTGGAAGAAACGCATCGCCTAGTTGGAAGTCTTCCAATTAGCTGCTGATTGCCAGCCAACTTGGTCCTTTTGACAACCTAGTAGGTCCCTGGCCAACGTAGTTGGTCCATTGGTCCTTAGGCCGTCAATGTTTAGGCCGGAGGCTACTTGGCGGTTGCCCGGCTGGTCGGCGAAACGGCTCAGCGTACTTGGCGAAGCCTGGGTAATTGGCGATACAGATGCTCGGTCTTAGTTGCGGGACTCGCAACTAAGGCCGAGGTGTCTTCGGCGCCTATCGCTGCTGAGCCCCATCGCGATAGCTCCTGTTCCCGTTCTGAATTATCTGGGATCCCGTTTGGAGGACGACAAGACCGAGACAGTCCTGTATCGCCGTCAACGCAAAGACGGAGTGGATGCATGGACCTGGCCGGGGGCGGGTCGCGCGGCGATAGTTCCTGCCTTCATCGTCGAACAGGGAGCTGGGCAGGACGTCGCCAGCGCTGCTGGTCCTTCGAAGAGGTAGTTGTCCTCGTGAGTCTGAGTGCGAGGGTGAGTCGTGAACGTAATCCAGGCCTCGGTCATGGCTAGTTCCACAAAGCATCGTTTCTGCCTTGGCCACGGGGAAGCGCTCAGCCCGAGCCTGGCCCATCCAGCGCCCTCTCCCGGCTACCCGTATTTAGGTTGTATTTTGAAGACGAAGAGACGGGCACCATCGATGGAAGGGTGTGAAACGCTGGGTGCGCGCAATAGCATGCTAGCGCATGAGTTCAGCGTCCAGCTGACCGAGATCGAGGTCGAGCAACGTCAACACAACTGGCATATTCGAGCTCTCCACTCAAGCCACGTCAACCGTAGATTCCTGAATGGCGGCGACAGCTCTGCCTACTCGAATCGGCTCAGCAGCTCGCCAACAACTGCGGTTAGGGAGTCATAGCGTGGCTCGCTTGTTATCTATTTCATCGGCTTGGTAGTTTCGACACTCGCGATGTTCAATTCGGATCCGGACAAAGGATTCTTCGCAGTCTCCAGCGGTTTCGCGATCGGCTTCGCCATACCGCTGTTAGATACCACTTTTCGGCGATGAGCACGAGCCCGTCCGGGTCGGTGTCCCATTTGGTGGCGACGACGATGCACCAGACCGGGTGGTAGAGCTTTCCGGTGTGCGTCGCGTAGACCTGGCCGGCGGCGAGGCGCGGGGACCGGTCCACTCGGAGCCGGGTCGGGTGGACGGGAATGATCGTACCCAGGTCCTGTGCGTCCTTGTGCGCCTGGCGGGCGTGCCTGGCCCGGGTGCTCGGCTTCTTCACCGGAGCCGGGGAACGGTGCAGCCGGCGCAGTTCCTTCACGTTGCCGGAGACGACCCGGAAGCAGGGCTGGCCTTTGCCGGCGCCGCACGTCGGGCGGCGATGGGCATGTCCAAGCCACACGCGGGACGCCGCCGCAAAATTCGGGGCCAGCGGTAATGGCCAGAGCGATGCCCGGATGCCGGAGCGCCATGTTCGCGACGGCCGTGCAGGGGCTTCTCGACCCGCTCCGCGACGGGGAAGCACCAGCATGCCGCAAGGCCAGAGGTAGGCTCCGCTGATTCCCGGGAGGCGGCAGCGGTCCAGTGCTCGCGGGTTTCGTCGGCTCCTTGTAGAAGCCGCGAACCTGCGCCTATCATGTGGCTGACGTGGGCAGTCGACGCCCTGCGCAATGAAGTAGCTGACGTCCATGCCGCGGTCCGCCATCCTTCGGTTCCCGAGGAGTAGATCGTCATGAACGAGTATCCATTGATCGCCGACCATGGTCTCATCGGTGACCTGCAGACGGCGGCGCTGGTCGCCACCGACGGCACCCTGGACTGGTTTTGCAGTCCACGCTTCGACTCACCCAGCATCTTCGCGTCGCTGCTTGACCATGCCCGCGGCGGTCACTTCAGCACCCGGCCTGTCGCCGAAGCGTTCGCCACGAAGCAGCTCTACCTTCCTGACACGGCGATCCTCATCACGCGATTCCTGACCAAGGGAGGGGTCGGCGAACTGGTCGACTTCATGCCCAAGACCGGCACGTCGCCCAGCGAAGAGCATCGCCTGATCCGGATGGTGCGATGCGCGCGGGGACGGATTTCTTTCGACATCGAGGTGGCCCCCCGGTTCGACTACGGCCGGCGGACTCACCGGCTCAGCGTCGGCGGCGACGGCGCCCTCTTCGATGCCGGGGAGGCCCGGCTGGCCCTCAGCCGCATCGGCGAGGAGGGGGACGAAACTCCCGACAGCTATGACGCCACAGTCGACGGCGACCTGCACCTTTCGCTGAGTCTGGAGGAAGGCCAGGTGCGCGGCGTCGTTCTGGACACGGCTCCGGATGCTGAGCCGCGGAAGATACGTCCCGCAGAGGCCCAGCGGCTGGCAGACGCCACCGCGCACTTCTGGCAGAACTGGCTCAGCCAATCCACGTACACCGGCCGCTGGCGGGAGGTGCTGGAGCGGTCCGCCATCACACTGAAGCTGCTGACCTATGCGCCGACCGGGGCCCTGGTGGCCGCTCCCACCGCCGGCCTGCCGGAAGAGATCGGAGGGGAACGCAACTGGGACTACCGCTTCACCTGGGTGCGGGACGCATCCTTTTCTGTGCACACGCTGGTTCGGATGGGTTTCGTGGAGGAGGCCATCGCCTTCAGACGGTGGCTCGGCGACCGGGTTGCCGAACCGCTGGACAGCGGCACCGGCCCGCTAAACATCATGTACCGAGTGGACGGCAGCCGCGAACTCGACGAGGAGGTCTTGGCCGGCTGGGAGGGCTACCGCGGCTCATACCCGGTGCGGATCGGGAACGGAGCTGCCGGACAGCTTCAGCTGGACATCTACGGCGAAGCGCTCGACGCCATCCACTACATCGACCGCTTCGGCGTCAGGATCGGCCAGCCCGGATGGCTCGCCATTTGCGACGTGCTGGAGTGGCTCGCCGACAACTGGGACCGGCCGGACGAGGGAATCTGGGAGACCCGGGGCGGTCGCAAGGACTTCACGTACGGGAGATTGATGTGCTGGGTCGCGTTCGACCGCGCCATCCGACTCGCGACGGCGCATGGCCGGCCGGCGCCCCTATCGCGATGGATGGCCGAGCGGGACGCGATCTACAACCAGATTATGGACAAGGGCTGGAGCGCCGAACGTGAAGCCTTCGTGCAGCATTACGGCGATACGGTACTCGACGCCTCCCTGTTAAAGATGCCTCAGGTCGGCTTCGTGGCCCCGGAGGATCCCATGTGGCAGTCAACCCTCCGCGCGATGCACACCGAACTGGTGTCTGACAGCCTGGTCTTCCGCTACGACCCGAGCGCGTCTCCCGACGGGCTCGGCGGCCACGAAGGGACGTTCTCCATGTGCAGTTTCCTCTACGTGGACGCCCTGGCGCGAGCGGGCCGCATTGAGGACGCACGCCTTATTTTCGAGACGATGCTGACCTATGCCAACCACCTCGGCCTGTACGCCGAAGAGATCGCGGCCACCGGTGAGCAGCTGGGAAATTTCCCGCAGGCCATTACGCACCTCGCCCTCATCGATGCCGCAATGACTCTGAACGGCTGCCTGGACGCCGCGGAACAGAAGGGCCGCCCGGGGCGGGTGCGGAGAGTAGCGGGATAAGTTCCTCAGTGCGTCAGCCACCATTTCAGGGTGGCGGCAGCTATGCCGGCGAGGGCCAGCAGCATACCGGAGAGGAAAGTGCGGATTGAGGCACGTTGCTGCCGCAGATGACCCACCACCCAGCCGAGTGAGGCCAGCCGCAAGATGATGACGGCCATCGCAAGCAGCAGAGCCTGCTCAGCGTCCAGCCAGCCCAGCCTGGCCGCGCCCAACAGCAGCGCCGGTACGGCGGTCGCCGAGACGATGGGAACGGCGCCTGCTATCGGCTTATAGACGACCACCACGTCGCCGATGCTGCCCAGAAATGTAGCGTTTGAAGCCGTCGTGATGCGGCCGGTGAGCGTCAGCTCGGCGGTCACTAGGTCCGGCGCTGGCATCAGACCTCGGGAAGGGTGCAGATGTGCCCGTCGGCGTCTACGGGGTAACCGCAGAGCGAGCACGTCGGACGCCCGGCGCCCACGATCTCACGGGTGCGCTTGGCGAATGCGCGGGCGGTGCCGACCGGCATTCGCACCAGCAGCATTTCGGGCGCGTTAGCGCCGTCCTCATCAAGCGATTCGCCGTTGTCATCAGCATCGACATCGGTGATGGGGTGGGCCTCTATTACGACCTGGGCCGTGGTTGGGTCCCACCCTAAGCTCATGGCGCCGGTGCGAAACTGCTCCTGAACGGCCTCGAGCTGGTCATTGTCGACAAGTTCAATGGGAGTACTCGTGGGAACGCTGAAGGGGTTGCCCTCGACGGTGATGAGCTGGTCGAGAATTTCGTCGATCTTCTCCGCGAGCAGAGCCGACTGCTGCTTCTCCAGGGCAATACTCACGATCTGCGTCCCTGCGCGCACCTGCAGGTAGAACGTGCGCGCCCCCGGAAGGCCAATGGTGCCAACGACGACCCGATCAGGCCAGGCAAACTCGTGAACACGTGTAGGCATGTCAGTATTCTAGGCAGATGAGGTTCATGGCGCCTTGTGCCCTGCACCGCCGCCCACCGGCGCATCGCCAGAGTGGATGCCGTTCGACAGCCACGACAGATCACCCGCGTCGGTGTTGGTCGCGTAGACGCTCGGCCGACTAGCGCCGTAGCGCACGATCGATACGGACGCGGGGCCCACGTTAATACGCTGGAACAGGTCAAGGTGCATGCCGAGCGCGTCGGCGAGGATTGACTTGATGATGTCACCGTGACTCACCGCCACCCACACGGCCCCTGGCCCGTACTCGGCTTCGAAGGCTGCATCGTGGCGTCGAATCGCTGCCGCTGACCGAGCCTGCATCGCGGCCATGGATTCACCGCCGGAAAGACGACGGCGGACGGTTGCGACTGCACAACCGGCCACAAATCCTCGGTCGCGAGATCACTGAGCGTGCGGCCCTGCCACTGGCCGTAATCGCACTCGGTGAGATTGAGATCGACCGGCGCGTACGGCGTGCCAGCCTGGCGATCGAGGATGAGCCGGGCGGTCTGCTGACAACGCTCAAGAGGGCTCGACACCACCCCGACTACGGGCACGGCCGCGAGCCGGTCTCCGGTCAGAGCCGCCTGGTCGCGCCCGATCTGGTCCAGGCTGACGCCGACGGCCCGACCGGCCAGCAGTCCAGTGGCATTGGCTGTGGTGCGGCCGTGCCGCACGAGAATAGCTGTCGCCATCCACCCAGCCTAACCACCCGCTCGATGGCGGTGTGAACCGTACCGGGTCGCGCGTCGGACAGGCAGATAAGGCACTGGCGGAACCCTTCAAGCACGCCGATGCGCTCAAAGCCGCCCAGACGGACTCGGCACGCATTGACCAGCTCATGGCCGACGCAGCAAAACCGGAAGAACCGGCACAGCCAGACCCCCGGCCGATGTCGACCCCGCATGGAGGACAGGCGGTCGAGTTTGGTCACGACCAGGGTGTCCCCGTTTCGGCAGGCGGCCAGCGCTTCCCGGAGTCCCGGCCGTGCCCGGTTGGCGCCGGTGAGGCCCTGGTCCGTGAATGTCTTGTCCGGTGCCACTCCCAGAGCGAGAAGGGCGTTCTTCTGGGCGGTTAGGTCTTGGTCGTTGGTGGATACGCGGGCTTATCCGGTCAGCAGCCCGGTCTTGGTGTTGAATGTACCGTTTATCCCCCCCGTCACCGGGCATTTTTACGGGCGGGTCTTACGGGAATCGGCCGGCCGCGGAAAGACGGCGATCGTGATCTGGAAATCTTGGCTGGCGCTGGCGCCGGTGGGGGACCGTCTAACGGGCGGTCGCAACCTGGGGCCGGCCCACCGATGTCATTTTCCGAAGTCGTCTGCACGGAACGTCAGGAGTCCTCTGCACTACAGGAACAGCTCATCTGGGGCGGGGCGGGTCGAGCAAGGATCCAGCGGGCCCGCGTGATTGGTGGTGCGGTTTGGCTAATTCGTTGGTGAGGCGTGCATGCCACAATGAGGCCCATGACTCGAATCCTCATGATCGGCATCCACGCGCGAGCCCTCGACTATAGCAAGCTGCCTCCTGGCCTCGACGAGGCCACGATGACCGAACGGATCGAAGCGGGGTTCGGGGCCACTACGGCCGCCGGCTTCGACGCCGTCAACTGCCTGATCGGCACCTCCCCGGACGAGGCCGAAGCAGAGATTCGCTCGGCGTTCGGTCGTGATCGTTTCGGCCTCGTGATGATCGGGGGCGGCATCAGGATGATCCCGGAGTACACCGAGCTCTTCGAACGGATCATCAACGTGTGCAATGCGGAATCGCCCGGAATCACCTTCTGCTTCAACACATCGCCCGAGACGACTCTGGACGCGTTGGAGCGTCACGCCCAGCCGTGAACGTCTGCGACGCGATCCGGTGCGTCGACTAGCCTCGGCGTTTCGTGTCGGCGGTCATGAGATGCGCCTCTGCTCACGTGCGGCTGCGATGTATTGGGAATAGGTGCTCGCCTTACGGGCACTGTTGCGACACGGAGCGACCAAAAAACGCCGCCACAGAGCGACCAACTCCACACGTGCAGTGTTTCGTGCAAAGGTCAGTGTCGGCGTTCCGCGAATTGGCGCGGCGTCAGGAGCCGCGGACGATGCGGTGTGGCCAGCGCACGAATACGACCGTTACTGGTCACGCTCACTCGCGGCGGCGCCCGGTAAAGGATTCCTCAGCGTGCGCCACCGGACTCCGCACTGTGGGCTCATCCATCGTGGCGTGAGTTCTTCTTAAGTTTTTCGTATGCCGGTTTTTGTCCATCGGGACGGCGGAAGCTTGATTGGGTCAGTGGCGGTGTCGGCTGCGTTGGCGGGCATCTGGTACTGGCCCTCGCGAAGGGATCGACGCAAGGGCATCAGGCGCACAGGGGTTCCGGACATTACGGTCCGTTCAGTACCTGCCTTCGCTCCGAGGACTTGAGCCAGGCGCAGGCGAAGCTAGAACCGCCGCCGGAAGACTACTCCGATGCCGGGTACCCGTCAGCGCATCGTCAAGCGCATGAATTCACCGCCGTTTTCACTCGCCTCAAGCCGTGTGATGAAGCCAAACTTGCGGTAGAGCAACACGGCCGAGGCCCCGTCCTGGTCATCCTTCTTCTGTAGGAAGCGGAGCATTTTTGCGACATCCGAACGCTTTACTTCTGGAACTTTGAAGTATGCGTAGGCGGATGCGGGCGAGGAACCAGTAGTTAGAACTCGGATGTTGAACCTTTGATCCGGTAGCTCATGCCGAAGTAGCGCGCTAATGTCCGGTACATGCGTCAGTAAGGAGCGAAACGACCGCGCGGCTTCCTGTCGGGCGTCTTCCCCCTCACCCATAGTCCTAACACCCAGCTCAACGTCGAAGGAAGGCTTATAAGGGTCCAGGATTCGTTCCTCGATGTRTCTCTTCAGCTGCCGCCATTTGTCACGGACGTTTGCCACTCGCGCCAACACGACCGACGCCGCCCCTGCCAGGAACTCCCAATGTTCCTGGATCCAGAGCAGGGTCTCGAAAAATGCCGGAGCGCCCGCGGCGGCACCAATGCCGGCGTGCCAGCACCGTCGGGAGGAGAGCCCTTTTTCCTTCAGGAAATCATCGAGAAGGTTCAAAACACGGTTGGTCACTTCTTCACTGTCATAGACTGCTGGTCCTCGGAAGTAGGCCGCATAATCGATGCCTTCAAAATCGCTGGCCCTGCTGCCGTCTACCGGGATCATGATCATGAATCGAATATATAGGGCAGATCTGTTCCCTGCCGCCCGCGCGGGACCTTTGGTTGACGCGGAGCCGGGGACGGCACTTCGGTGACTGTATAGAGCTTTGGTTCTCAAAACTCGTCGTGAGGAATTGGGGCGACCGTATCTTGTCAGAACTATTTGTGAGAATGGCAGGAGTCAGCTTTTTCCGGGATCTGAGAAGACACCGACTCTCGATTGTTCCCCTTCTCGGAATCCTTCGTTATCGAGAACTGCCAAGGTGCACTACTAACTTGTGAATCGCAGCGGCAGTTGGCGTTGGTCTGTCAGCCGGGCCAACGGCCCACCGATCTCTTCAAATCTGTCCCGTAGAGGGTCAAGAGTGAACCGGATTTCCATGGGCGTCCAGAGTGGTTGTCTCCGCACCAAAGAGCAGAGCGCGATAGCGGGCGGCATCACAAAGTGCTGTGAAAGTCAGAACGGCCAACCGGGCGAGGCCCGCCAGCATCAGCATGGTGGCGAACATAAGAACGTGGGCAAAGGGAAATCAGGAAACCGATGCCGAGGGTCATGAGAAAGGTCATGTTTGATTGTGTCTACCTGACATGTCGCCCACCGTCGGCCAGCCAGATCTACCGGCTGGCTGCGGAGAAACCGAAGAGGCTAAATCTGCAGGTGCTCGTGGCCTTGATGGATACCCTTGATTGCACCGCCGATGGCTTGATCGGGAAGGTGACCTGCCTTCGGCGAAGGGCCCTGCCCCGGGGCCTGACGGAGGAGCTACGGCGTCGGGGGGCAGAACACCGGCCTGGCTGGGGAGTTCGGCAACAGCCGCGAAACCCTCTACCAGTACCTCAGGTCAGGGAGCTGACGCACGTCGCCGTGTATCGGCAATGCGTGCCGTGATCAGGCGCCCGGTAATGCAGAGGCGTGTTCTTGGACTTTGAGGGTGACCGGTGGCTCCACGATCCGCAGCCGGCAGGAAGTCGCCGAGGAGTCGATGCCAGAGGAAAGACTGGACTGGCGGGCGTGCTCCCGGAGTTCATCGAAGGCCGCGGCCGTCACCCCGGCATGCGCGAGATTAACCACCACCTCATACCCCGGAAACTTGGTGACGACCCGGCGGCAGACGACGTAGAGGGCCCGGAGGTTGGTGTGCGTCAGGACGCCTCGAATGTCGACTTTGGCGGTCTCTTCGACGGCGTCTAGTCGGACGACTACGTTGAGACGCAGGTCCCTGTGGGACGGGTGGGCAAAGTACGAGCTGGAATGGTGGTGTTGGGAATGGTTCACTGAGCAACAGGGCTCCAGTGCAGCCCAGGAGCCGACTGAGCCCTGCGAGGCTCCTTGTGGATTAACATTGGGCGTTGTCTCCTGCTCTTTCCTGCGAGGCTGGATACCGCAAATTGCCATTTCCTTCCGGTAGCTGCCCATGGTTCGCTTTTTGGATGGCCCCTACGGCGTCCGGTTGCCCTCGCTGGCACATATTGCGGCCAGATTTGGAGGACTCACGCCAGGTGGATGACGGCGGCGGTCGAGTCGCCGGTCCCGCGTCACCGGCTGCGGCTGCAATTCGGAGAATGGCGGCGGCCTCCATGTCCACGAGCTTGCGTGTTCCGGTCCTTGAGCAAATGATCCAAAACATCTCCACCGACGGCAGGGGGTAGCTCACCCTTCCTCGGTGCAGGAGCTTGCCGAGGCGCCAGGCTTCGATTTCGTCGCCATAGGAAAGTTCCGAGCATGAGCGGACAGGTGAAGGCAGAGCTGCAGTCATGATTGTCTCCTTTCGGGGCGGTCGCCGCTTCGGGGACGACACCTCCCGGTTTTCTATTGCCGAGGCCGTACTGGGTGTTTTCGTGTCAATTCAGTGAGCTCGGCGAGCTCGGCTAGCCGGTGTGCCCGGGCGGATTCGGCCGGTGTGAAGGGCGCCCGGGGGCGGGAGAAGCCGAGGGGTCCATGCCGGTGGGATGGTATTTTCAGGACGGTGCCATCACATGCCGGTTTGCTGGTCGCGGGTGAGGTGCTGTCGGTGGTGGGAGCCGCGACGGGCTTGGCGTCGAGCAGTTCGGCGA
>NZ_JBFUJJ010000049.1:0-18030 GCF_056401435.1 Arthrobacter sp. P4_F10
GCAGCGTAGAGCGCTGCCACCAGCTCCGCGGCGCCCGGCATGGCTTCCCCGCCGGCACCGCCGGCGCGCTTTGTCCGCATCAGGCAACCGTCGACATCCAGTACCCAGCCGTGGGAATTTTCAATGGCGTCGCTCATGCCGTGACCTCCTGTGCGGCGCTGCCGACTGTTGGACCAACTTCGTTGGACGTCCCGCGTTGAATGGAAAATTTTGTGGTGCCGTCGCTGATGGACACCGAGGTGGAGGGCCGGTCATTCACTGCAGCGAGCAACCTCTGCAGCGTTGAGGTGGCCGAATTCTTCTTCRCGGCGTACATGCTGGTCCCCGAAGTACTTCCCGCCGCAGCTGGTGCAGTACGCGAACTCACTCCTGCGGACCAAGGTCCTGTTCGGCTCCGACTACCCGATGATCCCGCCGGACCGCTGGATCGCCGACTTTGAGAAACTGGCCATCAAACCGGAGGTGCGCCCGCTGATCATGCGCGAGAATGCGATCCGGCTGCTCGGGCTGCAGAACGCCACAGCGACCGCCGCGGAATGATGAYGGGCCTGAGCGCACAGCACATGCTCATGGCTCGAGAGAAAAATGCGTAAATTTGGGAACACCGACGAGCGGGCAACAGCCCACCCGCCTCTGTCCCTCCGCCTGAACACATGGAGAAGACAATGTGACAACGCGTACTCATCACCGCCGGAGCCAGCGGGATCGGCCTGGCCACCGCCAAGGCCTTCGCAGCGGCCGGCGCCCGGGTTCACATCGCCGACATCAATGCCGACGCCGTGGCCGCAGCCAGCGCCGGTAACCCGGACATCACCGGATCCGTGACGGACGTCAGCAACCCCGACGCCGTCGCCGCCCTGTTCGAGGACGTCAAGAAGGAGCTTGGCGGTCTGGATGTGCTGGTCAACAACGCCGGCATCGCCGGCCCCACCGCCCCGGTGGAAGAATACGACGCCGGCGCTTTCGCCGCCGTCGTCGGCGTGAACCTGCAGGGGACCTTCAACGTCACGCAGCGGGCTATCCCGCTGCTTAAGGAATCCGACGCCGCGTCCATCGTGACCATGTCTTCCCTGGCCGGCCGGTTCGGCTACCCGAACCGTGTTGCTTACTCCACCACCAAGTGGGGCCTGGTCGGCTTCGCCAAGACGCTCGCCATGGAACTGGGCCCGTTTGGCATTACCTCGAACACCATCCACCCGGGCGCCGTGGACGGCCCGCGCATCATGAGCGTCTTCGAGGGCCGTGCGTCCGTGTCCGGCCGCACCGTTCAGGAGGAAATCGACTCCGCGATGGCCAACCAGTCCGTGAAGAAATTCATCAACCCGGACGACATCGCCGCCCTGATCCTGTTCCTCGCCGGCCCGCACGCCCGCACCATCTCCGGCCAGATGTTCCCCATCGACGCCGACTCCAAAGCCGCAGTCTAATGAGCACGAAGTATATTGCCGCACAGGCGCCAGCCACCGGCAGCCCCGCCGGGACAAACGCACCGGCCGGTAGCGTCGCTCCGCCGGCGGGCAGCCTCTGGCGCGGCCGCGTCGTGGGCATCGCTCATATTGTTCTTGCGGTCCGGTTCGGGCACGTGCTGATGGGCCCGGACCATGCGGGAAGGTGCTACTGGGCGCTGAAATTAGAAAGCGCCGACGCTCCTGTCCGGTCCATCCCGCAGGTCAGACAGGACCTTGTGCCCGGTTGCCCATTTCTTTGATAGTTCCGCCGGGGCATCGTTTCGGGTCTCAGTCCATGAGGTCGAAGTCCAGGTCGAGGTCCAGGGGCGAGTTCAGCCGTCTCCAGGTGGAGGATGTCCGGCGAAGACACCGGCGGACGCGGCAGTGGCTCCAAGCTGCACAATTGCGGACCGCCACGACGTCCCTGAGGTGCAGCGGTCCTGCACGGCGGAGGCTTTCCCGGTGTGTCGGCACCGGATCCAGATCCTGGGTTCCACCCAACGGTCGGTTTCAGTGGATACGCGGCGACTCACATTTGCGCGCCCAGCCGACAGGCAACGCCATGGGCACAACGGACAAGTCCTTGATCATCACCACTCACCCGGGGGACGTCAGCTGAATCCGGCTCTCTAATATCTGCCTCCGGCGAACGCCCCAAGCGTGCCTGAGGCGACGTAGCATCAAGGTATGGGGGCAGCCAGGAGTGTGGCGAAATGTTTGAGCGATTTACGGACCGTGCCCGTCGCGTAGTTGTGCTTGCCCAAGAAGAGGCACGCATGCTGAACCACGGTTATATTGGTACCGAACACATCCTCTTGGGTCTGATCCATGAGGGTGAGGGTGTTGCCGCCAAAGCCCTTGAATCCTTGGGCATTTCCCTCGACGGTGTCCGCGAGCAGGTCCAGGAGATCATCGGCCCGGGCCAGCAGTCCCCGTCCGGACACATCCCCTTTACCCCTCGTGCCAAGAAGGTCCTGGAGCTCTCGCTGCGTGAGGCCCTGCAGCTGGGCCACAACTACATCGGGACCGAGCACATCCTCCTCGGCCTCATCCGGGAGGGCGAGGGCGTTGCCGCCCAGGTGCTCGTCAAGCTCRGCGCCGACTCGAGCCGGGTCCGCCAGCAGGTCATCCAGCTGCTCTCGGGTTACCAGGGCAAGGAGGCCACAGGCCCCGGTCAGGATCACGTTGAAGCGGTTCCCTCCGGTTCCGTGGTTTTGGACCAGTTCGGCCGCAACCTGACCCAGGCGGCGCGCGAGAACAAACTGGACCCCGTGATCGGCCGCGAGCAGGAAATGGAACGCGTCATGCAGGTCCTGTCCCGCCGCACCAAGAACAACCCCGTGCTGATCGGCGAGCCGGGCGTCGGCAAGACCGCCGTCGTTGAGGGCCTGGCCCAGGCTATTGTCCGTGGGGATGTCCCGGAGACCCTCAAGGACAAGCAGCTGTACACTCTGGACCTGGGCTCCGTGGTGGCCGGCTCGCGGTACCGTGGTGACTTTGAGGAGCGGCTGAAGAAGGTCCTCAAGGAGATCCGCACCCGCGGGGACATTCTTTTGTTCATCGACGAGATCCAGACACTGGTGGGTGCCGGTGCCGCCGAGGGTGCCATCGATGCGGCCTCGATCCTGAAGCCGTTGCTGGCCCGCGGCGAGCTGCAGACCATCGGTGCGACCACGCTGGACGAGTACCGCAAGCACATCGAGAAGGATGCCGCGCTGGAGCGCCGTTTCCAGCCGATCCAGGTCAAGGAACCCTCCGTGGCCGACGCGATCGAGATCCTCAAGGGCCTCCGCGACCGGTACGAGGCACACCACCGGGTCACCATCACCGACGGCGCCCTGGTCGCCGCCGCGAACCTCTCCGAGCGCTACATCTCGGACCGGTTCCTGCCGGACAAGGCGATCGACCTGATCGACGAGGCCGGGGCACGGCTGCGCATCCGCCGCATGACCGCCCCGCCGGAGCTTAAGGCTATTGCCGAAAGGATCATTGCCGTCAGGAAGGCCAAAGACGTCGCGATCGACGCCTCCGACTACGAGGGTGCCGCGTCACTGCGCGATGAGGAGCAGAAACTGATTGCCGAGCGTAAAGAGAAGGAGCGCCAGTGGAAGACCGGCGGGCTGGACGACATTTCCGAGGTTGATGAGGACCTGATCGCCGAGGTGCTGGCGAACTCCACCGGCATCCCGGTCTTCAAGCTGACCGAAGAAGAGTCCTCGCGGCTGCTGAAGATGGAAGATGAGCTGCACCAGCGTGTGGTCGGCCAGGAGGAAGCGATTAAGTCGGTTTCGCGGGCGATCCGGCGCACCCGTGCAGGACTGAAGGACCCGAAGCGTCCGGGCGGTTCGTTCATCTTCGCTGGCCCCACCGGCGTGGGCAAGACCGAGCTCGCCAAGGCCCTCGCGGAGTTCCTGTTCGGCGAGGAAGACGCGCTGATCACGCTGGACATGTCCGAGTACTCGGAGAAGCACACGGTCTCGCGGCTCTTCGGTGCCCCTCCGGGCTACGTGGGCTACGACGAAGGCGGCCAGCTGACCGAGAAGGTCCGCCGTCGTCCGTTCTCCGTGGTGCTGTTCGATGAAGTGGAGAAGGCGCACGCCGATCTCTTCAACTCGCTGCTGCAGATCATGGAAGACGGCCGCCTGACCGACTCCCATGGCCGCGTGGTCGACTTCAAGAACACCGTGATCATCATGACCACCAACCTCGGCACCAGGGACATCTCCAAGAGTGTTGCCACCGGCTTCCAGTCCGGCACGGACACCCAGACCGGCTACACCCGGATGCGCGCCCGGGTCACCGAGGAGCTCAAGCAGCACTTCCGCCCCGAGTTCCTGAACCGTGTTGACGATGTTGTGGTCTTCCCGCAGCTGACCCAGGACGAGATCATCGAGATCGTGGACATGTTCGTCAGCCGGCTCAAGAAGCGCCTGAAGGACAAGGACATGGGCATCGAGCTCACGTCCGCGGCCAAGGTGCTCCTCGCGGCCCGCGGCTACGACCCCGCCATGGGTGCCCGGCCGCTGCGCCGCACCATCCAGCGCGAGATCGAGGACCAGCTCTCCGAGAAGATCCTCTTCGGCGAGCTGCACTCCGGCGACATCGTGGTGGTGGATGTCGAAGGCGAGGGCGACGACGCGAAGTTCACTTTCGCCGGCAACGCCAAGCCGCGCATCCCGGACGCACTGCCCGCCGCAGGCTGATCGGAATACCGCCGGGGTGGGCCGATATCCGGTGGCTCAACGGGCGGCGGGACCCGTCGCCGGGGACCCGCCGCCGTCGGACTGCCGTCAGCTGCCGGCCGGGGCACCGGCGCAGGGAGGCCATTGCCCTGGTCCGGACCGGAAGAGCCCGCTGTAGGCGTTGGGGGCGATCTGGCCGGACAGATGGGCATAGAGGACATTGCGACCGGCCGGAATCTCCCGGCTTGTCACGAGGTCGATCAGCCCGGCGAGGGACTTTCCGTCGTAGACCGGGTCGGTGATCATGGCCTCGAGCGAGGCGCCAAGGCGGATGACTTCCAGAGTGGAATCGACTCCGTACAGGTCTCCGGCCCAACCCTCCATGACGTTGATTTCGTCATCACGGAGCTCCCGGCCCAGGCCGATCAGCTCGGCGGTGTTCCGGGCGATGCGGTCAACCTGGTCTGGGCCTGTATAGAAAAGAGTCGTGGCGGCGCCGACGTGAGCGGCAATCGCGCCGCCTCAGCGAGATCGGAAGAGCCGCCGAATCATTCCAAGCGTGGCCGTCCCAGTTCCTAGGAAGCGGAACCCATGTTAGTCCCTCGAAATGTGGCGACTCACGCCGTGATTTTCGTTCCACAACTATCCTCCCTGCGACGTCCCACAGGAATCGTGCGGAATAGATACCGGTGCAGTTTTGCCCCAGCTCTAATAAGAGAAGGCGCTCAGGGTCACTTTGGCTCGGTTTTCGACGTTCACCATCGTCACAGGGTGGGGCCAGTTTCAACTGTTCTTCCGGGCCGGAATTACTTGGCGCAACCACCACGACCGGAATCAGTCAGGGCACCAGCGGACTGTCTCCAGGGTTACCTTAGATCCATGGGGCACCTGAGAGGTCCTTTATATCTGGACATCGCGGCGAAGGGCCTGTCTCTGGCGGGTGTTGCGCTGATGATCTTCGGTCGGGAGGGCTGGTTCACCGTCGGTGTTTTCGTCGTGGTTATCGGCGTGCTGATCGGGGCGTGGGCCATGGTKGCCGTCCGTGGGGTGCGGTCACCTGGAGGGCCCTCCCGCCCGGCACCTTTCGGCGCATGGAACCGAAGGGACGCCGGTGCGGAAAAGGACGACGATTCCTGAACGGCGAGGATTCGCCCGACCCGGAGCTCAGCCTGATGAGTTTCCGGAGACCTCGCGTCGCGGAAGTTAATGTCCCAGGGTGCCGGTCTGATACTGTTGCTACACCTTTCCGTAGCACAGTCCCTGTGCCGGCACGCCTGCACAGGAGGCATTCCATGGCTGAAATCTTGACGGACTTTTCGGGTGAGTGGCGCTTTGACCCCACCCACACCCGCATCGGTTTCTCTACGCGCCACGCAATGGTGACCAAAGTGCGCGGGGCGTTCAACGACGTTGAGGGCGCCATCCACGTCAATGCCGAAAACCCTGAGCAGTCGTCGGCACGGATGACCATCAAGGTGGCCAGCATCGACACTCGCAATGCGGACCGCGACCAGCACCTGCGTACTAACGAATTCTTTGACGCACCGCAGTTTCCGGAGATCACGTTCTCCAGCAACCGGGTGGACCAGGTCGACGACGGCCACTTCATCGTTGGCGGTGACGTCACCATCCGCGGGGTCACCAAGGACATCGCCATCCCGCTGGACTTCATCGGCGTCGAACGTGACCCCATGGGTAACCTCCGGGCGGGCTTTGAAGGCTCACGCCGGATTGACCGGCAGGACTTCGGTCTCACATGGAATGCGGCTCTTGACTCCGGCGGGGTCCTTATCTCGGACAAGATCACCCTTGAATTCGAAATCTCCGCCGTGAAAGTCGAAGACCCGGCGGCCTGACACCCACCGCGCCGGTATCGCCGGACGCCAGTTCCAAGCAGCCGGCTGCACCGTGCTCGGTGTCCGGCCCGATGCGCGGATGGTCTCTATTTCTCTGGTGTGTCATCAGGCAGCGGCATCGAGGGCGATGAGCGGCCGGGCGTGAGTCGCCGGAAGCGAAGCGCCGGGCGCCGTCGGTGAAGGCCTCCGCGGGGCTGGGCGCGGCGGGGAGCGATGGTGAGGCTGCCTCGGACAAGGCCATGCGGGCACAAAATCGCGCCACGGAGTGTACTCCGTGGCGCTTGTTTGCTAATGAATTGCTTGACTTTATGAACTGCTCGACTGCATATGTTTGCGTTCCGAAATGTGCTCCACCAGTTCGCCCACACGCTCCTCCGAGTAGTTGCGCGCGATGTCACCCTGGCTGATGATGCCGACCAACTTGTGGTCAGCAATGACCGGGAGCCGCCGGACCTGGTACTTCTCCATCATTTCGATGGCGGCGTCAACGTTCGCATCGGCGTCAATCCAGTGGGGCGCACCGGTGGCGAGGTCGCGGGCCATCATCTCGCGTGGATCACGGCCCACGGCAACGCACTTGAGCACGATGTCCCGGTCAGTGATCATGCCCTTCAACTTGCCGTCATCACCGCAGATCGGCAACGATCCGCAGTCCAGATCCAGCATCATCCGTGCGGCATCTACGAGGGACTGGTTCTCCTTAATACACTGTGCATCCGTACTCATGAATTCACGTACGGCACTCATTGGTCCTCCTTCATCGATTGAGGTATCGACGCAGAGTCACCGGGCACATGCGCCGATGCTGCTAGCCTACGCCCGGGCCAGCGCCGATGTCGACGGCGGTTCCTCCCCTATTTGGGAGCTTCCGTTAACCATCAGGGAGTCGGGCAGTTCTTCGGTTTTTTCGGGCGCCGGGGCAGGGTCAGATGGGCTGCGCGGCGGGCCATTGCCGCATTGAACCGTTCGGGTCAGCGGCGGGTGCAATACAGGAGCGAAAGCGATAGCTCAGGTCCGTGTTTCCAGGATAGTGCGGTCGTGACGGGGCTGGATACCCCGGCTGCATGTTTCGAATGATCGGCCGGAACAGAAGGCGTGACGGCTGTGTCTGCGTGGTCTGCTGGATGAACAGACCGTTGTCTGGCCGGGTGCCCGAGGCTCGTGACATGGCTGTCTGCGGAGAGGCTCACCTTCGTTCTTGCATCACAGCCGACTGGGCGCCTGAAATCCTTACAYGCGGATCACGGCCAGCGAACCTGGATCGATGGCAATCATTCCGCCGTCCACCGGTATCACGGCTGCGTTGGCATACGAGGCTTGGTCAGAGAGCAGCCACGCCACCACGTTTCCGGTTTCGAGCGCCTCTGCTGGCCGTCGGGTAGGCACGAATGATGTGGCCACGGAGTAAGCGTGTTGACGTTTCAGCTCGAGTTCTGCGCCGAATTCATCCATTTCCTGGTCTGCCATTTCGGTGCGGGTCCACCCCGGGCAGACGGCGTTCGCTCGGACCCCAAGTGGGCCGTAGTCCACGGCAATCGACTGCATCGGCATTGTTAGCGCCGCCTTTGAGGCGTTATACCCGGGGATACCTGCGGTTGCCCTGAGCGCCGCGGCTGAGGCGACTCCCACAATGGCGCCGCCAGCCGCTATGAGGTGCGGCACGATTGCCTTGGCCAGAAGGAAGGGACCCGTCAGTTGGTACGGATCGTTGCGTCCGAGTCTTCGTTCGCCGACTCACCGACTGCCCCGGGGCTGACAATGCCCGCATTCAGCACGAGACCGTTGATCGATCCGAATCGCTCAACGGTAGTTGCAACAAGTTCGCGTACACCGTTCTCCGATGCAGCGTCGGCAACGAATGGGACGGCGCCGGCGGATCGGGCGACCCTCTCAAGGGTTTCGAGTCGACGGCCACAAATGGCAACGTCCCACCCTTGGCACCGGGATGAGGCAAAACAATCATGTTAGCGCCAGCAACGGAATTGGAATTCATGGCGACTTTAATTGAGGGCTGGAGAAATCATGGCTGAAGTCCGCGTACACACGCATCTATCCGCCGGGCGTTGGCACGATCTGGAGGTATTTACGATCAAGGCTCCAAACACGGTTGCGGAATTTGAGGTTCCGGCCGGCGTTCAGATCAAGCTCCGGTATGGGGCGGGGCCGCTAGGATACGACCGGCAGCAGCAGACGACTGACGGGAGGAACGTAAAACGCTTAGTCGTTGGCGGACTAATGGTCCGTGCTCGGATGCAAGCCAGGACTCCACAAGCCATCCAGCTCTCGTACAAGAGGATCACCAAATAGTGCTAACTGCAGCATACGGGCCGCTTATCCARGACCACGAAAAGCTGCTCGGGACTGCCCCGGCTTTTGTTGGCTCGGGGTCTTAGGCCGCTCTGAGCGCGGTCCGGTTGATTGTTTCATATTCGATTGGTGTGAGTTTTCCCAGCCGTCTTTGCCGTCGCCGGCGGTGGTAGGTCCGTTCGATCCAGGTCGTGATGGCTAAAAGGAGTTCCTGCCTGGTGGTCCACCGCTGCCTATCCAGGACGTTCTTCTGCAGCAGGGAGAAGAACGATTCCATCGCGGCGTTGTCCGCGCACGCGCCGACCCTGCCCATCGAGCCTGTGAGCCCGTGGTGTCGGAGCGATTCAACGAAGCGGCGAGACCTGAACTGGAAGCCGCGGTCCGAGTGCACCACGGTCCCCGCCGGGCGGCGTGTCCGCACCGCGTTCTCCAGCGCGGCGACGGCCAGCGAAGACTTCATCCGCGAGTCCATCGAGTAGCCAACGATCCTTCCGGAATAGACGTCCTTCACCGCGCAGAGGTAGAGCTTGCCCTCGGCGGTGGAGTGTTCGGTGATGTCGGTCAGCCACAGCTCGTTCGGCGCAGYGGCGGTGAAGTCCCGCTCCACCAGGTCGTCGTGGACCGGTGGGCCCGGTTTCCGGTTCAGTCCGCGCTTCTTGGAAAATACAGACCAAATGCCGTGGTCCCTGCACAAGCGCTGAACCCTGTTCTCACCGGCCATGATGCCCTTCTCGGGGAGTTCGTCGGCGATGAACCGGTACCCGAACGCAGAATCGTCGGCATGGATGTCCAGGGCGGCGTTCACCAGGTGTGCGTCGACCCAGTCGCGTTCCGTGACCGGGCTGGCTCTCCACCGGTAATAGCCTTGCTTGCTGAATCCCGACACCCTGCAGTCCACCGCCACGGGAACACCGTCGGCGGCAAGATCCGTGACCAGCGGCTAGATCATTTTGGGTTGACGTCCCGTGCCAGATACGCAGCAGCGCGGAGCTTTTCCATCCGCCGGGTGGAGACCCCGAGCAGGTAGCAGGTCGCGACCACGGTGGTCAGGGCGACCTCGGCCCGGCGGCGGCGTTCCAGCAGCCAGTCCGGGAAGCACTATCCCTGCCGGAGCTAGGGGATGGCGACGTCCAGGGTGCCGGTGCGGGTGTCGAAGCCCCGGTGCCGGTACCCGTTGCGGGAGTTGCTGCGGGCCTCGCAACGTCAAGAACTCGGTGGTGAAGAAACTCTTGCCATTCACATGATCCCCTCATGCCGGCAGGAACCCCGGCAGACGGCTTACCCACCGCATGCCTCGCAGCTTCACCGGACACCGCCGGTCCTCCTCGATGTCCCATTCGGAGTCGCTGAAGCGGCGGACGTTCCCGGCGGGAATCCATGTCCAGTGCGCGAGGTGCTCGTCGTCCGGCCATGACACGAGGATGTGCGAAAGGTTCCACCGCTCGCCGAGGCGTAGACGCCCACTGTGCAGGTCGTGCCCGGGAAGAGCAGCATCCGACGAGACATTCAGGGCCTCCGGGCGGTGGCTTCAAATGGCATGATCGTCAGATCTGGGCGTCGAGCCGAAGCCCTCGGGAGCTGCCCGCGCGGGATTCGGTGGCGGTCTGTCCGCTCCTACTCGTCCCCACATGCCGATCGGCTCTCAAACTGCGGGAGTTGGCCAACCGGTGGCTGACGCTGCCCGGCTACTTGGGCGCGAACGTCGGTAGAAGGTGATCACGCACTGGCTACCCTAATCGACCAAGTTGACCGATGGATCGAGGCTTAGCTAGGCTCACCGGTGGTTTGAGGTCCGGTCGGGGCGTTCCGGAGATGGATCGGCCCGTGACCGGCTAGGTCTTTGCGTATCAAGTTGATGCCGTTGACGAGGTGCGAATCATCGATGGCTGCCGGTGCGAAATACGTCGAGTAAACAGACTCTCCACCGTACGCCCAGCCGAGGACAGCGCCTGCCCGCGTATACAGCTGCTGTGCGTGGGCAGGCTCTTTAGCAGGTTGTGGGCCGGCTAGTTCGGCCAGGTTGAGCAACTGTGCGATGTGGAGCGCGGACAACACTGTGTTGTGGTGATAGCAGGTTAGTCCATCACTTTCTTTGGGCGTAGTGCTGCGTTTCGGCGACCATGACGCCTGCGTGTTCTGTCCTGCAAGGCGGATCGTCTCGGCAAACTTGCCGTGCTTATTAGCGATGATGAGAGTATTTCCAGGAGGCTGCCCCGGATAGCACATCTGCCTCAACAGAGCCGTCGCTTCCTCAGTTGAAGTTGTTCCCGTGGCTCCTGAAATGGTTGTCACTGTAGTCAGCTCGAGGCCGCGCACAGGGCTACTACTCGGACTGCCGAGAACGTCTYTCTCTAGTTGCTGCACCTCGTGAAGGAGAATCATATCGATCGTTCGGATTTTGTCGTCGGATGCTTTGAACACCGCGAGTTGAGTTAATTGCTGTTGGAGGGATGCCGCGGCTTCGAGCGTCAAATCCCCTTCAAACGTCGCGGTGACCGCGATGCCGACTCCGGATGGGTAGAGGTAGCGCTCACAGGTCACGATGACATTCAGGCGATTTGTTGTCGGCACGAACCCCCTAGACCGCAACAGTGGTACCTGCTTGATCCACCCCGAGTACGCCTGGGCCGTCGAATACCCAGAGCCGAGCAGAGCCGCCCAGTACTTGTGCCCCGTCTCGTAGGAGCCCCACGGCTTCAGCCATTCTGCTCCCGTCGTGGGTGCCGCCATGAAGGCGGTCGTGTAGGAGGTCAGACTGCTAAGTGACGGCTTACCGAGTCCATCAATGACAACCTCCCGAAGCGCAGATGTCAGCAGCCAGCTGATATGAAAACGAGTGATACTAGCCATGACATCTGCCCCTATTGCTATCCTTGCGGCCACTTGATATAAACGAATTGACTGAATAACTATCTTTGAGTAGATAGAATTTACTTTTAAGTAAATTGGGCCGCCCGATGGCGGGCCGTGGCCGGGTGCTCGCACCCGGCCCTTCATTTTTACCTTCGACTCGATCACCCATTACGACTCCGTGCTGACAATCCTGCGGTGACCGAAGTCCGTCAGGTCAGTCAGTTTGACCTTAGTAACAGTCGCGACATCCTTGGTTGGCTGGTATTCGGGGGAGCTGAAGTCCGGGCCCGTCACGAGTTCGTAGAGCTCTCGATTCTTTCCTTCCGTGAGGAGAGCATCGAACCTTGCTGCATTCTCGCCTTCTTTTGAAGGCTTTGACACGATCCGGGGGCATACTAAGGCTGTAGTCGGGCCGAAGCGGAGCACAAACACCCTGTCTGTGTTCTGGTTCGTGTAGTTCGCGTTAGCTACCTGATCCAGCTTGTCCTTGGTCTTAGCCTTGCCCTTGAAGCGCGTGATTTTGCGGAGGACTGTTCGGGCACTGTCATTCGGCTGAAAACGATTTCGGCGGATTACCCATCGGACTGCTATCGCGACCGCCCAGACTGCTGCCCCGGTTGCGATGCCTAGTACACAGATCCGGACGATATCGACGAATCCGTAGACAGCGCTGTAGTTCCGGCCGAAAATCTCCGTATAAAGAAAAGGAAACGGCATCGCGAAAAGAACACCGAGGATCGCCAAGGCCACCGTGCCGGTTATCGTCTGCGGCGGCGTGATCTCGATAGGCAACTCGCGGGGATACACACGCCACCACAGGAACCAGACGACGAGCACGAACAGCAGGCCAGGAACGACGAAGAGCGCGGGCGCGATCGCCGCGCCGAAGGCGCCGGTCAACGCGTCCTCCCCAAACACGCTCAGGGAAATCTTGTGACTGTCCGTGGCGAATCCGGCGTTCTGGCCGACCGAGTCCTCGTAGTTTATTGATAGAACGACTAGGGCACTTCCAGGCTGAACGCCGTTCGGCGCGCTTACGTGTAGGTGCACGGTGGCGCCGTCTCCGGGGGCGAGGGTGTCCGGCAGATCCAGCGTAAGGGAACCTGTGGGGGCGTCAGCAGGGCGCGAGGCCTTAGTCAATTCGACTTTGAGAAAGGTCGGGAAAGTGAGCGTTGCCCCTGTGATGCGCTGCGTCAGAGCGCTAGTGTTCTGGACGCCGAAATAGAGGTCTGCGGCTTGGGTATCGACCATCGCCGTGTCGCCAGATTGGGAGATCGTGAGCGCATTCGACGCCAGCGCCGGAATCGTCCCGGGCAAGACCTTCAGCGTAGCCAGGATTGACCCCGCCGAGTCCACTCCGGTGTAACCGATCGTCGTGACCACTGTGACGGACGACAACAGCCGGGCGGGGAGAGTGACGATTGCTGGCACAGTCAGCGAGCCGCCCGCCGGAATCGACACGGGTGTCTCGTCAAGGGTTATGACGAGTGGACTAACTGCGCCGCTTTCCTGCCTGATCTTCGGGTTGACCACCACAGGGGCGCTCGTGGGGTTCTGGATGCGGAGCCCTGTCGCACGCGTCTCGCCAGGAAGCATCGCAAGTTCGTCAGGCGTGTACGCCGCCGCAACGGCCATCGACTCCGCTGCCGCCGATGTGGCCACGGGCCCGAAGCCGGAGAGGAGAATGGACGCAGCGAGGGCGCTGATGCCAATCACTCGGGCGATCCGGAGCCAAAATGCCCGATCAGCGCTCATTTACTTCGCTTCCTCCCCATCCGGCCTACCGGGCGTGATTCTAAAAAGTGCGACCTGTCGTTGCGGCAGCGGGAGCAACTTGGGTAGTCCGAGCGAAGCGAACCGCTGCGTGTTGGTCTCCTACCTGTGACCCTCGATGAGATGCGAGATGTCGGAGCGCTGCACACTCCACACCCTCGCCGCGACCCGTTGGACGCATGATCCCAACAAGCCCGACTTGCGCAAGGCTAAACTTCAGTAGTGCCATTGAGGCAGTGTGACATTGAGCCGAACACACGTCTAGGTCTCATTGTTTCGTTCTCAGCCCGGTCAGCGTGAATGGTCGGACCCCAATTAGCAGTCCAGCGTCTACGCGATAGCTAATTTGGCCTGTTTCGGTCCATGTTTCCTAGAAGCGTTTCGGCCTCATGCCGTCCAGCTACTCGTGGGGCCATTCATGACTGTAGATAGATTTCCATTCCTCGGCCAAATAGTTGGCTCCGGCCATGGTGTGGATGATTTCACCAGAAAGTTGTTCCCTTCTGGACTGGGCGTTGAAGGATTCGATGAAGGCGTTCTGTCGGGTGATCTCGGGTCGATGAAGGCGGTGTCGACTCCAGCGGTGTCGCACCARTCGATCAGCGCGGCGGCGGTGAATTTCGGCTAGAAGGCCCACAACGGGGTGAGCTGGGCCCCGACGGGGTGAAGGATCACCCGAAGTCCTTCGCGAAGCGGTCCCGTCTCGTTCGGCGACGACTTCTGAGCCACGGACAGTGCGCCCCGGTTCCGGCCGCGTCGCGGGGTCAGGCCCGCGACGCGGCCGGAGCTGTCTGGCCTTGGTGGTCGGTTGAGACCGAGCCGACGCTCGGCTGCGGCGGCCCCTCGACCGCCGGTAACGCTCGAGTTGGCAGCTGTGGTGCGTTCAGATCCCGCTCCCGGTCCGCGCGGCTGACGTCCCCGGGTCGTACTGGAGGGAGGCGGCGTTGGGCAGCCAGGCCGCCTCGTCGTAGAGGCTGCTTAACCGGCGCGGAAGCTTCTCCAGGACACGGTCGGTGCGGACCTGCTCCAGGGCGTCCACCAGGTAGTACGTGCCGGTCGGATGACCTTTGGCCGACGCGGCGGAACCGAGCCCTTGCACCACTGGGCGGGTCACGACCGCGTCCTGGTAGTCGCCGAGCAGGTCCTGGAGCTTCTTGGCCTGCCGGCCCAGCCGCCGGGCGGGTTTGCCGACGACGGGGGTGGCGACGTGGATCACGTAGCGGAGTTGCTTGTCGGCCTTGCGGGCGTCGTGCAGCGCCTCATCCCGCTCTGTCCCCGCCGGCAGCGCCTGGGCGGCCACGAGGTGACGGTCGAGCGTGCGCAGCGCCTTGGCGATGCTCTTTGGCAGCTCCTCCGCCGCGGGCCGCGCCGCGCGCTCGGTGAAGGGCGGGTCGGCCGGCGGCCAGTCCAGCACCTGACGGAGCGCGGCGTAGCGATCGCTGTCGAGCGTGGCATGGGTGGTCTGGCTGCTACTGACGGCGAGCTGGTCCAGCTGGGTCCGGGCGTGGTCGAACACCGGGCCAACGATCAACTCCGACGGCAGGGCGTCGTGCTGTCGTTTCAGCTCGATGAGTGTCCTCTGGGTGTCGTTCTCCTCGCCGAGCTGGCGGCCCAGCCACGCCAGCTCGGCGCACACCGGTCGAGTGACCTGCCGATCGAGGATGCGGGAGAAGCCGCGAAGTGTGGAACGCAGCTGGCGGATCACGACGCGCATCTTGGTGACCCCCTTCGGGTCGCCGTCGCGCACCTTGCGCTCGGCCTCCCGAAGTGCCCTGGTCTGGGCGAGGAGGGCATGCAGCACCACCTCGCCGGCCGTGGGCGGGGACGCAGTCGCCGTCTGGTTCTTCGATGGCTTGGTGCGGTGGGTGGACGGCTCTCGGGTGTTCGTCGCGGTGATGGTCATTAGAGGGCTCCGATGGTTGTGAGGTGGGTGCGGTCGGCGGAAGGGTCTGCCGGAGCGGTCTCGGGCAGCTCGGTGTCCAGAACGCCACCCCGGCGCAGGTACACGGTGCGGGTGGCCAGCGCAGTGACCGCGGGCCGATGCGTCGTCGCGATGATCGTGCGACCTTTGACGAGCCGGCCCAGCGCCTGGACAACGAGTTCCTCGGCGTGAACGTCCAGGCCGGTGGTGGGTTCGTCGAGGAGCACTACGGGGGCGTCGACGAGCAGTGCGCGGGCGATGCCGACGCGCTGGCGCTGCCCGCCGGACAGCCCGGTCCCGCCGGTACCGACGGTGGTGTCGAGCCCGTCGGGGAGGTCATCGGCGAACTCGCTGACCAGGGCCGCCTCTGCGGCGGCAGCCACCTCGGCGTCCGTGGCGTCGGGGCGGCCGTAACGGATGTTGTCGATCAGTGTGCCGGAGAACAGGAAGGTGTCCTGCAGGACCATGGCCACCTGCTGGTGCAGCCAGCGCTCCGGGAGGTCGGGGACCGAGTGCCCGTCGAGCAGGACCTGGCCGGAGGTGGGACGGTAGAGGCCGCCGATCACGGACAGGAGGGTCGACTTGCCGGCGCCGTTGTCACCGAGCAGGGCGATCCGCTCGCCCGGGGTGACGGTCAGGTCGACGTCAGTGAAGACCGGGCCGCGGCCGGTGCCGTAGTCCAGCACGACCTTGCGCAGCTCGATGCGGCCGTCGACGCGGGCCGGCAGCGGCTCCTCGGTGCCCTGATGGTCGGTGGGCTGGTCGAGGATGTCGGCGATCCGTTGGGCGGAGGCGGCGCCCTGGGTGAAGCTAGGTGCCAGCTTGGCCAGGGACTTCATCGGCGAGAGCATGGTCTTGAGGTAGCTGGTGACGACCACCAGCACCCCGACCTGCCACCAGCCCTTCAGCGCTCCGTAACCGCCGACGAACAACACCAGCGCGGTGCCCACGGAGGCGACCAACTGCAGGGTGGGGGAGAACTTGGCGCTGACCTTGACCGAGCGCAGCGAGAGGCCGAGCACGTTGTCGTTCTGCGTGGCGAACCGCTGGTCCTGCACCCGCTGGCTGCCGAACGCGTGCACGGTGCGGATGCCCATCAGGGACTCGGTGACGAGCCCGGTCAGGTCGCCGGTGGCGGCGCGCTTGCGACGGGCGTACTGCCGGGTCAGGCCGGCGAAGTGGTTGGCGGTCAGGAATACCAGCGGGGCGACGACGAGCCCGATCAGCCCGAGGCGCCAGTCCACCGCGACCATCACGGCGGCGGTACCGGCCAGGGTGAGCACGGACGGGACGAGGTCGGTGCCCACATCCCTCAGGGTCGATTCCACCGTTGACGTGTCGGAGACGACCCGGCTGGTCAGCTCGCCGACGTTCTGCCGGTCGTGGAAGGCCATCGGCAGCCGCTGGGTGTAGGCGAACACATCCGCGCGGATGCGCGAGGTGATCCGCTGGCCGGACCCGTTCATGTACATGTCGCCCAGGTAGGAGAACATCCCCGCGGCAGCGGTGATCGCCACCACGGCGCTCGCCGCGACCAGCAGCATCGCCATCGACGAACCGCCGAACCACCCGGCGACGGCGTGCAGGATCCCGCTCTTGCCCTGGCCGTTACCTTGGCCCTTGTCCTGGAGCAGGTCGTTGATGACCAGCGCCAGCGGCCAGGGGGCGGCAAGATTGGCGGCCATTTGCCCGCCGTTCATCAGCACGCCCAGGGCCAGCGACTTTCGCTCGGGCCGGCCGTATTCCTTGAACCGCCACAGCTCGCGCAGAGTGCTGAGATCCCAGCGCGAACGCCCACCGGCGCCGTGTCTTTGCGGTTTGACTGCGTCGATGTCTTCCGGGCTGGATGGCAGGTCGTCCGTGGAGTGGACGGTCATGGGTTGCTCCTCTGTACAGGGCGGTATTGGCAACGGCGCCGACGATGCGGGATGCACCGCAGAAACATACGTTGTATGGAAGCTTAACCATACAACGTATGGAAGGTAGGCCGCAATACTGACCGCCTGTGGTCGAAGCAATTTTTGGAAGTCTCCCTAGGGAGGGCAGGCGTTGCCTGGTCAGGGGCTCCGGTGCCACAGTGAACCATGGCCACAGAGGAAGATGTCCGCCAGATCTGCCGTGGACTGCCGGGGGTTAGCGAGCGGCCCAGCTGGGGCCAGCCGGCATGGTTCGGAAAAACCCTGATGGCACGTATCTGGGAAGACGGCGTCCTCACCGTGAAAACCGAGGAACGGGAAGCACTCGCAGGGACCGGCCCCGACACCTACTTCTGGACGCCCCACCACGAGCAGTCCCCGAAACTGGTGCTGGTCCGCTTGGATAGGATCGACGTCGAGGAACTGGACGAGCTGCTGCAGGAGTCGTATCGCTTGGCTGGCGGGGGAGCCGCCAGGTAAGCGCTGGGCCGTCGGTGCCGGGCATTTCCAGGTCAAGTCCCGCCTTCAAGGCGGCAATGCGGTTGCTGACGGCGCCCCAGCCCGAGATGGCGGCTTCGCGCAAGCCCCATTCTGTTCGCAGGACGTCTGTGAGGAGCCACCGGTTTAAGGCGAGAGGCACACGTCCTGCGGCAAAGCACGTGCTCCCCGAGGGGGCCCATGCACCACAAAAGGCAGGGTTTTCTTCTTCGCTGCGTCGAAGGAGAAAACCCTGCCGGTTGTGGTTTGTGGTTAGTTAGATGGTTCGTACGGCGA
>NZ_JBFUJJ010000050.1:0-16792 GCF_056401435.1 Arthrobacter sp. P4_F10
CGTCTCGGCACCGACCCCGTACGAGTCGGCGACGGACTTGATTGTTTTCGAAGTCGAGACGACTTCCTCGCACAGCTGGTCCTTGAACTCCTGGCTGAACCGGCGACGTGATGCAGGCATTCTGCACATTCCTCATTTCAGTAGTCCCCCGATTTTAAGGGGGTCCACTGTCCGAGAACTCCGTGGCGGCCCAGTCCTTATGGTGTTGACGGGTGGTTCCGTGGCCGTTTTAGGGTCGTGCTGCCCGGGGGAGGCGGGTATGGATTTGTTGCTGTGGCCGGAAGACTCGTGTCGTGAGGGCTCCGTAGGATTGGCCGCCCGCCGCCCCGCGATGACCCGAACCGATTGAGAGACGCGACATGATCGCCGGATAAGGACACGACGGCGCGGTTATCTGCCGGGTTCCACCCATCCGACAGACTGGAGGCTGTTTGGCGAAATTGTGGGCCGGCATCGACGCCGGCAAAGCCCACCACCACTGCGTCGTGATCGACGCCGACGGAAACCGTCTGCTCTCGCAGAATGGATCGACCTGAATCGAATTGATTGAGGGCGGAATTCTCGGGGCGAAGTTCATGGAGGTCCAGTCACCGTCAGAGCGTGGAGGGCCCTGGCAAGTTCCTCATGCAGTCTTGTCAGGTCCGGGCATGTCTCGGGGTCGGCGATTGTGGTGATGGTCAGCACGCCGGCGTAGGAGAGGACTGCAAACGCAACCGTTACGTTACCGCTGATCGCTCCGACCGGAATGATCCCGGTTACCGGCCTGCCCGCGATCACCAAGGCATGTTCGGGCCCCCGCAGATTCGTGACGAAGGTATGGACAAGGTGTTGGTGGTCTATGAAGAATCGGTAGGCGCCAAGGCGGGCGAGGGTCCGAGATATGGGGCCGATGAGTGCAGCGGAGGCTCCGGGAGGCTGCTGCTTGGCAATCCTCATTGTTGCGGCAAGTGCCGCCAGCTGTGTCTTGGCCGGACCGACCGCGGGAACGCGTACAGGGATTATTCCGCTACGGTTGCCCAGGTAGGTGACTGATGTGTGGCGGCGTGCCGAGAATAATACGGAGATCACGAACTCTTCGACATATTCGCCCCGTCCCAGCATCAGGCGGTGCAGGGCGGTCGAGACGGCGGCGAGGATGAGATCGTTGACTGTCGCTCCCTGCAGGTGTGCGGCGGTTTTGACTTCTTCCACCTCGCAGTGGAGGACGGCAAGCGTCCGTTGCGGACCCGTCGGGCGGTTGAGTGAAGTGCGGGCAGCCCTGGTCTTGCCCATCGGCCGCAGCTCGGAGGCTCCGGCGGCTGCGGTCCGCAGTGCGGTCCGCAGTGCGGCCGGCAGCCGGGCCAGTGCGTTGAATCGGCTCCTTGCAGCGTCAATGGCCAGGTGCAGCGCCGAGCCTGGGGTCTCTGGCTCCCGGCGGCCACCCCACCCGTCTTCTTCCGTGGCTGCCAGGGCCTCCAGGACGGCGAGGCCTCCAATTCCATCGGTGAGGACATGATGAAAAATGAAAACAAGCGCTGTGCGGTCCTGGCTTACGCCGGTAATGAGCTTGGCTGACCAGAGCGGACGGTCTTGGGACAACGGGGTGACGAGCATTTCGGCTGCAATGTTGAGCACGGCTTCCTCGCCGCCGGGCGCCGGACAGGCGATCACGACGAGATGATGTGCCGGATCAAAGCCGGAATCATCTGTCCAAATGGGACGCCCGCAACCGAAGGGGACAGTGACCAGTCGTTGACGCAGCCGGGGAACAGCGCCGATCCGAAGCGCCAGTGTATCCAGAAGGGAAACCGGGTCTTCGCCGGCTTCCGTGCTGAGCATGAGAATGGCCCCCACTTGCATTGGTGCTGAGCCGATGTCCGCGTCCAGAGACATCATGTCCTCGGCGCTCACCCGGTCGACATGTGGTCTTGGTGTCATTTTCGGTCTCCTGGACACGGGTCTCGGGGTTCCCTGTACTCCTTGGAGCGCAGAAAACAGAGGGGCGCGCCGACACCTGACATACCGCAACGACGACCCATATTCCTTGCCGCTGTGAAGGACGTGTGCATGCCCGTCAGGAGCCTGCCCGACCAAGGCGCCGGCCGGGTCTGAGCAGGGTGGAGGCGGCGCTCATCATCAGAGGCAAGGCCAAGACAGGCTGGCAGGCGGGGCACCTGCCCTTGCAACCTACAATTTGCGGAGCAGGCATAGCCTGCAACCCGACCTGGTCGTCATGACCTCACTGTTGGGTCTATGGGGCTTAGGCGCTAGGGCAGAACGTCCCCACTTGCTAGCAGTCTGCAGCCACCAGCGTTGCTGACGGATGCAGGTTCCGCGCAGCCGGCTTCTCCAAGTTTTGGCTCGCGCGCGCTCCGGATCTCCGTCCACCTCGGTTGCAGACAACCATGAGCTTGGCGCGTGGTGAACGTTCTCCTGGGGCTTACGGCTTGGGAGATTRCAGCCACCGTGCCAGCTCGCGGGCGGCCCCCTGTTTTCAGAGGTGTGGACCGGCCGACGATCCGCATTTGCCCGTTCAGGACAAGGCCGGCCACTACCTCCCAGGGCGGGGTGATCGGTCCGATGAACCACCGCAGATGACCTCAAAGTTTTCCCTGTGCTTCAACTTCAGCCGTGACCAGCTCCCGGGGTGTAGGCCGGGGGTGTCGGAATAACAGGAGCCGGGGTTGGTCTGGCCCGCCGGGCGGTGCCTGGCAGGGAGGACTGACCATGAGCGGAACTGCGAATCCGACGTTAAAAAGGACACTCTCACCGGCACGGCGGCCCAGGCTTCCGCTGGTGGTCTATGTGCTGACGCTGCGTAGGTTCCTGATGCTAACCCAGCGAGTTCGTGGTTGCCGGCATTCTTCCGCTGATCGCTGGTGCCCTCCAGGTGGGTGCAGCCCAGGCTGGATCGCTGATCACGGTGGATGCTATCGGCATGGTGGTGGCCGCACCGCTGATGGCGATGCTGACGACCCCCGCCGTCGGTCGGATGGTAGCGTCAGTCCTCGTCGTGCTTGACCTTGTGCAGCCGGGTAATGATGGTGGGGCAGGGGACGTTCAGCAGGACGGCGTGGGCCGTGGAACCCAGCACCAGCCGGGAAAATGCCCCGCGTCCGCGGCTGCCGAGCACCAGCAACCGGGCCTCCTGCGGCGTGTTAACCAGGGCCTTGGCAGGTTCGGTCTCAGTTTCGAGTCGCTGATGGATGACCAGATCCGGGTACGTGTCCCGCAGGCCTGCCACCGATTCGGCGAGGACTACCTTGTTTTCCTCGATGATGGTCTCGGCCAGCCCGCTGGCCGGCAACCGGGTCCCGACCCACCTGGCCGGGGTGCGGAAGGCAAGGACCACGGTCAGTTCATCGCCGGCGCGGTCGGCCTCGGTGGCGGCGAAGAACACGGCCTGCAGTGACTCCTCGGATCCGTCCACGCCGACTACGACCCCGTGGCGGCCCGTGTCGGGCGTGGGCGGGACGACGGCGACCGGGCTGTCAGAGGCGGAAACAACCTGCAAGGCGCGGTTGGTCAGCGGTCCGCCGTCGAGCCGGTGCCGGTCGTGTGTCCCCGACGACGAGCATGGAGGCGTCCTTGGAGGCTTCCATGAGGACCGCTCCCGCGCTGCCGTGCCGGAGCTGGATCTCGACTTCGACCTCGGGGGCCTGGGCATGGGCGCTGTCCTGCGCCTTTTGCAGCAGTTCCAGCCCCGCTTCCCGGATGGCCTCCCTCCACTGGAAGTCAGGGGCCATCCAGCGGTCGTCCACGGCATAAACGGCGATGACCGGCAGCTTGTGCCCGGACGCGCGCTGGAGGGCCCAGATCAGGGCGGCCTCGCTTCGTGCAGACCCCATGCGGGAACCGGCCGTTTCCTCGCACTCGACCGAACAGGCACGGTTTCAGGTCAGCCAGAGATCATCTCCCAGCGGCCGCCGCAGGCCTCGCAAACTGCCTTCGGTAGCCACCTTCCGGGCCGCCCGCAGCGTCTTCCAGTTCCTCAGTACTTACCCCAAAGTCCTGACCGGATAGTACGCGCCGTCGAGCCCCCCAAAAACGGCCCCAGATAGTCTCTTACCCCACGCGTTTCCGGGGATTTTGGAACGCCGATAACGGATCTTATGAAGTGATCCGATTCCACCGACCAAGCTCCGTGGAAGGTTAAGGTCACCGGCCCGGTGGGGTCGAATTTTTGGGCGGCTGCCGGTGAAATGTGCAAGCCGCGAGCATCGAGTTCGTCACGGGAATGCCTACGGCTTCTCCGGTACCCCGTCCCGGTACATCACGGTGCTGCGTTTGAAGATCTCCGCGTAAATGGAGGACCGGACAGCGGTCACTTCTTCCATCCCGCGGAGATCGTCGAGCAGCACGCGCAGGTCATCCAGGGTGGCCACAGCCACCTGCGCCAGCACATCCTCGCCGGATGCCGCGGCCCACCGGGTCACCGGCAGGCCGGCCAGATGCTTTCCCGGCCCCCCCGACGCCGCGCCGGAACGGGTCATGGTGACCAGCGCTTCCACGGGGAACCCCAGCGCCGCCGGGTCCACCACCGCCCTGATGAACAGCGCACCGGAACTGGTCATTGCTTCCAGCCTGCGGCTGACTGTTGCCTTGGACACCGACAATTCGGATGCCAGTTCTTCCGCGGTGGCGCGTCCGTTGCGGTGGAGCAGTTCAGCGAGCGACCGACCCGTTTCATCGAGTGACGCCACCGGGTGCCCGCTGCGGATCCCCGCCAGTTGGCCGTCCTCGTCGCGATGCAGCGCCGCATACTGCTCATTGTCCAGAATCGCCGGAGTCCAGCCGCTGGGGGTCCGGAAATACTCCAGCAACGGCGTCATGGTGAAGGATTCCACACCCGCCACTTCCGCCAGGCGACGGTAGAGCAGCCCGCCAAGTTCATCGGCGGAAATGAACATCTCAGCCACAGCCTCGTTCGCGCCGGACAGCGCACTGACCCACGACGACTCGTCCTGCGCAGCCAGCCACGAGCAGACCTGGCGAAGCTCCCGGGGGGCGGCCGTCACGCGCAGCAGGAAAGCGGAGCGCGAGCTGACCGATGCCGGGTTAATGAAGGAATTGGTGCGCACCACACCGGATTCCAGCAGCTTGTTGCCGCGACGCGCCACAGTGCGTTCCTGCTGTCCCAAAACGTCAGCGATCAGGCGCCAAGAGGCGCGGCCGTTGCGCACCAGCGCAGCCACGATCTGCCGGTCGAGCCCATCAAGCTCCTCCACGTCCCGGCTCCTGTCCTGTTACTGCGAAGGCTACGACACCGAAAGGCGGCGCCCACGGAAGGGGAACGGGGCGGCGGGCTCGCCGCCGCCCCCGCGCATTTCAGTTCCGGCCCAGATAGGCTAGCACCCCGGAGAGCGCGGCACTTGTTCCGCCAACGACGGCGGCACGGGCGTCCGGTGCGAAGAACGGTGAGTGGTTGCCGGCCGGTGCGTCGCCGTCGTCGAAAAGCTCCGGGTCGAAAGCGCCAAAGGCCCAGAAAACGCCCGGAACACCGATGGCGTCGCTGAGCCACCCTGCATCCTCCGACCCCATGCCCAGCGGCGCATCGATCAGCGCGTCGGCTCYGAAGTCCGCCGTGAACGCCTCGATCACCCGGTCCGCCGACGCAGGATCGTTGTAGCAGCGCGGAAAGCTGTTGAGCTCGGTGATGGTGGGCTCGGGCGCTGCCGAGGCAGCCGCTTCGGCCGAAATGATCCGCCGGATCGCAGCGAGGACCATTGCCCGGGTGTCCTCATCCGGTGTCCGGACGTTGAGGGAGAACTCGGCGGATTCCGGGATGATGTTTTCCTTCAGGCCGGCGTGGAATGTCCCCACGGTGACAACGGCGGGTGTCGAGGGCGCCAGTTCGCGGGAGACGATGGTCTGCAGGCGCAGCACCATTGCGGAGGCGGCGACGATCGGGTCGATGGACCTTTCCGGTTGGGAGCCGTGGGCCTGCTGGCCGTGCACGGTGATCTTCCACGAATCGGCGAGGCTCGCCATGTGGCCGCCCCGGATAAGCAGCTTTCCCTCGCTGATGGGCATGACGTGCTGGGCAAGCACCACTTCCGGTTTGGGAGCGCGGTCCCACAGGCCGTCGTCGATCATGGCCTTGGCGCCGTAGGCGGTCTCTTCGCCGGGCTGGAAGATGAGTACCAGCGTTCCGCCCCAGAGGCGGCTGCGTTCTTTGAGCAGCGTAGCCAAGGCCAGGGCGGACGCGATGTGGGTGTCATGGCCGCAGCCGTGCATCACGGGAGCAATGCTTCCGTCAGGCAACTGGCCGTTGGCGTGGCTGGAGTAGTCCAGGCCGGTTTGTTCTGCGATGGGCAGGCCATCGGTGTCGGCGCGGAAGCCGATGACCGGGCCGTCACCGTTCCGCAGGATGCCCACAACCCCGGTCACGCCGCAGCGGAAGGATTCAATGCCCAGCCCGGCGAGGTGGCGCTCGATGTATTCGGCGGTCTGGAATTCCTGGGCGGAGAGCTCAGGGTGAGCATGCAGGTGCTTGTAGACGCCGACATAGTCCTCTATGAACGACTCAGGAACTTCGACGGCAGGGGTCAGGCGTACGCCTGTGATGATGGTCATTGCTGGCTTCCCTATCAGTGGGTGGGTTCGGAAATGCGGGTGGCCTGGCTGGTTTCGGTCGACTCAGCCGCCGGGACCTGCGGATCCTTGGACCGCGCAAACCAGGAGGCAGCGATGGTGATGATGACGGCAAGCGCCGTGGCAAAGTACGTCAGTCCCGGTGCCAGTGGCACAACAGCGAAAACGATGACGGCGGCAACGATGACCGCCGCGATGGTGGTCCGGCGGCTTTTCATGGCCATGACGCTCTGCAGCACCACGGCCCCGAAAATCGCGGGCAGGATGTAGCTGCGGGTAGTGGCGATCAGCGGCGCGGGGAGCATTCCCACGAGCCAGGTTCCCAATACGCCGACGAAGAGGATGAGGGTGGTGATGTGGACCAGCACCGCCCCGATAATGGCGCTGCCGGCGATGAGTTCGGCGCGGCGGGTGCCCGGTTTTTCCCCGAGGTTGGCTTGGGCCACGATGGCCGCCGGCAGCAGTTTATTGGCGATGTTGCCGATCAGGAACGCCTGGTACATGGCCGAACGCCCCAGAATGGGGAAGTAGGACACCGGCTCGATCACGGCGATGATGCCGAAGGTGGCCAAGACGGCACCGACGGCGGTGACCAGTTCCAGCGGCGTCACTCCCATCCCGGTGCCGAAGGCGGCGTACAGCGCGGCAGCGAGGGAAAACAGTAGTCCGAGCCCCAGCGTGATGGGGCCCCAGATGTTTGTGGTGCGGTCGAACGCCGAAAACTGTGCAGTTGTGTCTGTGGAAGTCGAGGTGGACATCAGAAGGGCTCCTGTCGGTTGTTTCAGGCTGCTGCGGTCATGAGAAACGCGCCGGTGAGGGCCACGATGATGGACACTCCCAGCCCCCATTCGCGCAGCCACGGAAGCCGGAGCTTGTGCGCCAGCAGCAGGCAGACGCCCATCGCCGCCGCGGAGGCGAGCATCGTGACAAGGTGGACGGGCGACTTGAGCACCTCCTGGAAAGCAAGGGTGAAGAAGGCGCCCAGCAGCGCCGCCGTCGGCACGATGGCCATCACTGCAGTGTTCACCCTGCGGAGCTTGGCGTCGCCTTTGCTCAGAATGGGGGTCAGGATCAGCGCGGTCAGCATCCAGGCGAGGCCGCCGATGGTCATGGCAGCGAAGGCGATCGCAAAGATCTTCTGCGTGTACGTGGGGCCTCCCAGTTGTGCGCCCTGCGTGCCCGCTGAAATGCCGGCTGCCGCGACGTCGAAGGCCGCCGATCCAACCAGGCCGATCCGCGTGAGCACTGCGGGCGTTCCGAACAGCGGGAGCAGCGAGATGGCGATGAGCGCCACGGCAAGGGATGGACCGACGGCGGCGGCCGCGCCGGAGCGGACCGAACTGGTGACCTGTGCCGGCGTCAGCTCCGCTGCGGGAGCCGCCTTCCTGATGGCCTTGAAGTATATGGCCGACTGGAGGATGACGACGGCGAAAACGCCCACCGCGGAGGCCCACAGGACGGGGTGGTGGATCAAAGCGGTGATATCTGTGGAACCGGGATCGACAGCGGCGACAACCACGTTTTTCTCCTCTGGAAACTAAGGGAACACTCCTTTGTGCGAGTGTCTATAAATTGAGCTACATGAACTGCTGGTGCCGCTTTATTTCATTTTTACAGCACCGAACGTCCATAAGTACACAGTTTCTATGTTTCAGGCAGATCACCAGAGTGAAGCAGCGACGTAAATTCGGCGGTAGCGGGGCAGAGCCCAGGACGGCGCCTCATGCGAGCTAGGCTCAGCCCCGCGGGAAATGCCGAAGAACCGGAACGAGGCCACGGCGAATACCGCGACGAACGAAAGTCAGGCAGCCGATCGCCGCCGCGGGCTGGGAGGGCACCACGAAGTCAGGGGAAATCCTTGGCGGTCCGCTCCCAGTTCTCCTGCGCTCCAGCAGGCACTTCAGAAATGACTTGAATCCGCATGGAACAGCGTCTTTCCCCAGGACATGTCTCGTTTACCTCGTCAAGACTTGGATGCCCAGCAGCGGCAAATCCAGGGATAACAATTGAGCGGTTTGTGCAGACAGTGTCTGCACAAACTGGCCCGGTTCTGGCGGGGGAGTCGTGCCGGGCATCAACCGCCGGATGGGTCGTTAGTGCGGTCAACGGGCTATGTGGTTATCGAGCTCAAGACGGGCAAGTTTCAGCCCGAGTACGCCGGCAAGCTCAACTTCTACGTCGCCCTTGTCGATGACGTGCTCCTTGCCCGGGCCGGGGACGTTTGCCTGAGCACAAGCCGGCCCCCGCTGTTGCTCGCAACACAGCGGGGGCCTTCTGCCGTGGCGCAAACCACGTGTGCCGGTCCTCTACGCGGCCACGGTGATGTCCGTGTCGGCAGGGCTAAGGTGATCCTTAAGTTCGGCGATGAAGGCCTTGAGATTGGCCGAGCGGCAGTCCCGGCGCCACATGAGCCACGTCTCAGCGCTGCCGAGCCGGCCGGGCATTTCGTGCGCCTGGACCCTGGTTGCGCCCGGCAGCGTTTCGAGGAGGGATTCGGGGATCATGCTGATGCCGGCGCCCGCCGCGACGCAGGCGAGCATGCTGTAGTAAGACGAGATTTCAACGATCCGCCCGGGCACGATACCTTCTGATTCGAGCCAGTCCTCGAACCGCTGCCGGTAGGAACAGACACGGCCAAAAACAAATGCTGTCGGATGGGAAGCCCTGAAATCATCGTTGATCTCGGTCACGGACTGGGGTGTAATGATGCGCAGGTTCTCGCTGAAGGCCTTGATTCCCGTCAGGGCAGGTACAGCCGGCTTGCCGTCGGAAAAGGCCGCCGTGAGTTGGCCGTTGAGCAGCCGGTCAAAGAGGTGGCCGGAGGAATTGGCGTCCAGTTCCAGTTCCACGGCAGGGTAGTGGAGGTGGAAGGCGGCGAGGATGGGCGGGATGCGCACCGCTGCGGTGCTCTCCAGGGCTCCCAGCCGGAAGCGGCCGCGCGGTGTGCCCTGGGTGGAGAACGCCTTGGCATCATTGACCAGGTCAATGATCCTTTGCGCATGGTCCAGGAAGAGCTCGCCATCGGCCGAGAGGGAGCTTTGCCGCTTGTCGCGCACGAGGAGCTTAACGCCCAATTCCCGCTCCAGCTGCTGAATACGGGTCGACACGTTCGAGGGAGCACGAAGCAACTTGGTGGCCGCCTTGGTGATGCTGCCCGTCTCCGCGACGGCGATAAAGATTTCCAGCTGCGAGATCTCCATGGTCCTCTGTTCTCCAAAAGCGAAGTGATGTAACCAAACATCACGCTTACAGAAGAATGACAGCCCTCCGGTTCCTTTTCAACCGATGCAGGGCGACAGGGGAGTGGGCAAGCTAAACACCGGCTAATCGTTCTCTTTACGAGAAGTGAAACTTCGGAAACTTCATATTTATCAAAGTGTCCCGTGCTTCTAGAGTCGTTGTTAGCCCCATCACACGAACTTGAAGGAACACATCATGGGCACTATCGAAGTTGCCGTCGCGAAGTCGACGAACCCGGCCACCGGCGAAGACGTCGCGATCTACCCGTATCTGGATGAGCAGGCCGTCACGGACGTCGTCCGGTCCGCCGCCGAGGGTTTCGCCAGCTGGCGGGACACGTCTCCAGCACGGCGCGCGGAGGTCTTCCGCCGGCTGGCGGAACTGCTGCGCCGCGACACCGCGAAGCTTGCCGGCGTGATTACCGCAGAAATGGGCAAGCCGGTCACCCAGGCCCAGGCCGAAGTCACCAAGTGCGCGAACACGCTCGACTGGTACGCCGAGAACGGCCCGGCCATGCTCGAGGACACCGCGACGACGATCGGTCCGGAAGCCTACGTCTCCTACCTGCCCACCGGCACAGTGTTGGCGATCATGCCGTGGAACTTCCCTGTCTGGCAGGTCTTCCGGGGCGCCGCGCCGATCATTCTGGGCGGCAACGGCTACCTCCTCAAGCCCGCCTCGAACGTTGTGGGCTGCGGACTGGCCCTGGAGGCACTGTGGGAGGAAGCGGGTCTTCCGAAAGGCACCTTTGCCGTCGTGAACTGCGACCGCCATCACGTGCCGGCCATCATCCATACCCCGGCAATCACTGGCGTGGCCGTAACCGGCGGCACCGCGGCCGGGCAGAGCGTGGCCGCGGAGGCCGGGCGGGCCCTGAAGAAGGTCATCCTGGAACTCGGGGGATCGGACCCGTTCATCGTCCTTGCCGACGCCGACCTGGACAAGGCGGTGGACGCTGCGGCGACCGGGCGCATGGTGAATGCCGGACAGGTGTGCATCTCGGCGAAGCGGATCATTGTCGAACGCGCCGTCTACGCCGAGTTCACCGCGAAACTGGCCCGCCGCGTTGCAAGCTTCAAGGTCGGGGACCCCGCAGATCCGGAAACCTTCGTTGGCCCGATGGCCAAGGAGGATGCCCTGCGTGATGTCGATGACCAGGTCAAACGCTCCGTCGCGGAGGGGGCCGAGCTCCTTACCGGCGGCCATCGGCTGCCCGGTCCCGGTTCGTTCTACGCCCCCACCGTCCTTGCCGGTGTTACCGAGTCCATGACCGCCTTCAAGGAAGAGATCTTCGGCCCGGTCGCGACGGTCATCGCCGCCGAGAACGCCGAGGATGCCCTGGCCAAGGCCAACAACTCCGAATTCGGCCTCAGCGCCGCCATCTGGACCGGCGACAACGCCAAAGCCCGGGCCATGGCCCGCAGGATCGACGCCGGCGGCGTCTTCATCAACGGCCTCTCCATCTCGGACCCCCGGATCCCCATCGGCGGTGTGAAGAAGAGCGGCTTTGGACGGGAGCTGTCCTACCTCGGCGTCCACGAATTCACCAACATCCAGGCGGTCTGGGACCAGACACCACTCAACGCCGCCGAAGAGGCAGCCAAAGGAGTAACCCAATGAGCACCACCACCACCAACCAGGAACTGTTCGACAAAGGCCTCGCCACCCGCCGGGAAGTCCTCGGCGACGCGTACGTCCAGCGCAGCATGGACAGCGCCGACGAGTTCTCCATGCCCATGCAGGAACTCGTCACCCAATACTGCTGGGGCGATGTCTGGAACCGGCCCGGCCTGGAACGCGCCCAGCGCAGCCTGATCAACCTGGCCATGATCAGCGCCCTGAACCGGCCCCACGAGCTGAAGGTCCACGTCCGCGGCGCCATCCGCAACGGCGTGACCAAGGAACAAATCAAAGAGGTCTTCCTCCAGGTCGCCATTTACTGCGGCGCCCCCGCCGCACTGGAAAGCTTCCGCCTGGCCCGCGAGGTCTTCAAGGAAATGGAGGCCGAGGCATGAGCGCCATCGGCTTCATCGGACTCGGGAACATGGGCTTCCCCATGGCCTCACGTCTTGCCGACGCCGGCCACCGGCTGATCGTCAACGACCGTGATGAGGGCGCCGTCCAGCGCTTTCAGGACGAACACCCGGACGCCAGGACCGCCGCCGACGAGGGCGCCTGGCAGGAAGCCGATGTCATCATCACGATGCTTCCCAACTCCGACATCGTCGAAGGGGTGCTGACCGACGGCGGAGTCGCCACGGCCGCGTCCCTGAACACCCTGTTCATCGACATGTCATCCTCCGAACCTATCCGCTCCCGGAACCTGGGCCAGCGGCTGGAACGGCAAGGGATGCGGTATCTGGACGCCCCGGTCTCCGGCGGAGTCCGCGGTGCCCAGAACGGGCAGCTCGCCATTATGGTCGGCGGCAACTGGCACGACCTGGACCAGGCCAAGGACATCTTCGACGTCCTGGGCAAATCCGTCATACACGTCGGCAAGGCCGGCACCGGGCACGCGGCCAAGGCACTGAACAACCTCGTCTCGGCCGCGTCGGTCGCCGCGACCGTCGAGGCGATCCGCGTGGGTGAGCGCTTCGGCATCGATCCGGCGACGATGACCGAGGTCCTGAACGCGTCCTCCGGACGGAGCAACACCTCCGAAAACAAGGTCCGACAGTTCATGCTCAGCGGAACGTTCGGATCCGGGTTCCCGATCGGACTGATGACCAAAGACATCAAGATCGCCACGGCCCTGGCAGATTCCCTGGGCATCGATGCCCCGTTCAGCCGCGACTGCGAAAACATCTGGCAGTCCGCCCTCGATGCCGGCCACGGCGCCGAGGACCACACGAGGATGTACGAATACCTCGCCACCACCACTCCGGCTTTCAACGATGAAAGGCAAATCCATGCATGACTTCGCACAGGTGCTGCAGAGCGCCACCAAGGACTTCGAGTTCAACCGCGAAATGCGCTACTACACCGGCAAACTCCATGTCGCCATCGGCGACAAGGCCTGGCTGGCCTCCTACGACGACGGCAAGCTCCTCACGGTCGAACCCTCCGGCACCGACCCCAAGGACGCCGCCATCTGGATCAAAGGCACCGACGAGCAGTGGAAGGACATGACCGCCGAATACCCGCGCCCGTTCTTCCAGTCCCTGCAGAGCTCCTCCGCCAAGCACGGAGTCCTGCTCAGCAACACCCACCAGCTCTATGCCTACCTGCCGGCCCTGAACCGGCTCATGCAAATCTTCCGCCAGCTCAACGTCGAAGGAGCGTAAGTCATGGCAAAGTTTGAACCTATCAAGGGCGGTTACGTCTACCTCACCGTCGAGGACGTCGAATACCGGGTCTACTACGAAGAGGCCGGGCAAGGCATCCCGCTCCTCGTCGGGCACACCGCCGGCTCCGACGGGCGCCAGTACCGGCACCTGCTCAACGACGCCGAGGTCACGTCCCGCTACCGGGTCATCGCCTTCGACCTGCCCTTCCACGGCAAGTCCCTTCCCCCGCACGGGGAGAAGTGGTGGACCCAGGAATACAACATGACCAAATCCCGGATGATGGCCTTCCCCAACGCCCTCTCCGAAGCCCTCGAGCTGGACCGTCCCGTCTATTTGGGCAGCTCCATGGGCGGGCACCTCGCCATCGATCTGGCCTCCAACTTCAACGACCGCTACCGTGCCACGATCTCCGTGGAAGGGGCCCTGCGCTCCGCGGCCGAGTACGTGGAAGTCGGCATGGACGGCATCCGCCGCGAGTTCGACAACCCCAACGTCTCCCGCAACTCCATCGGGGCGGCCATGCTCCTGAACATCTCGCCGTACTCCCCGGAGGAGAACGTCCGCGAGATCCAGTGGGAGTACCAGTCCGGCGGCCCCGGCGTCTTCGCCGGCGACCTGTATTACTACTACTACGACCACAACGTCTCCCCGGAAGAGGCAGCCGCCATCGACACGAGCAAGTGCATGCTGTACCTGCTCACGGGCGAATACGACCMCAACACCTCCCCGGCCGAAACCAAGGAAGTCGCGAACCTGGTCAAGGGCTCCAAGTTCTGGGAAATGCCCAAACTCGGCCACTTCCCGGTCACCGAGAACTACCCCGAATTCCGCAAGTTCCTCCTGCCGATCCTCGCCGAGATCGAAGCCAAGTCCCGCTAAGGACCCACCGCCGGCGGGCCGGACACCCCGGCCCGCCGCACCCGGCGCCCGCATCACCGGCGCGCATCACATCCTGACAGGCACCGCTGCCGCCACGTCCCCAGGCAGTCACGCCCAAAAACCGCTTGCACACCCCAACCTCAGCCCCCTGAACCCACCAATGGAGGTGGATCATGTCCACAAACAGCAACACGGCCTGGCGGCCGGCGCACGTCACCAACCGGCAGATCAAATTCGCGACCATCCTTTGCTTCCTGGCCTGGGCGTTCGCGGTCTACGACTTCATCCTCTTCGGCACGCTGCTGCCCGAACTCGGGAGAGAACTCGGCCTGAACGAAGCCGAACAGGCCACCATGGTCACCTGGATGTCCGTCGGCGCCGTCGGCATGGGCCTCATCGCAGGGCCCGTCGTCGACAAATTCGGCCGCAAGGCCGGACTCGCCTTCACCACCGCTGGAGCAGGCATCGCCTCGGCGTTGACCGCACTCGGCGGAATCGTCCCGGTCGCCGTCCTCGTGGCCATCCGGTCCCTCAGCGGCCTGGGCTTGTCCGAACAAGGCGTGAACGGCGCCTACCTCAGCGAGCTCTACGGCGCGTCCGATGACCCCCGGATCAAGAAGCGCCAAGGCTTCATCTACTCCCTCGTCCAGGGCGGCTGGCCGATCGGCGCCATCCTCGCCGCCGCGCTGACCGCTGTCCTGCTTCCCGTGATCGGATGGGCCGGATGCTTCGTCTTCGCAGCCATCCCGTCCCTGATTGTCGCGGCACTGGCCCGCAAACTGCGAGAATCACCGCAGTTCGAATCCATCCAGAAAATCCGGAAACTCCAAAAGACAGGCCGCCATGCCGACGCGGAAGACCTCTCCGCCGCCCTCGGAATCGAAGAGCACGAAACCCGCAGCACCCTCGCGGACGTCTTCCGCGGCCGGAGCCTGCGCACCACCCTGGCCCTGGGGCTGGGCCACATCCTGAACTACTTTCCCGTCCAGGTCTTCAGCGTGCTCGGCACCACCGTCCTGGTCAGCGTCCACAACGTGTCCTTCACCAACTCCCTCGCCATTCTCCTGATGTCCAACGTGATCGCCTACCTCGGCTACCTCACGCACGGGTTCTTCGGCGACAAGTTCGGGCGCCGCAACGTCATCGCCTTCGGCTGGATCACCGGCGGCATCGTCTTCACCGCCATGATCTTCGGTCCCAGCGACTTCTGGACCGTCGTCGCGCTTTACAGCCTCGGAACGTTCTTCCTCATCGGACCGTACTCCTGCGTGCTCTTCTTCGTCGGGGAAAGCTACGACACCCGCATCCGCGGCCGCGGCGCAACCTTTGTTGCAGCAGTCGGCCCCATCGGCGCGATCCTATCCAGTGCACTGGCGGCCACCCTGCTCTCCGGCGGCGGCAACTGGGCGACCGCCGCATTCCTCTTCGGAGCGATCCCGTGCGTCCTCTCCGGCGTCGCGGTCCTCTTCTCCCGCAAGCACCAGCACGTCGCCGACCCCGTGCACATCCCGGCCGTCGCCGGGGGAGCCCCGGCCGACGAGTCAGCCCACTAACAACCCTCGACCAGGCAGTTGCGGGGCGCCGACGAGCCRCCGGCAACTGCCTTCGACGAAAGAGACCCTAGATGTCTGAACCCGCCTACGGCCGCGTGGCCGTCATGACCAGCCCCCGGGAACTCGACTACGCCGAGTATCCCCTGCCTGCCCCGGGACCCGGGGCGATCCTGATGAAAGTGACCCGGGCCAACGTCTGCGGCTCCGAGCTGCACATCTGGAACGGCAAGCACCCCGTGAAGAAGAGCGGAGGCCTCGGCCACGAAATGGTCGGAACCGTCGCCGCCATCGGGGACGGCCGCCCCACCGACAACGCCGGCCAGCCGCTCAACCCGGGAGACCGCATCGTCGCCACCTACTTCCAGACCTGCGATCGCTGCGCCCGGTGCCTGGGCGGGCAGCCGAACCTCTGCGACAACGCCTACGAGTTCTTCGGCAAGCAGCCGGAGGAAGCCCCCCACTTCCACGCCGCCTTCGGCACCCACTACTACATCCACCCACGCCAGCACGTCTACAAAGTCCCGGACGAAATCCCCGACTCCGTGGCCGCCAGCGCCAACTGTGCCCTCTCCCAGGTCACCTTCGGCATTGACCAGATCGGCCTGCAGTACGGGGAAACCCTGCTCATCCAAGGCGCCGGAGGGTTGGGGCTGAACGCGGCCGCGGTCGCCAAGGAACGCGGCGCAACCGTCATCGTCATCGACCCTTCCGAGCCGCGCCTGGCCCAGGCGCAGCGCTTCGGAGCGGACCACACGATCAACATGGCCGAAATCCCGGACCTTGAGGAAAGGATCACCGCCATCCAGCGGCTCACCGGAGGCCAGGGCCCCGACGTCGCAATTGAACTGACGGGCGTCCCCGACGCCTTTGCCGAAGGACTGCGGCAGATCCGCCGAGGAGGACGCTACCTGGTCATGGGCAACCTTTCTCCTGGCCGGACCGTGCCGTTCGACCCCGGCTATGTCACTCGCAAAGCGCTCACCATCAAGCACGTGGACCGCTACGAAGGCCGCTACCTCTACAAGTCCCTGGCCTTCCTCGCGGAGCACCGGGACAAGTACCCCTTCGATGCCATGATCGACGCGACGTTCACTCTGGACGACGTTGAAGAGGCCCTGGAAAAGTCCCTGGCCCGCGAAGTCACCCGAGCCGCGATCCTTATGGACGACACAGCTGAGCCCCGCCCCGAGCTCTCCACGCCATAGTGAATGGAATATCACCATGACAACAACACACCGCGCCTTGACCCCTAACCAGGTC